>JALYGE010000162.1 GCA_030777225.1 Actinomycetota bacterium
ACCGTCTCACGGGCGGTACGCACCTGCGAGGTGCGGCGCTCCAAGTACATCGGGCTAACCAAGACCCATCTACACCATCTCCTGAGTGCCACCTCTTTGAGCTTTCTGCGGGTGGGAGAGTGGCTGATGGGAGTACCCAAGGCCAAAACCAGACGTTCGCCATTCGCCCGACTGATGGCTGAACCTGTCGCTGCGTGACGAATTCGCCATCAGTATCACGGTTGCTGCACAAGGGCCCTGAAGCATATCCAGGGCCTCTTCTTAGACTCCATTTTTTACCTGCAAATTGCGAGATTTCTCTAGTGGGCCTGCCTGGACTCGAACCAGTGACCTCTTCCTTATCAGAGAAGCGCTCTAACCGGCTGAGCTACAGGCCCGTGAACGATACTACCGAGTGTACCGCCGGAATAATGTACAACACGACGGCTCGCCTTACAACCTGATTGAACAGAGGCGGAACGGGAAGTAAAATCTTCGCAGGTATTTGGAACCGCCTGCGTGGCGGTACGAGAGGAGCAACAGTCAGTGAGCGACAACGGCTTCACCCAGATGTCCATTTACGGGATCAACCTGGACCTCTTCAGCTCTAGCCCCATCGTCATCCTCAAAGTCGAGGACGAGAACCGTTATCTGCCGATCTGGATCGGGCAGGGAGAGGCACGGTCCATCCTCATGAAGCTCCAGAACACGGAGTTCAGCCGTCCCTTGACCCACGATCTGGCGGTCAACCTAGTCTCCGAGCTCGGCGGCTCGATGGAGCGGATAACCGTTACCGAGCTCAGGGATTCGACCTTCTTCGCCGTTATAAGCCTGGAGATCGAAGGCCGCACCATCGAGGTGGACTCCCGTCCCTCGGACGCCATAGCCCTAGCGGTACGGTCCGGAGCCCCTATCTTCGCCTCCGACGACGTGATAGAGGAAGCCTCCGTAGTCTTCGAAGAGGCGATCGAAGATACCCCGCAAGACGAGGTCGTGGATAAATTCAAGGACTGGGTCAACCAGATCACACCGGAGGACTTTAGAGAACGCTAACGCGCTTCAGGGAGCGCTGGACTCCTCTTCGTCCTTTTTGAGCCGGTCGGATAACCGTCCGAGCCGTATCGTCACGAAGACAACGACCGTGATGAGTACGGCGTAGAAGAACTTGGCTGCTAAACTTCCAGCCTCGCCGAAGATAGCTGTGAAGAGCTCCTGAATAGCTTCGTCCCACGCCAGGGCTGCCACCAGTCCGAAGGTCGCCGTCATCAACTGCAGCATCTTGTCCAGAACTTCGCTGCTCAATATCTACTTTTGTTTGCCTGTTATCCGCCGACCGGACCGCAACCGGACGGATTCAAGTTTTGCGTCGTTCCAAGTCTTCCAGGTTTGCCACCCGCTCTACCAAGCCTGCCTCCTCCCACGGCCACGAGCCATTTACTTCGGCCACCTCGAACGGTGGCGCACTCCCCAACATCGCGCCCGTCCCGGCCGCCACGTTGCCGCCCGACGCCAGCGCCTCGCCACCGCTTACTCTCGCAAGCCCCCGGCGATGAACCAGCGAAGCATCCCGTCCCTCGAACCCGCCGATCCTCCAGGAGGCAACGGGGCGTACCTCACCCGTAATGTCCATGAAGGCTCTCCGCAAGGCGTACAACGTCAGGGCCGCACGACCGTCGGCGAAGTTAGCGGCCGCATACGTAGCTGCCAGCAAGTCCGCCGCCTCTTCGCTATCGAGCGGGGTGGCGGGCAGGTCGTCCTCCGCGTCAAAGTCTACTCCGGCCCGGATGCGACCGAGGATGCGCTCCCGATGCGCGGCCAACGCGAGCCGTCCCAGGTCGCCGGCTCCAGCTTCGACGGAGAGGACGATGGTTCCCTGGTCGAGATCCAGGCTCTCGGCTGTTTCGGCGTCCAGCACGTCTCCCACCGAGTAAACACGCAAATTTGGCAGGAGATCACGGTCCCGTTCGCCGGCGGAGAGCGCCCGGCGCCCCAGCGCGTCCGGGTCACCGGCAGACAGGTCGAAGACCTGAAGGTCTTCTTCCTCGATGAGGCTGTCTTCCGCAGCGGTCCACGCACCGGCTTCACAGGTTCTCCTGATACCGCTCCCGCCAAGATGCGGCAGGCTCAGCTCCGATAGATTACGGAACATGAGACGCACAAGATCGTCCGCTCGCACGCCTATCCCGTCAACCGACGCGCCAGCGCTGAGCAACAGACCGCGCGCCGGTGCCGTGACGAGGTCTGGGGCGGCGTGGGTGGCGGACACTGAGATACATCCAAAGTTCTGCGCCGATGCGGCGGCATATACAGGGCTCTCTACTCCGGGGAGACGGGTGGCGGGCAGGATAAGGTTCAGGGCAGAATCATCGGGAGCATAGAGTATAATCTCGGCTTCGTCGCCTTCGGCGCGCCACTCGAAGTCACCAGTACGCTCGGCCACCGGACGTTTCTAATCTAGCGTGACCAGGGACTCGCCGGCCCGCACGGTCTGCCCGGCTTCGACGTGAACCTCCGAGACCATGCCTGCGCTGCGGGCCCGGATCTCACTCTCCATCTTCATCGCCTCTAGCACGCACACCGGTTCGTCCGTCTCTATCTCTTGTCCTTCCTCCACGAGCACTTTGACGATGGTGCCCTGCATCGGAGCCGTCACCGCCCCTTCGCTAATCGCTGCCCGACGCGCCCCGCCACCCCGGCGCTGCGGCTTGCCGCCCGACTGCGGTTCTTCCGAATACATTCGCACCCGAAAGAGTTTCCCGTTCACCTCTACCTCGATCTCCCGCGAGCCTTTCTCGGGAGCTTCCCCGGCTTCTCCGAGGGGACTCGCCTCGATCTCCAGCGCCTCCAGTCGCTCCGCTATAAAGCCCGTCGTGTAGTCGCCGGAAACGAAGACCTCGTCGTCCAATAGCGCCCGGAAGAACGGCAGCGTCGTCGCTATCCCCTCTACCCTGAACTCCGCGAGCGCCCGTCGCAGGCGAGACAGCGCACCCTCCCTGTCCGCGCCGCGCACGATGAGCTTGGCGAATAGCGGGTCGTAAGACTCGGGCACCGAGCCCGGTCCCCGTAGCGAAGAGTCCACCCGGACGCCAGGGCCGCCCGGCTCCTCGTACACGCTCACGGAGCCGGGGCTCGGGGCGAAATCGTTCGTGAGGTCCTCGGCGTTTACGCGCACCTCGACGGCGTGTCCGCGCCAGGAGACGTCTTCCTGGGCAAACGGTAGCTCCTCTCCGGCGGCGATGCGGATGCCGGTCTGCACGATGTCTATGCCCGTTACCTCTTCGGTTACGGGATGTTCGACCTGCACGCGGGTGTTCATCTCCAGGAAGTAGAACTCGTGATCTTGAACAAGAAATTCTACGGTGCCGACGTTATCGTAGTCGACGGACTGGGCGGCTTTGACCGCAGCCTTCCCCATCTTCTCGCGCATCGCGGGGTCCATCACCGGGGACGGGCACTCCTCGACGAGCTTCTGGTGCCGGCGCTGGATCGAGCAGTCCCGCTCCCCGAGATGGACCGCGTTGCCGTGTTTGTCACACACGACCTGTATCTCTACGTGCCGGGGAGCGGGCAGATACTTCTCCAGATACACGGATCCGTCCCCGAAGTACATCTCCCCCTCGCGGCTCGCCCTCTCGAACGCTGTCACCGCCTCGGTCTTATCCTGTGCCACGGCGAAGCCCTTGCCGCCGCCGCCCGACGCGGCCTTCACCGCCACCGGGTAGCCATGCTCAGAAGCAAACTCCGGGACGGCGTCGGCGGACTCTACAGAGTCTTCCGTGCCGGGCGTCAGGGGGACCCCGGCGTCGGCCATGATCCGGCGGCTCTCTACTTTCGAGCCCATCACTTCTATAGCTTCCGGGTGAGGCCCGATCCAGGTGAGGTCCGCCTCCGTAACCGCCCGGGCGAACGGCGCGCTCTCGGCCAGGAAGCCATACCCCGGATGTACCGCTTCGGCTCCGGAACTACGGGCCACCTCGATCAGCTTCTCTATGTTCAGGTAGCTCTCGGTAGCGGGCGTCGGCCCGATGTGGTACGCCTCATTCGCCAGCCGGGTATGTAGCGCTTCCCGGTCGATATCCGAGTAGACCGCGACGCTCGCGACACCCATCTCGCGCAGTGCGCGGATGATGCGGACGGCGATCTCACCCCGGTTCGCTACCAGCACTTTCCCGAACACCTAGACCTGTACCTCCCATCCCCTGTAAGCCCACAGAGAGCCCTCCAGCTTCATCTCCGGCGGGACTGAATGCCCGAGCAAACCCGCGAGCCGCCAACGGCTGCGTTTGACGGATGGCGCCACATCCTGCCCTTCCTCGCGCAGAGCTTCCAAAGCGGCCATTATGGCGGCCGCTTCCTCTTCGGTTGGCGCGGGCTCGATCCTCACAGGGGGATGTTACCGTGTTTGCGCGGTGGTCGTTCGGGGCGTTTGGTACGGATCATCTGTAGGGCTTTTATGAGGTACGGCCTCGTCTCGCGCGGGTCTATAACGTCGTCTATGTAGCCCATCTCGGCGGCGACCATCGGGTTGTTGAAGCGCTCCTCGTAGTCGGCTATCAGCTCTTCGCGCTTTTCTTCGGGGTCTTCCGCCTCTGCTATCTGACGCCGGAAGATGATCCCCACTGCGGCCGGGGCTCCCATCACCGCGATCTCCCCCGTCGGCCACGCCACGTTCACGTCCGCCCCAATGTGCTTGGAACACATGACGTCATAGGCCCCGCCATACGCCTTCCTCGTGATGACCGTCATCATGGGCACCGTAGCCTCAGAGTAAGCGTAGAGCAACTTTGCCCCGTGACGGATTATGCCGCCCCATTCTTGGTCCGTCCCCGGCATAAATCCCGGTACGTCCACGAACGTGAGCAGCGGAATATTGAACGCGTCACAGAAGCGCACGAACCGCGCCCCCTTCGTACTCGCGTCTATATCCAGCGTCCCCGCCAGAACCGCCGGCTGGTTCCCGACGACCCCGACGGCATGCCCGTCTAGCCGGGCGAAACCCACGACCAGGTTCTGCGCCCAGCCCTCCTGTACCTCGAAGAACTCCTCATCATCCACCGTAAGCTCTATCGCCCGGCGAATGTCGTATGGACGCTGGGGCGAATCCGGGACGAGCGTCGCCAGCTCCTCCTCCATCCGCTCCGGCAAATCTTCAGGCTCGAAGTATGGGGCGCTCTCCAGATTGTTCTCCGGCAGAAAAGAGAGCAGGTAACGCACGTCCTCCATGCAACTCTCCTCGTCGGTTGCGGCGAAGTGGGCGACGCCGCTCGTGGTGTTGTGGGTCCCCGCGCCGCCCAGGTCCTCGAAGGAGACATCCTCGCCGGTGACGCTCTTTATGACGTCCGGGCCGGTGATGAACATGTGGCTCGTTTCCTCGACCATAAAGATGAAGTCGGTGATCGCCGGTGAGTAGACCGCGCCCCCGGCGCACGGCCCCATGACCACGGAGATCTGGGGCACCACCCCCGAAGCCAGCACGTTGCAATGGAAGATGTCCGCGTACCCGGCGAGCGAGACCACGCCCTCCTGGATGCGCGCCCCGCCGGAGTCGTTGATGCCGACTATGGGACAGCCGGTCTTCAGCGCCAGGTCCATCACCTTGCAGATCTTCTGCGCGTAGATTTCACCCAGAGACCCGCCGAAAACCGTGAAGTCTTGACTAAACACGCAGACCTTCCGGCCCATCACCTCACCGTAACCGGTGATCACACCGTCCCCCAGAGGCCGGTTCTTCTCCATTCCGAAGTTGTAGGAGCGATGCACCCGGTAGCGATCCAGTTCCACGAACGTACCCTCGTCCAATAGCAGTTCTATCCGCTCTCGGGCGGTGAGCTTCCCCTTCTCCTTCTGCCGCTCGACAGCCTCTTCCGGCGCGGGATGCGCCGCCTCCTCCCGAAGCTTCTCCAGGCCTTCGAGCTTTCCGGCGGTAGTGTTTTCCCCTAACCTCTCGTCCTGCATAGCCTGGCATTCTAGCACGCAGGAAAATCGAGATTTCGACGTGAATCGCTAACTTATCGGAAATCCACGGCGCGCTACGGGGTCCTCTCTTGGGCCCACACTCCCCTGATACCGAGCGTCTCGGCGTCGAAGAGTGCCACGTACCCGCAGTTACCGCAGGGAATTTTCACCACTCCACCGCCCTCGGTCAGGTCCTCATCGCCCTTCTCCAACAGCGCTCTGACATAGGCGGCCTCTGCCAAGCGCCATCCGCTCTCTCCGCAAGCCGGGCACCGGGTGATCCCCCTGGAGCGCATCCAGTCCTCCAGAACCCGTAGCTGCGCCACGCTAAGGGTCACGAGAAACCTTCCTCACCCGTCGTAACCACCGTAACCGCCCCACACCTCGTTCCGTTCCTTGAGCCACGCCATCCGCAATCTGTTGGCTGCTACCCTGGCCGGCATGTCCTCTTGTGAGAGCTCTTCCAATGGCTTGTAGAAGACCTTCCCGCTGCTCATCAGCGCCACCAGGCCTTCCTCTGCCTGTCTCTGGTCCGCACGGGCCAGTCGCCCCAACGCCGCCGGTGGCTCTTCTGGCAGCGGTTCGCCCAGCAATTCGGCGAGTTGGCCCTCTTTGCGAAGCTCCAACTCCCGCAACTCCGTGCGCATGAACTGCTCCCAGGCGGCGGCTTGTTGCAGCCGCTTTCGTTCCTCGTTCCGCTCCTGTGTGCGCTCCCGGACTCGCTTGCGCACGAGATCCTCCTGCCACTGTTGCGCCCCCTCGTCGCCGAGCGGCCCGTCCCGTAACTCCTCAAGCTGCCGTCCGGCCTCGGTCTTGAGAACTGCCCTTAGAGCTTCTTCTAAGGGCTCCCTGTTCCGTTTAGCGCGAATCTCAGCCTGGCGTGCCAGCACATCGACCGCCATGTCAGACACTCTATGGTTCTTTTGCATGGTACCTTCCTTCCCGAGAGTAGCTCTCGGTGGCAAAAATATTCGGACCGGCGAAGCCGCTCCTGTTAGGAGTCGGCGATCACCGGCCCGTGCGACAAGCCCTGGTCGTGCCACAACGCCAGCGCTTGC
>JALYGE010000163.1 GCA_030777225.1 Actinomycetota bacterium
GGCGTGGTACAGATCCTCCAAAGTGGCGAGTTGCTCAGGATTGAGGGCGGGACCACGGATCGGTTTTATGGGCTCCTCGTTCGCCCACAAGCTTACACCCCTCGGAATTAATCTGTTCGTACTTAGGCGAGCATCACGTTGCCGCCACTGGTCTCGACCTGTATCTCCTGCAGGGGCTGCTCCGCCGGTCCCTGCACCACGCTGCCGCCGTTCGCCGGGTCGAACATCGAGCCATGACACGGGCAGCCGAGTTGCTGACTCTGTAGCTGGTAGGCGACCTCACACGCCGCGTGCGTACACACGGCCGAGTAGGCGATCCAGGTACCATCCTGCATGTGAACCAGGATCGCCGGCTGCGGGCCATCCTGACCGGCGACGTTGAAGGGGAACGCCTGGTTCGGCGGGAGGAACTCTTCCTGCACTATCACCCCGCCCTACTCCACCGTGGGGCTGGTCGTGCTCGGCGGACCGGAAGCCTGCGTGGTACCGCCGCCGGACGCGGTGGTCTCTCCCCACCCGAGGCCGTCTCTCCGCCCCCCTGGCCGGACTCCCCGCCACCACAGGCGGCCAGCACCGAAGAGCCGGCAACGCCGACCCCTATGGCCCCGCCCAGGCGGATGAACTGCTTCCTCGACACCCTTTCTTCGCCCAAAACATCCTCCTCCTATGTCCGAGCTCCTATTCGTGGAATCTCCTCCGTGAACCGGCAACTGATACCGTCCGCACGACCTCCGGTGCCGGTTACAATCTGCGGCTAGAGCACTACGAGCATTGGAGAAGGAATGGCCTTCGAGGTACGTTCGTCGGCAGCAGCGGCTGACAAAGAACGATCTGTTATCGCTTTCTTTACGGATGAAGAGTGGTGGAACCTTCTAGCGCTCGCCCACGAGTGCGGCTTTGATCCCGGCAGGGAGCTCGTCCGGATCGTATACCCTCGCAAAGACGAGGGTTCGGAACTGGACCTCCGGCGCGCGCAGCAACTGTACATTGGGGTCAACGCCGTCTTGAACCAGGACACGCTGCCGTTCGCTACCACCTGGGAGACAGAAGACGGCCGGCTACACTTCCGCTGGATAAAAGACCCCCGATACGAGAGGCGTCTCGTACCCCCCGGTACGCCGGCCGACTCTTCGGTCGACACCGACTTCCAGCTCGAAAAATCCGAGTTGAAGCGCCTCCGAGACCACCTCTACAAAGGACCGGTGTTCGTAAAGCGGATCGGGGCCTGAAGCAACCCGGCAAACCTGCTCAGAGAGCGTATCCAGAACCCCGCGACCGTAAGGTAAAGACGGTTATCTCCGGTCGGCACAGGAAACGGAGGCGGGCGTCCACGAAGCCCAAACCCCGGTTGGTGTACTGCAACATGTCCCCCACCTCGTAGAGCCCGCTGGTGTACCGTTGTGTGAACGGCGGCAGAAAAACCGGCCCCCAGAACGGCGCCCGCACCTGCCCGCCGTGGGAGTGGCCCGAGAGCTGGAGATCAAAGCGCCCGGTCGCCGCTGATACGTCGGCGAAGTCCGGCTCGTGGGCCAGCAGTATCGCCGCCCCCTCCTCCGGCACCTTCTCCAGCACCAGGTCCAGCCGGCTCCGCCCCTCCATCACGTCATCTACGCCGGCGAAATGTAGCGCCGCGCCCTCGCGCTTCACGGTACGAACGTCGTTGCAAAGCTCCGTAACGCCGCCGGACCGGAGGCAGCAGCGAACCCTCTCTATATCCGTCAGGTAGTCGTGGTTGCCCGTTACCGCCAGCACGCCGTCGCGGGCCTTTAGCTTCCCCAGGGCCTCGGCCAGCCGGTGGGGAACGCCCGGGTCTACGGAGTAGCTCAGGCAGTCGCCCGTGATGGCGATAAGGTCCGGGTTCTGGTCGTTTACCAGATCTACGATGCGGTTCAGGCGCCGGGGTTTCGCCCAGTCGTCGAGGTGGATGTCCCCGATCTGGACCACCCGGTAGCCGTCGAACTCCGACGCCAGCCGGGGCAGGGTAAGCGTAACCGGGACGACCTCTAACCGTCGCGTCTCCACCTCGCGGGCCCAGACGAGTCCTCCCACGCCCAAGAGCGCCCCGCCGAGCGTTGCAGCCGCAAGCTTCTTTGAGACTCTGCCGGACATCCGGGAATCCTAACAGAGCTTTACTCCACGAGGTCTTGCCTCTCCAACTCCTCCCGGAACTCTGTCCCGGCCTCAGAGCCCTCCTTGTAGAAGACGGCGGGCTCTCCGACGGGCGCTTTTATTATGGTGTGTATGCCTTCCTCCGAACCGTATACCTCCCCGGACCACAGGTGTACCCAGCGGCCCGCGGGCAAATACACCTCGACCCACTCGGTCCCGGCATCGAGGACGGGCGCCACCATGAACTCCGGGCCGACCATGAACTGATACTGCAGGTCGTAGACTTCCGGATCTTGAGGGTAGTGGATAAATGAGTGGCGGACGACGGGGAGGCCGGTCTCGGCGGCTTCGAGCACCAGTTCTCTGCGATACGGTTCCCAGGCGGCGTAAACTTTGGCGAGGCGGGAGAAGTGCTCCATGCTCTCCTCGTCGGAGTAGATTTGGTGGTTCTCTCCGGGCCTGTTTCCCTCGTGGCTGCGGTACACCACCGTAAAGGCCGAAAGCTCCGACCAGCGCCAGAGCAACTCCTTCGAGCGGTGGTAGTCCCTTATAGGGCTGTTGAGCGCAGTGTAGCCGCCGATGTCCGAGTGGTTGAAGGCGTAGCCGGAGAGACCGCTGGAGAGCAGGCCCACCACGGCGGTCTTTATGCCGTCGTGCCGGTCCCAAGAAACCAACTGGTCGCCGAGCCAGAACAATGTGCTGTAGGAGGGGCTGCGGGTGAACCCCGAACGGGTAAAGAAGACCGCCTCGTCCCCCAGACCCGCTTCTTCTATGGCCTCGCGGTTTACCTGCGCCCACTCCTCGGGATAGCGGTTGTGGTAGGTCTCGGCGCTCGCGCCGGAGTGGAGGACGGCGTCGTAGGGGAGTCCTTCGCCGAAGTCCGCCATCCAGCCGGAGGCGCCGCTCCCGATGAGGTTGTCTTTTATGACGGCCTTGATCCACCCTCTCGCCTCCGGGTTGCTCAGGTCTACGAGTGCGGCGGAGAAGTCGGTCTGACCCAGCATGTAGGGCTCTCCCTGCCGGTTCTGGACGAGGTAGCCGTTGCGCTCTGCCTCCTCGAATAGATTACGCCGGAAGCTCTCTTTCCCGGAGGGATCTGCCAGCCAGGGACTGACGTAGCTCATCATCCTCACGCCGTCGCGGTCCAGGTCGGTTACGAACCTCTCCCAGCAGGGGTACTGGTCCCGGTCGAGCTCCCAGTTCCACCAGAGCCGGGTACCGAAGCTGGTCTGCCGCTGGCCCACCCAGTCCTGGAGCCACAGGGCGGCGACGGGCGTGTCGCGCGCCTTGAGCCTTCCGTAGATGCCGCCCACCTTCTCCGTTCCCCCCTGCAAGCCGACGACCGCGCCGGAGAGCACCCAGCCCGGCAGTGGACGCATCCTGCCAGCGTACTCCGTGTACTCTTCTATCAACCCGGCGGGCGACTCTCCGGCCAGGATCTGGCCCTCCATCCGTGGCGCGAAGACCTCCACCTGCACCCGGTTCTCATCGCGCAGGTCGAAGGCCGAGTACCCGTAGTTCTCCAGAAACAGCGAACGCAGCTCGCTGCTGATGTAGTGGGGCGCCAGGGCGTAGCTGCTGTACCAGGTTCCGCCGGAACCGGCCCGCAGGTTGACGCCCAGCGTAACGGGTTGCGCCCCCCGCCCTATCCCCTGCTCCTGGATGAAGATCGGAACCTTCCTCCCTTTGAGGTCGAAGTACGTAAACTGCTCCCCGAAGCCGAAGAAGCGCTCCTCCGGCGAGGAGGCGTAGGTGAGATAGACCCTGTTGTACGGCTCTTCAACCTCCGCCACGAAACGCAGCCGCCCGTCGGAGGCCGGGACGAACGAGAGCGTGTAGGGAACCTCCTCACCTCCTCCGGCGAGCCGCCCGGCAAGCACCAGCGCGCCGCCCCGCCTCTCCGCCGACTCCACGCTCTGGTCCGGCAGCCGCTCCTCTATCTCGTCCTCCACCAAGAAGTGGGCCTGCCGGTTGCGCACCGTCTCCCGACCTCGGGCCGCCGACACGAAGCTCTCCCCCGGTACGCTCCGCCACAACACCCGGCCCGGATCCCCCCGGTGGGCAACCGCCAACGCGGGTCCCCCCGCCCCCTCCTCAAGAGAAACGACGAAATCCCCAACCCGGTGATCCCCTAGGATCTTCGGCGGTACCGTAGATAGAGTCCCCACTACCGGACCGCCGGACCTCCCCCAGACAAAGTACAGAACCAGGGCGCCGAGTACGACCGCCAGCCCCACCAACGCCACCCGCTTTCCTACAAAAGCACCCATCCCTACAAGCATAACCTGCCGTCCCCACCCGCGCGCCTGGAGATCCACGCGACCACCTTGAGAAGCCCCACGAAACAGGCTTGACGAATCAAGTATCGTGTGGTACTTGTTTTGCTATGAGAGACTTTACTGTAATACGCAACAACGAGCGGTAGCTATTATGCCGCGCTCGGCTCGGTATCTCTGGGGCGAGAGCGGTTGGTTGCGTGGTAAGTCTCCATTTTCGCGCAGTTCGTGGTTAAAGCGTCTCTGCGGGATATTCGGGCACTGTCGGCCACGGATCTGTCTGTCCGGTGGCGAGTTGCGAGATTTCATTCTCACGCTCGGACGCCGTCTGCGGTGGTGGTCTTTCGGGGCTTTCGGGGGCAGGGGTCGCCAGGAGGGCGGCCAGTATCTGGCGGGCCGGCGCGCGCCGCCCCTTCTGTGTCAGTAGCAGCCAAAGTTTTCGACACAGGAGGACAGCTATGCAAGAACGTCCGAATGTCCTGGTGATCGTCTCGGACACCTTCCGCAGGGATCACCTCGGGACATACGGCAACCAGGAGATAAGAACCCCCAACCTCGACGCCTTCGCGCGCACGTCGGTCGTCTTCGAAGAGCATCGGGTCTCGTCCTTCCCCACCATGCCGGCGCGGGCGGACATCCTCACCGGGACCTTCGCCTACACCTTTATGGGCTGGGAGCCGCTACCCGCGCACCTGCCTACCCTCCCGGGGCTTCTCTCCGAGGCCGGGTACCTGACGATGGGCGTGGTGGATACGCCGTACTTTATCCGGGGCGGGTTCGGGTACGACCGGGGCTTCGACGACTTTATCTGGGTCCGCGGACAGGGGGACGACACCCGGCCGCGGGAGCGCTCGGATTACCGCTCGACGTGGCGGGAGGAGTCCGACCGGCTCGTGGCCCGCACCGTTACGGAGGCCGAAAAGTGGCTGGAGCGGCACCACAAGGAGCCGTTCTTCCTCTACGTGGACACCTGGGACCCTCACGAGCCCTGGGATGCGCCGGAGTATTACACCGAGCAATATCTGCCCGGTTACGACGGGCGGCAACTCTATCCCACCTATGCGAAGTGGGAGGAGGCAGGCCTGACGAGGGAGGAGGTGGAGCTCGCCCACGCTACGTACTGCGGCGAGGTAACGATGGTGGACTTCTGGATCGGGCGTCTTTTGGCGAAGCTCGACGCGCTGAGGTTGCGGGAGAACACGATCGTCTTCTTCCTCTCCGACCACGGCTTCTACTTCGGGGAGCACGGGTACTTCGGCAAGGCCGAGTGGATTAACGACAATTTCGCGTCCATCTCTGAAGACGCGGTCGTCCCGGAGTGGCTGACCGGGTCCTGGCTTCTTACCGTCGCGCCGTCGCCGCTGTATGGGGAGCTCACGCGGGTACCGCTCATTGCGCGGATACCGGGAATAGAGCCGGGCCGGCGGCGGGCGATGACGACCGCGCCGGACGTCGCGCCGACCATCCTGGAGCTCGTGGGGCTGGAGAGTCCGCCGACGGCGCAGGGATGGCATTTTGCGGACGTGATCCGGGGGACGCGAGAGGAGCATCGGCCGTTCGTCATAAGCTCCTGGCCGCTCTACTTCGCCGAGGGCGAGTTCACGAGCGCGGTGGACGGCCGCACCCGGCGCATCGCGAGCTACATGCCCATTACGGCCGCCACGAAGGAGCGGTCCCTGATCCTGGGCGGCCCCGCCCAACTGCCGGAGCTCTACGACCTGACGGAAGACCCGCACGAGCAAGTCAACGTCTGGGAGTCGCGCGTCGAAGAAGGCTCGATGCTGGCACAAAGCGCGCTCTCCTTCCTGGAGCAGCAGGGAACCCCCGAGGAATACCTCAAACCCCGGCGGATAGCTCTGGAAGAGTTCGTGCCGGACCCGCCGGGCAGACCCGCCAAGACCAAAGAACACCGCGACACGCTGGAGGAGGCAGGATGAACGTAGAGGTAGAGACCGTCCGCGCCGTAGAGATACCGACCCGCATGGTTCACGGCCCCGGCGCCATCTCGCGTCTGGGAGAGCTGGTGAAGGGGCTGGAAGTAGAGCATCCCCTGCTCATCACCGACCCGGGCGTCGCCTCCGCGGGGCTCGCCGAACGGGCGCTGGAGTCCCTGGAGAACACCGTCGTCTTCGACGCCGTGCGGCCCAACCCGGACGTAGAGCTGATCGAAGAGGCCCACGCCGTCTACCGGGAGGAGGGCTGTGACGGACTCGTCGCCCTCGGCGGCGGCAGCTCGATGGATACCGCGAAAGGCGTCGGCGTCGTGGCCGCGAACGGCGGCTCCATCCTGGACTACGAGTACGGCAACAAGCCCATAACCCGGCGCGTCCCACCGCTGGTGACGGTACCGACCACGGCCGGGACCGGCAGCGAAGTAACGCTCTGGGCCGTCATTACCGACCACGCACGCGGCATCAAGTTCAACGTCGGGGAGACGCCCCTGATCGGGGCCTACACCGCCGTCATCGACCCGGAGCTTACCCTCGGCCTCCCCCCGTCCATCACCGCCGCAACCGGTATGGACGCCCTCTCACACGGCATCGAGTGCTACACCTGCGACTATCACCAGCCGTTCAACGACGCCGTGGCGCTCGCGGCGATAGAGCTTGCCGCGAAGTGGCTCCGTACCGCTTACGAGGACGGCGGGAACCTGGAAGCCCGGACGAACATGGCCCACGCGGCCACCTTCGGCGGGCTCGCCTACGGCACGGAGAGCGCCGGCGCGGCCCACGCCATGAGCCAGTCCGCCGGCGGCGTCCACGACTGCCCGCACGGCGCCCTGACCGCCCGGGTACTCGGCCCGGTCTGCGAGTACAATGTGCCCGCCGCCCCCGAACGATACGCCCGAATAGCGCAGGCTCTGGGGGTCAACGTGTACGGGCTGGAGCCGCTGGAGGCCGCCGCAGCCGGGATCGAGGAGCTCTACCGCCTCACCGAGGACGTAGGCATCCCGACGCTGGAGGAGCTGGGGTTCTCCGAGGAGGAGATCCCGATGCTCGCCCGCATCGCCTACGAAGACCCGCAGACGGTCGGCAACCCACGCGAGGTCACGCCCTCGGACTACGAGGAGATCTACCAGAACGCCTTTGCAAGGGGGAAGTGAATGGAAACCCGGGTAAAGAACTACTCTATGTACCTGGCGGGCCAGTGGACCGACGGTGAGTCCGGCGCCCGCATCGAAGCCACGAGCCCCGCCACCGGCGAGGTCCTCGGGACCGTCCCCGACGGAACCCGCGATGACGCCCGGCGCGCCATCGCCGCCGCGAACAACGCCTGGCCCGGCTGGGCGGCCTACACGGCTTTCGAGCGCGCCGCCGCGATGGAGCGGATCGCCGGGATTATCGAGGAGCGTCGCGAGGAACTCGCGTGGACGCTCACCCTCGACCAGGGCAAACCGTTGCAGGCCGAGTCCTACGACGAGGTGGACGAGCTCATCGAATACTTCCGCATGGCCGCCGCCGACGTGGTGCGCCTCGACGGGGCGATGCCACCCTCCGTGGAGGCGGGAAAGCGCGTGCTCCTCTACCGCGTGCCGCGCGGGGTGGTCGGTGTCATCTCCCCCTGGAACTGGCCCTACACCATGCCCGCCGAAGTCCTCGCGCCGGCCCTCGCCTCCGGCAACGCCGTGGTATGGAACCCGGCGTCCAGCACCTCTATCTGCTCTATAAAACTCGCCGAGTGCATTATCGAGGCAGATCTGCCACCAGGAGTATTCAACCTGGTGGCCGGACCAGGCTCCACCGTCGGGGACGAGGTAGCCTCGAACCCCGGTACGCAGGCCGTCGGCTTCATCGGTTCGGTAGAGACCGGCCAGAGGGTTGCCGCCCGCGCCGCCGGGAAAGCCCTGATCCTGGAGATGGGCGGCAACGGCCCGATGGTCGTCCTCGACGACGCCGACCTCGACGCTGCGGCGGAGGCGAGCCTCGACGCCGCCTTTCTCTGCGCCGGACAGAGCTGCACCGCCGGAGAGCGCTTTCTGGTACAGGAGCAGGTCCACGACGCCTTTCTCGAAAAGCTCCTCGCCGCCCTGGAACGCCGGGTGCGCCTCGGTGACCCGTTCGACCCGGCCACCACTATGGGCCCGCTCAACAACGAGGCGATCGCGCAAAAGATGGACGAGCACGTCACCGACGCGTTGGAGCGCGGGGCGGAGCTACTTAGCGGCGGAGCCCGCGCCGAAGGCTTCCCCACGAGCCTCTACTACGAGCCGACCGTCCTTAGCGGCGTTACCGGCGGCATGCGGGCCGCCCGGGAAGAGACTTTTGGCCCCATAGTCCCCATAACCGCCATCAAGGACGAAGAAGAGGCGCTTCAGGCCGTTAACGCGTCACCTTACGGGTTACTCTCGGCGGTCTTTACGCGGGACCTCGGCCGGGGTCTGCGTTTCGCCGAATCGGTCCGGACGGGTTGGGTCAACATAAACGCCACGACGAACCACTGGGAGAGTCATCTTCCCTTCGGAGGACGGTCCGGCTCGCTCTCCGGGATCGGCCGGGTCGGAGGCCGCCACCCGATGGAGACTTTTACCGAGCTCAAAACGGTGATCCTGACGTTGCCGGAGACCGGCTAGAAACAGAGCCTGGAGCCCCGATCCGAAATTCGGGGCTCCAAGTCCGCCAACACCATCAGACGGGCGGTTGGATCCGGCACAGAGCGTCACCTGGCGCGGTTGACGGGTCGAGAGCGCATCTTTTTCGGCGAAATTACCCCTGCCGGGTGGGAAAACAAGGCTCATACGCGATATTCTTTCGATATTGAAGATTTAAAGCAGGATTGCCCCTGGATAATTTATAGAAGAGGAGGACCGTTTTGTCCAAAGAACCGGCCCGTTACGGGATCGACGAGACTATAAGAATTCCTATTACACTAGAGGACGAGGTGGGCTTAGCCCACGTCAGGGCCGTTTTCTGGCGGGTGAAGCAGGGTGGTAGCATCGGTCCCCGAGGACTGGCCCCGAACAATACCCTGGAACTGCGGGGAAATGGGGAGCAGAAAAAACGCGCCACGGTGAGCACTTCGCTAAAAGTCAGTGACCAGCACGTTCCGGGCGAGTACCTGTGCGTCGCCATACAAGTCTACGACCCGCAGGGCAACATGACAGTGATCCGCAACCCGTCCCCGCCCATGTCCGTACTGATCGTCGAGAACGGCAAGAAAGGCCGGCAGGGTCCCAGGTTCCTCGGATGGGGCGACGCCTCCTCCGACTAGATCAGCGCCGGGGACGGATCAGGGCCTACCTTCGTCGTCCCCTGTGGAATCTTCGTTCTCCGCAGAAGGTGGAAGCTCGCTGAACTCGTAGCGTGCTTTGCCACCCTCTTTGGCCTTGTACATGGCCTCATCGGCTTTGTTCAGGATCTCCGCGGGCGCGACACCTGAAGATGGGCTCAGGGCAATCCCGAGGCTCGCCGTAACGTGGCGTTTGCGACCTTTGATCCTGAACGGCTCATCTAGCGCCCCCAGGATGCGTTCCGCGACGAGGGCGGCGTCTCCGGCATCGTTCAGGTCTTCGAGCAGGATAGTGAACTCATCCCCGCCGAGGCGCGCGGCCGTATCTCCACCGCGGATGGCGGTCGAGATACGGCGGGCGACCCCTATAAGCAACTGGTCTCCGGCCTCGTGTCCCAGGCTGTCGTTGACGGGCTTGAAGTTGTCCAGGTCCATGAAAAGGACGGCCACAGGTTTCTTGCGCCGCTCCGCCTGCCTGAGCGCGTGCTCCAGGCGGTCCATAAATAAGGCTCTATTTGGCAGATCCGTGAGGGGGTCGCGCAACGCCTGCTGTCTAAGCTCGTCCTCCAGTTCTTGCCGGGCGGTGATGTCACGGACCGAGGCGAAGATCGCCCGTGCTCCTTCGTACTCTATGGCGCCGACGCCGACCTCGACCGGGAAAGTCGTGCCGTCCCTACGTCGCAACTCGTCCTGGACGAAACTGACGATCCTGCCCGGCTCTCCCCGCATGACCCGCTCCCAGAGGGTGTCGCCCGCCCGCTCCCGGCGCTCTTCCTCGGTGAGCAGGTGTACGCTTATATCCCCCACATTCATGGAGAGTAGCTCCTCCCGCTTGTATCCCAGTGATTCGCAGGCCTCGGCGTTGCAATCGAGTATGCGGCCGAATTCATCGTAGACAAAGAGAGCGTCGGCGGAGTTCTCGAAGAGTTGCCGGAAGCGCCGCTCGCTCTCGCGGAGTGCGGCTTCGGCCCGCTTGCGCTCGGTTATGTCGCGGGCCAGGGCGAACATGAGCTGCTCACCTTCCGAATCGAGGAGTCCTAAGCGGACTTCCACCGGGAAAGTGGTGCCGTCTTTGCGCCGATGAACCCCTTCGAGGGTAACGGGAGCTTCCGGCGACATGTTCCTCCACTGCTCCTCGATCTCCTCGGGAGTGAAGCTCTGCTCTATGTCCGTCACATTGAGTGTCAGCAGTTCTTCTCTCGTATATCCGAGGCTCTCGCAGGCGTGTCGGTTCACGTCGAGGATCCTACCCCGGACGTCGTGAACGAAGAACCCGTCGGCGGCAGCGTAGACCAGATTCCGCAGCCGCCGCTCACTGCGCTTTAGCCGGAGCCCGGCCCGGACACAGTGGCATATAGCTCCGGCAGCGGAAGCCATCCCTCCGATCCAGGCCGCCTTCCTTAGAGCCTCGCCACGCCTCAAATGTCTCCTATCTACCGACTGGCCGGTATTGCTTATAGGTATTCGACGGTTTTACTGAGAACTTTAGTTGTTCCCTCTGGCCTATCTGGAAATCAGCGTGATCCTCTTTGGCATCTTTGCCCTGCTACCATGATGCTACCAGTTGCGGTCCTGAAGAGAACCTTGTTATGAGCAGAGACAGCCCAAAAGAGAAGGAGCGAAACAGAGACCCGGCACTCGACTATCTGGCCGTTCTCCGGGAGGAGACCATGCGCCGGGCCTGGGGTGATCGGGGGTTCGACGAGCGGCGTCGGATCGTCGTCGCCGCCATGGTCTTCGGAGAACAGTTCGACAAACAACTCGCCACCCCACCACCCGGCGCCGACCAGAAAGAGGTCCAGCGTCTGCTGATGGGCGTGATCCGCGCCTCGATAGACGAGTTTGCCCGCCGGGAGAACCTGAAGAAGGAGGAGGCCGCCAGCTTCCTCAGCGAGGTAGGCACTAGAGACCTGATCCTGGAGTTCAACGAAGTCCTCAAAGCCCAAGAAATGAATCCGGATAAGAGCTTGCGCCAATAGGCGAGTAGCGTATGTGTCAAGGAGCCGTGAGGAGGCTGTCCAATCGCTTCTAGAGTTTCCAAGTGCGAAAAGTTGTCAGCCTATTGGCGCGGCCTCTAAAGAGCTGGACGATCTTCTACAAGAAGCGGTGGACGCCCGCCCGGATAAGGCGCGCCGGGCGGATCCCTGGACCTCCGGTTAGAGAAAACCCGGCCGAGTTATCCGCGCCGCTTGCGGTTCTCCGCACCTCTTCGTCATCGGCGGCAGCGTCTTTCACTACCTCGCCATCTCGAACTGCGTGCTGCTGTCTGCCGGCTGACATAGCCGCGTCCGACAACCGGCGCTCTTGTTAAACTCTTCTACAGGAGGTTCGAAGCGTTGCGCGCGATGGTCTTGGATAGTCCCGGTAATTCGCTACAAGCTCGGGAAACGCCGGTTCCGGAACCGGGTCCGGGTCAGGTCCTCCTGCGGGTCCTCGCCTGTGGGGTGTGCCGGACAGACCTGCACATCGTGGACGGCGAGCTCCCGGCGCACAAGCAACCGCTAATACCCGGCCACCAGATAGTAGGCGTGGTCGAAGGGACCGGAGAACTCGTAGACCGGTTCGCAGGCGGCGACCGGGTCGGCGTACCCTGGCTCGGCCGGACCGACGACACCTGCCGCTACTGCAAGAGCGGCCGCGAAAACCTCTGCGACAACGCCGGGTTCACCGGCTACGACATGGACGGCGGCTACGCGGAGTACGCCGTGGCCGACCACCGGTTCTGCTTCCCGATTCCCGACGGCTACCCGGACCTCCAGGCCGCGCCGCTTTTGTGCGCCGGCCTGATCGGCTACCGCTCCCTGCGCATAGCCGGCGACGCAGGCCGCCTCGGGCTCTACGGCTTCGGGGCCGCCGCCCACATTATCGCCCAGGTCGCCATCCACCAGGGCCGCAAGGTCTTCGCCTTTACCAGTCCCGGCGACGTGCAGGCCCAAAACTTCGCCCGAAAGCTGGGCGCAGCCTGGTCCGGTGGCTCGGACGAACCCCCACCCGAGGAGCTGGACGCGACCATCATCTTCGCGCCCGTCGGCGCGCTGGTGCCGACGGCGCTGAAGGCCGTCGCCAGAGGAGGCGTCGTGGTGTGCGCCGGCATCCACATGAGCGACATCCCCTCTTTCCCCTACGAGATACTGTGGGGCGAACGGACAGTCCGCTCCGTCGCCAACCTGACCCGCCGGGACGGCGAGGAGTTCTTGAAGCTCGCCCCCGAAATCCCGGTAGAAACCGAGGTCGTCACCTTCCCCCTGGAGAAAGCGAATGAAGCGCTAGATACCCTGCGTCGCGGTGAGATACAGGGCGCGGCCGTACTGACAACGGGCTAAAGTAGCGGAGACCCATTTCCCGACGAACTGTTATACTTTACTCTACTATAGCAATATGGCATTGTTTTTATAGCAGGAGGCTGGCGTGGCAGAGTACAGGAAGAAGGATCTCAGCGATGAGGCGTTCGAGATGCTCGGGGAGCAGTTCAAGGCGTTCTCGGAGCCGATGCGGCTGAAGCTCGTGTATACCCTGATGGACGGGGAGAAGACCGTCTCGGAGTTGGTGGAAGAGACGGGAGGATTACAAGCCAACGTCTCCAAGCATCTGAGGATGTTGCTGGAAGCCGGAATTGTAGAACGTCGCAAGCAGGGCTTGAACTCTTACTACAGCATAGCGGACGACTCCATCTTCGAGTTGTGCGACCTGATGTGCAACTCGATCCAGGAGCGGCTCACCGCCGACCTCAAAAGCTTCTCGACGAGCAGTTGACTTTCTGTCCCTACCCTCTGGAACAGCTTATGTGCTTTAGCGAAAAGGAGTGATGGAGAAGCGGCCGGGACTCTAGAGAAGATAGTCCCCGCCGCCGGGTGGCTCCGGGGTTACGGAAGGGAAGACCTCTCGCGGGACTTCTCCGCGGCGCTGGTCATCACCGTCATGCTCGTGCCCCAGAGCATGGCCTACGCCCTGCTCGCCGGGCTGCCCCCGATCTACGGTCTCTACGCCTCCACCGTACCGGCCATCGTCTACGCCGTATTCGGGACCTCCAGGCACATGCCGGTAGGCCCGCCCGCCCTCATGGCGCTACTCACTTTCACCTCGGTCAGCGCTATCGCAAAGCCGGGGACTGACGAGTATATCGGTTACGTCTTGCTGCTGGCCTTTATGGTCGGTATGCTGCAGCTAGCCTTGGGCCTGCTCAGGATGGGGTTTTTGACGAACTTCATCTCTCATCCGGTTCTCAGCGGCTTTATCTACGCTTCGGCGGTGATCATCGCGCTCAGCCAGGTAAAGCACTTTCTGGGAATAGAGGCTTCGGACGACCACTCCACGTTGGGCATGCTCGCGAGCATTATCCAGAAGATCGAGAACACCAACTGGATACCGCTCGCGATCGGCCTCCTGAGCGTCACGGCTATAGTGCTGCTCGGCAAGTTCGCGCCGCGTATACCCGGCGCCCTCGTGGCCGTGGTCGCGGCCACGCTCGCCGTCTACCTGCTCTCGCTCGGCAACCGGGGGGTAGACATCGTGGGTGAAGTGCCGCGAGGATTGCCGCAACTCTCCGTGCCCGCCCTCGACTTCGAGGTGATGAGGACCCTCGTGCCGGCGGCCCTGATCGTGGCCTTCGTAGGGTTTATAGAGTCGATCTCCGTCGCCAAGGCCATCGCAGCCCGCGAGAAATACAAGATAGACTCCAACCAGGAGCTGCGCGCCCTGGGACTCGCCAACGTCGGCGCGGCGTTCTTCTCGGGCTTTCCGGTGGCCGGCTCTTTCTCGCGCACGGCGGTCCAGTATCAGTCGGGCGGCAGGACTCAGATGGCCTCGATCATCACCGCGCTCATGGTTATAGCCACCCTGCTCGTTCTGACGCCGCTGTTCTACTATCTGCCGAACGCCGCCCTGGCCGCCGTAATAGTGGTCGCGGTCTACAAGCTGCTAGATTTCCGGGAGGCGCGGTACATGTTCAAGATCCGTGGCGCCGACGGGTTGACGCTCCTGATCACGTTCCTCGTAACCCTACTCGTCGGCATCGAGCAGGGCATCATCGCCGGCGCCACTTTCGCCCTGCTGGCCTTCCTCCGCCGCACCGCCTACCCCGAGATAATAGAGCTCGGCTACGTGGAAAAGGAAGAAACTTTCAAGGGCTTGAGAAGCTATCCTGAGGCCAGGACGTTTCCGGAGGCCCTGATCATGCGCTTCGACGCCCGGCTCTACTTCGCCAACATCCCCTTTCTCGAAGAGTACCTGATCTCCGAGATCCCAGACCGTCCGAAGCTGGAGTACGTCATCATAGATTGCCGGGGCATCAACGGCATAGACGTAACCGCCCTCGAAGGCCTGGAGGACCTGATCTCCGAGTACCAGGCCCGCAACATAAAGATTCTCTTCGCCCACATGAAAAAGCAGATCCGTGAGCGGCTGCGCAAATCCGGCTGGGAACAGAAGTTCGGAGACATCTGCTACCCGACCACCCGCGACGCCCTCCGGGACATCGGCCTCCTCGAAGAGCACGAAACCAGCGACCCGGGCGTCCGCTGACCCGAGCTTCCTTGACCTGGAATCTCTAACAGAGGGCCTGAGGTGCGACGCTTACAGCTCGGTCTGGCGGCCAACTGGCGGCAGTTCGTCTTGCTCGTTTTGGTGAACGGGAAGCTCGGTAGGCGTCTACCGGCTCTGGCGGGACCTGGGATACGCTGTAGGCGCCATCCTGGCGGTCATAACCGCCGACCTGTTCGGATTCGCGGCCGCGATCGCCACGGTCGGCGTGCTAACCGCCCTCTCCGGGCTTCTCGTCGCACTGCGCATGAAAAAACTATCCAGCCAGGTGATCCAAAACTACACAATCCATACCCGACCCACCGTGTCAAGATTACATTACTTTATTGACATATAGATATTTAAAGGGTAATATCTGGTTAGTGTTACGCAAGGGCTGTAACTTTGAGAGGAGCGAATTATGTTATTCGAGAGGATCTACGATGAGGATCTGGCACAAGCCAGTTACTTTATCGGGTGCCAGGCGACGGGCCAGGCGGTTGTGGTGGATCCCCGGCGCGACGTTCAGGTGTATCTGGACAAGGCCGAAGAACAAGAGATGGAGGTTGTGGCGGTCACCGAGACGCACATCCACGCGGACTTCCTCTCTGGCTCCCGGGAGTTGGCGGCGGCCACGGGAGCTACACTCTACCTCTCGGACGAGGGAAACGAAGACTGGAAATACGGCTTCGAGGGCGAGAAGCTCTACGACGGCAGCGAGATAAAGATCGGCAACGTCGTTCTGAGGGCGGTCCACACGCCCGGCCACACCCCGGAGCACATCTCCTTCCTGGTGACGGACGGCGCTACGACTGACGAGCCGGGCTTTATCCTCACGGGCGACTTCGTCTTTGTTGGGGATCTGGGGCGTCCGGACCTGCTAGACGAGGTTGCCGGTGGCAAAGACACGCGCCTTCTGGGGGCAAAGCAGATGTACGGGAGTCTGCGCGAGAGGTTCCTGAACCTGCCGGACTACGTGCAGGTGTGGCCGGGTCACGGCGCGGGGAGCTCTTGCGGGAAGGCCTTGGGGGCCGTGCCGACCTCGACGGTCGGCTACGAACGGCGGTTCTCCTGGTGGGGACGGCTCGTCGAAGTCGGCGACGAAGAAGGATTTGTCGAGTCGTTGCTCGCGGACCAGCCCGACGCGCCGGTCTACTTCGGCCGTATGAAGCGCCAGAACAAGAGCGGTCCCGCGCTGCTCGGAGAGCGTGCGCCGCTGGTAGAGTACGAGGCCGGCACGCTCGAAGAGGGACTCGACCGGGGCGAGGTCCTCTTTATCGACACGCGGGCGCCCGAAGAGTTTATCGAGGGCGCGGTTCCCGGCTCTTTGAACGTCACGGGGGGTAGCAACTTCGCCAGTTGGGCTTCGTGGGTGATCGACCCCGAAAAAGACGACCGCCCCATAGTAGTGCTTGCAAGTGACGAGACGAATACGAATCACCTCCGCGACAAGCTCTCCTACGTCGGCATAGACAACGTGGTGGGTTACGTCCCGAGCCTAAAAGGCTTGAAGAAAGAGCCGGCTGCGACCGTCTCCCCCGACGACCTGGAGAAGCTCGAAGATCCCTTTATCCTCGATGTGCGGGCAAAGAGCGAGTATGAGGCCGGACACATCCCCAGGTCTACCCGGATTCACGGTGGTCGCGTAATGTGGCACCTGGACGAGTTGCCCGAGGACAGGCCCATCGTGACGCACTGCCAGACCGGAGCCCGAAACTCGGTGGTGGCGAGCGCTATCAGGGCTGCCGGGTTCGACAACGTGATCCAACTCGAAGGCAGCTACGAGGGCTGGGAAGCGGCCAACAAGCAAACGGTCTCCGCGTAGAGACCAGTGTGTAAAGAGCTGCAGGCCGAAGACGGCCTGCAGCTCCATTTTCGAACTAATTTTCATAGATCGTCTGAGAGGTGTTTCGAGTGTACGAGTACGAAGAGATCTTCCCTGGAGAGCTAGAGAAGTGGCGCAACAGCGGCGCACAGCTCGTCGACGTGCGCGAGAGGTGGGAGTACGAAGAGGGCCACATACCGGGCGCGAAGAACATACCGCTCGGGGAACTCCTCGAAAGGATGGATGAACTGGAAGAGCCGGTGGTACTGGTGTGCGCCAGCGGCAATCGCTCGGGCCAGGCCGCCCATTACCTCACCGAGCATGGCTTGGTAAACGTAGCCGGTAGTGTGCCAAGCATGAATGACGAGAACGGCATGTTAGGGTGAGCGTATGGTTACCAAAGTCATCTACTGCCGCCACTGCGCAAGCGACGATGTCGTCAAAAACGGCTTCTCACCCATTCTCACCCAATAACGGTAAGCA
>JALYGE010000164.1 GCA_030777225.1 Actinomycetota bacterium
AGACGACGCCCGATCAGCAAGTCGCCCCGGATAGTGGCAGCGAGGGGTCGGGCGACGAGCAAGAGCAGGTGCAAGCTCCGGAAGACAAGACCTTGAGGCTGACCGTGCCCAAGATGGAGCGGATCGAGAACTCCGAGATACCTACCGGGCAGGGCACTGCCAAGAGGTTGTTCAAAGAGAACGCCGCTGTGCATCTGACGGGCACGGGCTATCCTTGGGAAGAGGAAGCCAACGTCTACATAGCCGGCCATCGGCTGGGTTACCCGGGCACCGATAGCTACCTGGCGTTCAACGATATAGAGGTGCTGCAGAACGGAGACGAGGTTATCCTGGAGGATGCCGAGGGCCGTACGTACACCTATGAGGTCTTCAATACCCTGGTCGTAGAGCCTACGAACCTGTCCGTACTCGAGCCCATAGAGGGCAAAAACATCGTCAGCCTGCAAAGCTGCACGTTGCCGGACTATAGTGACCGAATCATCGTCCAGGCCGAACTGAAGGACACGCAAGCGTAACCAGGGCTGGACAGAAGAGAGCCGTAAGGCCGGGATAGATCCCGGCCTTTTTGTTGTCCTGGTGATGGAGGTTTCTGACGAGGACCATGGCTCGAAGAGATTCTCGTCACGTCGCCACTATAGTATGCTGGCCGAATGCTGCTTGGTCTAGATCTCGGCACAGGCTCCGTCAAAGCGCTCTTGCTCGATGAGGACGGGACCCCGCGCGGAGAAAGCTCCGCTTCCTACCCCGTAGACTCTCCTCACGCCGGTTGGGCCGAAACCGACCCCGAAGGCTGGTGGCGCGCCTCGGTTAAAGCCGCGCGCGACGCCGTTGGAAGCCACGGCCCGGAGGTTACCGCACTCGGCCTCTCGGGTCAGATGCACGGCGTCATGCTAACGGACGATAACGGCGCTCCTCTGAGGCCCGCCGTCCTGTGGGCCGACGCCCGGGCTACCGAAGAGCTGGCAGCCTACAAAGTTTTGGACAACGAAACCCGGCACCGGCTGGCGAACCCGCCCGCAACCGGTATGGCCGGTCCCACCCTTCTCTGGCTGCGTAACAATGAGCCGGAGGTCTACTCTTCCGCCCGGTGGGCGTTACAGCCCAAAGACTGGCTGCGGCTCCGGCTCACCGGAGAGGTCGCGGCGGAGCGCTCTGACGCTTCGGCGACCCTTCTCTACGACCTCTTTTCCGACGGCTGGGATCCCGAGCTAGTCGAGGCGCTGGGTTTGCGTAGGGAGTTGCTCGCTCCGCTGACCGATTCGTGGGTGGCCGCGGGCAACCTCACTGCGGAGGCAGCCCGACAACTCGGGCTGAAGAGCGGGTTGCCGGTCGCGGCGGGGGCGGGAGACACGGCGGCGGCGATGCTCGGCAGCGGCCTTCTGGAACCTGGAGAAGTCCAGCTAACGGTCGGGACCGGGGCCCAGATCGTGGTCCCCAAAGCGCGTCCCGAAGCGGACCCTGACGAACGTACCCACCTCTACCGCGCCGCGGCGCCGGATCTCTACTACTCCATGGCCGCCGTGCAGAACGCCGGGCTCGCCCTCGAATGGGTCCGAAGAGTCCTCGGCGCTTCCTGGGACGAAGTCTATGAGGAAGCGTTCGCCGTGCCACCCGGCGCCAACGGCGTCAGCTTTCTGCCGTACCTCAACGGGGAGCGCACGCCGCACTTCGACCCCGCCGCCCGGGGCGCCTGGACCGGCCTCGGGCTCGGCCACGGCCGCGGACACCTCCTTCGCGCCGCCCTCGAAGGCGTGACGTTTGCGCTGCGTGAGGGCTTGGAGGCGCTAGAGGCCGCCGGAACGGAGATCCCCGAGCTCAGGCTCGGCGGCGGCGGCACCGCTAAAGAACCCTGGCGACAGCTCCTCGCGGACGTGCTGGAGCGCCCCTTGCGCCTGCTCCCGGAGGGTGTCGCCAGTACAGCGTCCGCCCGCGGCGCGACACTCCTGGCCGGCGTAGCCTGCGGAGCCTACGGATCGGTCGAGCAAACCCTCATCCTGGCGCCGGAGCCGGAAAGAAGCGTGGAGCCTGAACAAGGCGCGGACTACGAAGCGGCTTACCGGCGCTACCGGGAGCTATATCCCCGGCTGCGCGACGAGAGTATTTCATAGCCGACGGGCCGGCCTGGCGCTAGACCCGACCCGGGAGAAGAAATTGTGAGAGGAAACGCACGGACGTCCCACACACCTTGCTACAATATGTTCTCAGCGAGCAGGGAGATACCGACGAGCCGTGTTGAGTAGAGATCAGAGGAGCCTGATGCCCGGGGAGGAGACTGGGACGTTCGGAGAGTCGCCGGGGCAGATCCGGTGGTCTCTTGCGGATCTGGCGAGCCGGACGTTGTCCAGAGAGCCGGACCTGAGAGATACGGAGCCGCGGGTCGCCCGCATAGAATTGCCTGTCGGTCGCCTGGACCCGATGTTGTGGCTCCGGGAGCAGAAGCCGGGTCTCAAAGCGTACTGGTCCGGGCGTGATGATGGCATAGAGGTGACGGCGGTAGGGGCCGCGGATCTGCACGAGGGCAGCGTCGCCGAGAAACCCGCCGACCTGAGAAAACGCCTGGCGCCGCTGCTCTCTTCGGGAGATCCGCGGTTGCGCTACTACGGCGGGTTGCGCTTCGACCCGGACAGCGACAGGGACGATAGGTGGCGGGCCTTCGGGGCTTACCGGTTTCTGCTGCCGCGGTTCGAGCTGATCTCCCACCACGGAGAGGCGACGTTGGTCTGTAACCTGGTCCTTCCCCGCGACCTGGACAACCGGGACGAGATACTCGAAGAGATAGAGGAGTTGTCTTTCGTCTACGACGACCTGGATGGCGAACTCCCCGCGATTACATATCGCACTGACGCTCCCGGCTCCGCCGGCTGGAGCCGGAACATAAGCCGGGCGCTGGCAGGCTTTGCCGGGGGGCTCCTGGACAAAGCGGTGCTCGCCCGCCGGACGACTTTAGAGTTCGAGGACGAGCCGGACCCGGCGCTACTCGTCCGCAAACTGAAAGACGCCACGCCGGACTGTTTCCACTTCTACTTCGAACCCGAGGAGGGAGCCGCGTTCGTCGGGGCTTCTCCCGAACGTTTGTTCCGGCGCGAGGGAAACAAGATCCTGAGCGAGGCGGTTGCCGGCACCCGCCCCCGCGGGACTTCGGAGGTCGACGATCGGGGATTGCGCGAAGAGCTGTTGAACAGCGAGAAGGATCGCTTCGAGCACGAGTACGTCCGGATCAGCATCCGCGAGGCGCTCGGGCCGCTGTGCGAGGCTCTGGAGGTCGAGGAGCGGGCCTCGGAGATGAAGCTCACCCGGCGGCGGCATATGGTCTCCGGCGTCCGGGGGACGCTGCGAGACGGCGTCTCGAGCGCGGAAGTCCTCGACGCGCTGCACCCCACGCCGGCTGTCGGCGGATACCCCAGAGAAGCAGCGCTGGAGGAGATCCGGGCCTTAGAACCCTTCGACCGGGGCTGGTACGCCGGTCCTGTGGGTTGGATCGGGGCCGACTCCTCCGAGTTCGCCGTCGGCATTCGCTCCGGGCTCATCTCGGGCCGCCAGCTCTCCCTGTTCTCCGGGGCCGGCATCGTCGCCGGCTCCACCGCCGAGAACGAGTGGGACGAGGTCGAGCAGAAGATCGGCGACTTCGCCAGGATACTCGGGCTTGAACCCGGAAACCGCCAGAGCTAACCGCCTCTGGGCACAGCTCGTAGTCGAGGAACTGGTCCGCACCGGCGTAGACTTTTTCTGCGTCGCCTCCGGCTCCCGCTCGACACCGCTGGTCGCAGCCCTCTCCGAAAACCCTAAAGCTAAATCTCTGGTTCACTTCGACGAACGCGGTACGGCGTTCGCCGCCTTGGGTTACGCCCGGGCCACAGGGCGGCCGGCGGCCTGGATCACGACCTCCGGCACTGCGGTAGCCAACGGCCTGCCCGCCATCGTCGAGGCCTCGACCGACTCCGTACCGATGGTCCTGCTCACCGCCGACCGGCCGCCGGAGCTTCGCCAGACCGGCGCCAACCAGACCATCGTCCAGCCCGACATCTTCGGCGGCTACACCCGCTGGAGCTTCGATGTGCCCGCCCCAGACCTCTCCGTAGACCCCGCGTCGGTCCTGACCACCGTGGACCAGGCCGTCTACCGCGCCCGCCGCGCCCCCAAAGGCCCCGTCCACCTCAACCTGATGTTCCGCGAGCCGTTCTTGCCCGAACCCGGCACGGATGATGAGTCCCTGGCCCCAGCCTCCTGGCTCGAAAAAGATGAACCGCAAACCTTCTATGCTGACACTATGCCGGCGGTGGACGAAGGAGAAGCAGAACGGTTGTGGAGCGTTCTACGCGACGTACAGAACGGCCTGATCGTCGCCGGACGCCTTGAATCTAAAGTTCAAGGTGAAGCGGTGCTGCGGTTGGCGGAGGCTCTCGACTGGCCCGTGCTGCCGGATATAGGGTCCCAGGTGCGGTTGGGTACGGACTCCGGGTTGCTCGTACCCTACTATGACGTGCTGCTGGCCGGTGGACGCTTCAAGGAGTCCCATAAGCCGGAGGCCGTTCTGCATTTCGGGGGCCGCGCGCTCTCCAAGCGCCTGGAGCAGTTCCTGGCCCATGCCCGGCCCGACCCTTACGTGATCGTGCGCGAAAATCCTTTCCGCCTCGACCCGGCTCACCGGGTAACGCAGAGCGTAGAAGCCCGGATACCGGACTTCTGCGAAACGCTCGTCGAGGTTGCAAAATCACGACCGGCTTCTGGCTCCGCAGCCTGGAAAACGGAGTGGCGCAGGGCTTCCGGGGAGGTCGGACGGCGTCTGGAAGAGCTCTTTGCAGGAATGGAGCAGCTTAGTGAGCCTCTCGTGGCGCGTTGGGTCTCGCGCCACATCCCCGAGGGGCACGGCCTCGCGCTCGCGAGCAGCATGCCGGTCCGGGACATAGACACCTTCGCCGCTACCGGCGGTTCCGTCGTGCCCGTCGCCGCCAATCGGGGAGCGAGCGGCATAGACGGCACGGTGGCTACCGCCGCCGGCTTCGCCCGGGGGACCGGGCGGCCCGTTACTCTGCTCATCGGAGACCTGGCGTTGCTACACGACCTCAACTCCCTCGCTATGATCCGGAACCTGCCCGTGACCGTCGTCGCGCTCAACAACGACGGCGGCGGCATCTTCTCCTTCCTGCCCGTCGCAAAGCACGAGAAGCTCTTCGAGCCGTACTTCGGCACGCCGCACGGGCTCGGTTTCGAGCAGGCGGCCTCCATGTTCGGGCTCGGCTACGAGCAACCGCGCTCCGTCGCGGAGTTTGCCGACACCTACCGATCGGCGTGCGGACGTCGAACCCCCACGATCATCGAAGTTCGCACGGATCGCGAGGAAAATGTAGCCTCGCACCGGAAGCTGCTCGAAAAAGCCTCCGAGGTCCTCGAAGGATGATCCGATGACCAGGCTGGGCTACGAGGCTTCTGGTGATGTAGAACGTCCGGCGATCCTGTTTCTGCACGGCTTCATGGGCTCTTCGGGAGATTGGAAAGCCGTAGCGGCGGCTCTCGAAGAACAGTTCTATTGCGTTGCCGTAGACTTGCCGGGGCATGGCGCATCGGTCGGGTTGCCGCCCGAGAGTTACACGGTGGAAGGCGCGACCCGGTCTCTGGTAGATCTACTGGACGAGTTGGCCATCGAACGCGCGGTCGCCGTCGGCTACTCGATGGGCGGACGGTTGGCGCTGTTCCTGGCGCTGCGCTACCCGGAGCGGTGCGCCGGACTGTTCCTGGAATCCGCTTCTCCCGGCCTGGAGAGCACGGCTGAGCGGACAGCCCGCCGGAAAAGCGACGAAGAAAAAGCGCGCCGGCTGGAGTCGGAAAACTTTGAGAGATTTCTGCGCGACTGGTACCGGCAGCCGCTCTTTGCGTCGCTAGCTCGACACGAGGAGTTGTTGCAGCAGACGATTGAGGCCCGGCGTCGGAACGAGCCCCGGGAACTGGCGCGTTCGTTGTGGGGTGAACTCGCCGGGCTGCGGTTACCGACGCTGGCCGTGGCCGGGACACTCGACGGGAAGTACGTCGGGGTCTCACGCTGCATGGCGACCCTCAGCCCGAAGTTGCGGGCCACCGTGGTTCCCGGCGCGGGGCACAACGTGCGAGTCGAGCTTACTAAAGAGTATATTACCCTGCTAAGAGGATTCCTCGATACCGATGATCTATCATGAAAGCAGCGTGGGACTATGGAGAGCGAGCTTTGGAGTATCTCCGATGTTATCCAGGTGTATAGGAAACGTCGGTTGCGTACAGGAAGAGAAGACTGCCGGACGAACAGTGAGCGGGTGAAGTACTACAGGCATTCTTCAAGATGACGCTCCGGAAGTGGAAAACAGAAAACAAGCGCGGATATGAAGATCTGTTGCTCCTCGAGTACTGGCGGGAGGTGGGCGGTCTAATCTTACAGAGGTTACAGTCGGCAGAGGGGGAACTGTCGAATGGCCCAAAGGTGCTAAGCCGCGGCGCATTGATGCTGTACGCGTTCTGCCAACGGCGCGCACATATTCAGGTGACGACATCGTTACTTTCGACAAGAAAAGCAGTTCGCACAACTTGCGCGATATCGTCGCCGGCGAGAACGTGGAAGTGATCGAGATTAAACGCACGCTCAATCGCGTAGCGCTCGGGCAGGTGATAGTCGGCGCAGACCTGTTTGAATTAGAGTACTCGCCGGCAACCATCAACCAAACAGTGGTATGTGGAGTAGGCGACCCCGTACTGGAGTGGGTATGTAATAAACGGGATATAGCAGTGTGGAAACCGTCGGTACGATCCTAAAGCGCAGACGCCCTTTTCTAGAAGAACGGGTTGACCGTTAGTCAGGGAAGAACGCACACTTTATCTTACTGAAAGATTTCCTCCAGTCCCTATAATCTTCATCATGTCTACTATCGAATGGAAACAGGCCGGACAATTCACCGATATCAGGTACGAGAAGGCGGGGGGGATCGCCAAGATCACCATAAACCGTCCCGAGGTCCGCAATGCCTTCCGGCCGCTGACGGTCGTGGAGATGCAGCGCGCCCTCGAAGACGCCCGCGAGGACCACGAGGTCGGGGTGATCATCCTGACCGGGGAGGGGCCGGACGCTTTCTGCTCTGGCGGCGACCAGAAGGTGCGCGGAGATGCCGGGTACCTGGAAAACCCCGATGATCCGCAGCGCACACCCGGCGGGGCGTCGGTGGGGCGCTTTCACGTCACGGACCTGCACGTCCAGATCCGACGCTGCCCCAAACCCGTCGTCGCGATGGTCGCCGGATACGCCGTCGGCGGGGGGCACGTGCTGCACGTGGTCTGCGACCTGACCATCGCCGCCGACAACGCGAAGTTCGGGCAGGTCGGGCCGAAGGTCGGTTCCTTCGACGGCGGCTTCGGGGCCTCCGTTCTCACCCAGCTCGTAGGGCCGAAGAAGGCGAAGGAGATCTGGTTCCTCTGCCGGATGTACTCCGCCGAGGAGGCGCTACAGATGGGGCTCGTGAACGCCGTGGTGCCGCTCGCCGAGCTGGAGTCCGAGACCGTCCGCTGGTGCCGGGAGATGCTGGAGCGCTCGCCGTTCGCGCTGCGAATGCTGAAGGCTAGCTTCCACGCCCACGAGGACGGATTCGCCGGCATCCAACAGCTCGCCCACGACGCCAACCTCCTCTTCTACGGGAGTGAGGAGGCCCAGGAGGGCCGCGACGCCTACAAAGAGAAACGCAAGCCGGACTTCTCCAAATTCCCCCGTCGCCCCTGAAACTAACCGGCTTCACCCTCTATAGGTACAGCCTGCCACTCGTCGCGCCGCTGCGCCTGAAAGACCGTGAGCTTCACCACCGTGAAGGACTGCTGCTGGAACTGGTCGCAGAAGACGGCGTAACCGGCCTGGGAGAAGCTTCGCCGTTGCCGAGATTTAGCCCGGAGACCACCGGGCAAGCCGCCCGGCAGTTGGTCTCCCTCGCGCTCTTTCTGTTGGAGCGGAATCTTGCGGAAGATGGAGCAACTCTCAGCGACGCTTTAGTCCGGGAGCTGGAGAGTCTGGACGCGGCGCCGTCTGTGCGATTCGGGATCGAACTGGCCCTCTGGAACCTTCAAGCTGAATCTGAAGGTAAGTCTTTGCCGGAGGCTCTTTGTTCCTCGCGGGTAGCTTCGGTGCCGGTAAACGGGTTGCTGGATGGTACGGTGGAGGAGGTGCTCGTGGAGGGGCGCCGGATGCGGGAGGCGGGCTACGAGGCGGTGAAGCTCAAGGTGGGCGGATGCGGGGTAGAGGAGGTGAGTCTGGTGCGTAACCTCGCGGAGGTTTTAGGGGACGGAACGGCGCTCCGGCTCGATGCGAACCGGGCGTGGAGTTTTGCGGAGGCGGCGGCCTTTGCCCGGGCCGTGGCGGATGTGCGGTACGAGTACATCGAGGAGCCGCTCGCGGACCCGTCCGGGCTCGCCGATCTGGTCCGGGAGACCGGGGTCCCGGTAGCGCTGGACGAGTCGCTGGTCGGGATGGCGCCGGAAGATTTGGTGGAGCATGACTATGCGCGGGCCGTGGTGATCAAACCAACGCTGGTCGGCGGCATCTCGCGGACGCTGCGCCTGGCGAAAGAGGCTCGTGGGTTGGGCATCATGCCGGTTATAAGCTCTGCTTACGAGACCGGCGTGGGCACGGAGGCGTTGCTAGCCCTCTCCGCCGCTACCGGCAGCGGTGAGATCTCCGCCGGCCTGGATACCTACCGCCGTCTGGGGGCGGACGTGGTGCATCCGACCTTGAACGTCGCCTCCCCGCGGGTGGACCTCCGCGAGGAGAGTACGGCCAGCCGTAGCCTTTGCCGACGGTATCTGAAAGTCTATAGCTCTTCTGAAGGGTAAGCCTGTGAAACCGAGGTTCGAACCCGTCTGTCCTCTACGAGCCGCGGCACTCGCCACGCCGGATGCGGCGGCGATCCTGGACGCCCGTCGGGCTGTTAGTTACGCCGGGTTGGACCGGTGGGTCTCTGACACCGTGGCGCGGCTCCGGGAGGCGGGTTACGGGCCGGGTGCGCGGGTCGCCCTCTACATGCCCCGGGACGAACGATATGTCGTGTTCCTCCTGGCCCTCCTGAGGGCCGGTTGTATCTCCTGCCCCCTGAGCACGCGCCTGCCGCCACAGGGGGTACCGCGGCTACTCCGCAGAGCCGCCTGCGCGACGCTCGTCTCCGAAGACGAGAGGATTCTCGGCGTGCTGCCCTCGGGAGCGCGCGGTTTGCGGCCTGAAGCTCTGATCGGCGGGCCGGGGGAGGAGGGCGTGGGACGAGACCGCGCAGAATCCGTATACCTGCCGCTGGAGCGCCCCGCAACCGTCGTCTTTACCTCCGGCAGCACGGGCGGGCCGAAAGCGGCGCTCCACACTTTCGGGAACCACTACTACAGCGCGCTCGGGTCCAACGCCAACATCGCCCTCTCCCCAGGGGACCGCTGGCTTCTCTCGTTGCCGCTCTACCACGTTGGAGGGCTCTCGATAATCTTCAGGTGCTTGCTCGCCGGCGCGACGATCGTACTGCCGGAGACCGGCGCGCCGGTCGGGAGGTCTATGGCGGAGTTCGGGATCACGCACGCCTCCCTCGTCGCCACCCAACTCCGGCGCTTGCTGCAAGAACGGGTCGAACTGACTAGCCTGAAGGCGGTGCTGCTCGGCGGAGGACCGACGCCGGAATCTCTCCTGGCGGACGCCGCAGACCGGGGGCTCCCCGTCCACAACAGCTACGGTCTGACGGAGATGGCCTCGCAGGTAACCACCACCCCGCCTGCCGCCATCCCAGAGGACCTCCGCACGTCGGGGCGGCCGCTGGCGCACCGCGAGGTCGCGGTCTCTGAGGAAGGCGAGATACTGGTCCGGGGAGACACGCTATTTGCCGGTTACGTCGAGGGAGACGGCATAGACCGGCCGCTCGATGCGGAAGGCTGGTTTCACACGCGGGATCTCGGTGAGATCGACGAAAGGGGGAACCTCCACGTAAAGGGCCGGCTGGACAACCTGTTTATCTCGGGCGGCGAGAACGTGCGGCCCGAGGAGATCGAGGAGGCGCTCGAGCGTATGGAGGAGGTGGAGAGGGCCGTCGTCGTACCCGTGCCGGATAGCGAGTTCGGCGAGCGTCCGGTGGCGTTTTTGCAGGTGGCTGGCGCCGGAAAGATACCGGAGAGCCTGGCAGGAAAGCTGGAGAAGGCGCTGCCCCGGTTCAAAATACCGGTGGCTTTCTACGAGTGGCCCGACGAAGCAGATGTCGGCGGGAGGAAGCCGGATCGGGGGTTTTTGCGCGGGCGCGCGCAGGCGCTCCGTCGGGAAGCTTAGTGTGGGCTCCGGAAGACGGGCTCGTGCTCCCCGAAGATCAGGTCTCCAGTGCGGAACCGGTCCAGGTTGTAGGTTCCCAACTCTCGTCTTCCGGGCTTCCCCTCAGAGATCCAGGCCGCCAGCTCGTTGCCTACCGCGGGCGCCTTTTTGAAGCCGGTCCCACTCCAGCCGACGGCCAGGTACAGACCCGCAGGCCCTTCCGGACCCAGGACCGGCCGTCCATCCGAGGTCATGTCCAGCACTCCGGCCCGGCCCGTACGATATGGAGCATCTCTGAGCGCCGGTATGCGTTCCCCGAGCAGGTACGACGCCTCTTCTACAAAGTCGGAGACCGGTTTGGGGTTCCAACCTTCGGTATCCTGCAGCCACTGGTAATTATCGCGGAGACCAATGAGGGTGGTGCGCTCGGCGGCCGGTCGGGCGTAGAAACCCGAGATCGGGTCTATAATCGTCAGGTGCGTCGGTAACGCATCCGGTCGCTCGAAGAGCGCCACCTGTACCCGAACAGGGCGTATGGGCAGCTCTAACCCCGCACTTTCCGCCAGCGGCGCGGACCACGCCCCGGCGGCGAGCACCACGATCCCGGACTCCAACGGCCCATCCTCCGTTTCTACGCCGGATATTCTTTCTCCCCGCACCCGCAACCCCGTAACCCGCCGACGCTTGAAGCGGGCGCCGAGCTTCCGGGCCGCCCCCAGAAAACCAACCGTGGTAGCCGCGGGGTCGGCATACCCGCCCCGGGGTTCGTAAGCGGCCAACGCCACGCCGTCGAGGTCCAGGGAGGGGTCCAGTTCACCCAACTCGTCCGGCCCTACAAGCTCTGTCTGTACATTAACCTTGCGCTGGAGGTTTACGTTGTGGCGGAGTGCTTCTACTCGGTCTTCTCCGGCCAGGTAGGTGAAGCCGGTGCGGGTGAAACCGCAGCCACCGCCGACCCGCTCTCCCCAGGGCTCGAAGTATCCGGTGAGGCTTTCCCAGGCGAGATCCGCCTCCAGCGAGGTCGGGTAGTGGCACCGGATGAGGGCCCCGGACCGGGCGGTAGAGCCTCCCGCCGGACCGTTTCGGTCCAGGACCAGCGTTTCTACTCCCCGTTCGGCCAGGTGGAAGGCGATGCTCGCGCCCACCACCCCGGCTCCGACTACTATCGCGTCCGGCACGATTTTATAGCCCGGCTGGAATCCGCTCCGGGTGAGCCACGCCGCTCTCGACGGCCGCGTCGCGGACGGCATCGGCGACTTTACGGTGTACCTCCGGGTCCAGGGCATTGGGAACCAGTTCCGATTCGGCGGTCAGGTCCGCGATAGCGTCGGCGGCGGCGAGTTTCATCTCGACGTTGATCTCCTTCGACCCCGCCATCAACGCCCCCCGGAAAATGCCCGGATACCCGAGCACATTGTTCACGCTCGTCCCGTCCGCCGCGAACGCCGCGCCCGCCTCCCGCGCAGCATCAGGTTCTATCTCAGGGTAAGGGTTGGTGAGGGCCAAAATTACCTGTCCGTCGCGCACCATCTCGGGTTTTATAAGGCCGGGTACGCCGGTGGTCGCCACGACTACCTCGGCTCTCTGCAACAGGTCTTCGAGCGAGGTGATCCCGATCCCTTTCTCGCGGGCGCGGGCGTGGCTGGCTTCGTTGGGGTCGGAGGCTAGTATCTGCTGCGCCCCGGCGTCCACCATGAGGGAGGCGATGCCGAACCCGGCGGCGCCGAGGCCGATCTGGCCGACCACCTCGTCCTCCAGGTTCAGTCCCGCGTTGCGGCAGGCGACGATGGCCGCCGCGAGGGTGACGACCGCCGTTCCATGCACGTCGTCGTGCATCACGGGTTGGAGAAGCTCTTCTTTGAGGCGGACCTCTATCTTGAAACACTCCGGAGCCGAGATGTCCTCCAGGTGAATGCCGCCGAAAGTGGGGGCTATGCGGACCACCGTCTCCACGAACTCGTCCGGGTCTTTGGTATCTATGAGTATCGGCATCGCGGAGATCCCGACCAGTTGCTGGTAGAAGACGGCCTTGCCCTCCATCACCGGCATAGAGGCGACGGGACCGATGTCCCCGAGTCCCAGGACCCGCGTGCCGTTGGTGCAGATGGCGACGCTGCGCCCGATCATGGTTAGCTGATTCGCCTGGGCGGGGTCGTCGGAGATGGCCTCGCACGCCCGCGCCACCCCCGGAGTGTACACGTCGCGCATATCCTGCACCGTACGCACGGGATGTGTAGCCTCGATCCTCAGCTTGCCACCATCGTGCTTCAGCAACGCCCGATCCTGGAACCAGTGGATCTTGACGCCCTCCAGTGAGCCGAGCCGGTTCGCGAGGCGACGGGCGTGGGTGTGGTCGGCGACCTCTATCGTGATCTCGCGTATCGAAGCGTCCCGGCCCACGTTCAACGTGTTCACGTCGCCTATCAGACCGTCCGCCTCGCCGATGGCTCCCGTGACTTTCGCTAGCGATCCCGGCTGATGCGGAAGCTGGATACGGTATGTGTAGTCGAGCGACAAGACAAGCTCCTTCCGGCTTCTCTGGACCAACCCCAGGAGAATTCTATAGGACGCGGCGCAGGGTGGATAGGTAGCATCCGAGCAGAAATCTCCAGATGGCCTACGCGGACCTCCAAAAGTTCCTACACCGGGCCAAAGACTCGTAAAAGGTTCCGGGGCTAAATACGTGGGATAAGCCAACTACAGGAGGTTACTTTGGAAACGCCCACGCAAAAACGCAGCAAGGCTCGTTACGCCGAATACGACTGCATCTCCATCCCGGAGGATGTGCCGGAGCTCGGGGTAAAGAAGGGCGCCGAGAGAGTCATCCATAACCTCGACTACCACAACGGCGCCGTCTACGCGTCCGTTCTGGTCACCTACTCGACCAATCAGCCGCGGGGCTGGGTAGGCGTGCAGGTCGCGCCTGAAGAGAAAGTCTCGTCCTGTACGGAGATAGGCTGAGGGGCGGCGAACCGCAACCGGCGAACCGCGGGGAGGTCTCAAAAAAGCAACCTCGTGCTTCGTGACAGCTTGTGGTACACTTCTCAGTGCAAAGTAAGGTGGGTAGACATTAGATGGAACGCCACCCGCAAGATCAGGGTGGCGTTTTTGTTTGGTGGGGCCCCATGAACAAGAAAGGTGGGCTCCAGTATATGGCCCAAGGAACGGTTAAGTGGTTCAGTGACGAGAAGGGCTACGGCTTTATCTCCCCGGACGATGGTGGCGAGGATCTCTTCGTGCATCACACGGGAATATCCGGTAGCGGGTTTAAGACCCTCGACGAGGGCACCAAGGTCACCTACGAGGCGACCCAGGGCAAGAAGGGGATGCAGGCGGAGAACGTCTCTCCCGCTTAAAGACCTAGCTGAAGCAAGTTAGCGTTGAGGCCGGGGTACGAAACCCCGGCCTTTTCGTATGTCGCGTGTGTGAGTACCAGGGCACAACGCCGAGTTTGCAAAAACACGCGACCACCGGAAGCGCTCAGAGAGGAAGAAACGTTTTGAGGTACTTGAAGGCCGTTCTGGTTGGATCAGGGCTCGCGCAGTTGGCTACCCTGATCACCACCGTCTACCTGCACCGGGTTCTGGCTCACAAATCCATCCGGCTGCATCCAGCGATGACTATGTTCATGCGCGTAAGTACGTGGATGCTCACGAGCATCTCGCCCCGTGAGTGGGTGGCCGTCCACCGCAAGCACCACAACTTTAGTGACGTCGAGGGCGACCCGCATAGTCCCCACATCGAGGGCTACTGGAAGATCATGTTGGCCAACGTCTACTACTATCGCCGCGAAGCGCTCCAGGACGATACGCTAGAGAAGTACGCCGCCGACCTCCCTTATGACCGGCTCGACAAGACGCTCTTCAAGCGCGGAAACCTCGGTTTCTCGCTGACGGGTGTGATCCTTGCGCTCATCATGGGTTTCAAGCCTGGCATGGTGGCGCTCAGCACGCTGGCATCGGTCTACCTGCTTTTGAACGCCGCCATAAACGGCGCCGGACACACCTTCGGCTACAAGAGCTTCGCGAACGACGCGACCAACCTGAAGCTGCTGGCGCTCATCACCTTCGGAGAGGGCCTGCACAACAACCACCACGCCCGTCCCGCCTCGCCCAAGCTCTCTGCTTTCGAGGACGAGTACGATCCGGCGTGGCCCGTGATCCGGACCCTGGAGAGGCTCCGGCTGGCGAAGGTCCTCACGAAGGCCGACGAGGGCTGGGAAAATCATCGCCGCCGCCTCCCAGAGAGGGCGACCCTGAGCCCCGTCAAGGGCATCTCCATCGCCGACGCGAACTCGAACACGGCGAAGAAGTCAGCCTAGCAACAAGTAGAGCAGTGCCTTCTGGTCAGGTAGACGTAAACTGTCTACCTGCGATCCGCTGTCTTACGGCTTTCTATCGAGATTGCACGATCACTGGCACGAGGTACAAAACTGCCCCCGCGAAGCAGAGATACGAGAGGCGATAGAAACTCAGAGCGTTCTTTGCCCATCTCTGCCTCCGTTTGAAATCTTGCCGGGAACGGATCTTCTCGTTCAGGCGCATCTCCAGCCAGATCGCGCAGTCTTTTTCCAGCAAGGCTGCTATCGCGGCCAAAGCCAAGAATACCGGAGTTTGCCACAGCAGGATAGGCACTGAACCAGAAACGAGAACCGCCGCGGTTCCCGCCGCCAGTGTCGCAAACAACGCGACCCTTGTTTCTGCTGTCCTGGTTAAAGACAGTGCGACGTCCTCTTTGATCCGGCTATCTTCTCTGCCAAACATAGTTGAACCTCCCATCGCTCCCATCGCTCGACGGCTAATCACTAGAATTGTAACGAGATCAAACTCAAATCCATTACCCAACTGGGCTGCGCGTGCCAGGAACCTCGTCAACATGCTGTTGTCAGGTGAAGAGCGTTGTTGGATACTTACGACCTATCGGGAAGAACACCGGTCGAGAGCCAACGGAACGAGGGGATAGATGAGCGACGCCTTTACCAGGTTGCAGGAGTTACTCCGCCAACTCTTCCAGTTCGACAATAAAGACCTGGACTTCGGCATCTACCGCATCATGAACCACAAGCGAGACGTGGTCGAAGACTTTATCCGGAACGGCCTCGCCGAAACGGTGGACGAAGCCCTGCAAGGCGGCGCGGTAGCGCGGCAGGCGGCCCGGGCCGAGGAGTTGCAGCAGGCGACGGACCGCATCAAGGAGACTTTCGGCGAGTACGCCATAGACTAGAAGGGGACGTTGAACGAGAGTTTCCACGAGACGCCGCTCGGGAAGCAGTACCTGGATCTCCGGTCCCGTGCCGGCGAGCCCGTGGATCAGGAGGAGTTGAAGGCCATCGTCTTCAACCACGTCTACACGTTCTTCTCCCGCTACAACGACAACGGCGACTTCCTCTCCAAAAGGCGCTACTCCCGGCGGCAGGAGTACGCCATCCCGTACAACGGCGAGGAGGTCTACCTGCACTGGGCGAACGCCGACCAGTACTATATAAAGACCGGCGAACACTTTACCGACTACCGCTACAAGGCCCCGGACGGCGTTACCGTCTGCTTCGAGATCACCGCCGCCGACACCGAGAAGAACAACGTCAAGGGCGAGAAACGCTTCTTCGTCCCCCGCACGAAGGAAGCGGCCTACGACGAAGACGTCCGAACCCTGACGGTCCACTTCGAGTACCGGCCCCTGATCGCGAAGGAGGAGAAAGCCTACGGTTCGAGAAATCAGCACGAGAAGGTCATCGCGGAGGCCGTGGAGCAGTTGCCCGCCCGGTTCCAGAGGCAGCCGGACGCTCTGGCCGCCCTGGTCTCCGAGAAGCGCCGGAACGCGAAGGGCGAGCCGGTGAGCCTGCTGGAGCACCACCTGCGCCGCTACACCCGGCGCAATACCTCGGACTTCTTCGTTCACAAGGAGCTCAAGGGTTTCCTGGAGGGGGAGTTGGACTTCTACCTCAAGAACGAGGTGCTGGACGTGGACGACCTGGATAGCTGGGGACCGGACCGCTCCGAGAGCTGGTTCGAGGTGATGCGGGCCGTGAAGGGCGTGGGCCGGAGCATCATCGCGTTCCTCGCCCAGATCGAGGACTTCCAGAAGCGGCTCTTTGAGAAGAAGCTCGTCGTATCCGCCGAATACTGCCTCACCCTGGACCGCGTGCCGGAGGAGCTGTACGAAGAGGTCGCGCCGCCAACGACGAGCAGCGCGAGGAGTGGGTGCGCCTCTTCGCCATAGAAGGGATCGAGGAGAACATCACCCAGCCCGGCTACTCTGAGCCGCTGATGGTGGACTTCTTCAAGGCCAACCCGCACCTCGTCCTCGACACGAAGTTCTTCGATGAGGACTTCACGGACCGGCTGCTGGCGAGCATCGAAGACCTGGACGGGCAGCTCGACGGGCTCCTGATCGAGAGCGAGAACTTCCAGGCGCTCAACCTGTTGCAAGAGCGCTACCGCGAGCAGGTCAAGTGTATCTACATAGACCCGCCGTACAACACTGCGGCGAGTGAGAGTCTGTATAAGAACGACTACAAACACTCATCTTGGTTGGCCTTAACTGAGAATAGGTTACGAGAAGCGAGACCACTTCTCGGAGCCGAAGGAATTCTCTGCGTGACAATTGACGACGCAGAGTTTCACCGACTTTACTCGCTGCTGTTAAGGATATTTGGTGGTGAGGAAGCCGTGCTGGGCATCGCTGTTATCAGAAGCAATCCTTCTGGCCGCTCGACGGTGAAAGGTTTCCAAATTGCCCATGAATATGGGGTTTTTGTTGGCAACAGCGAGCATGTATCTGTTGGAAGGCTTCCCCGGTCCGAAAAACAGCTTGCTAGGTACAAAGAATCCGATGAACGGGGACCGTTCGAATGGGTCAATTTTAGAAAGCATGGCGGAGCTGATGCGAACAGAGCCGCGCGACCTAAAATGTTCTATCCAATTTATGCTTCGAGTGAGGGGATCGTCAGGATTCCTCAGATGGAGTGGAACGAGTCCGAAAAAGCATGGATTGCTATTGAGCAGCCAACTCCTGATGAGGAAGTCGTATACCCCGTCAATACAAATGAACAGGAAAAGCGGTGGAAGTGGGGACACGAAAGTGTTCTTGAGAACCTCTCCGATTTTCGCACTGGTTCGGATCAGGTAGGCAGAACCGGTATCTACATGAAGTCTCGTATGAAGGAAGAGGGAACTCTACCGCTCACTTGGTGGGACAAGAAAGAATATTCTGCAACGGAGTACGGCACGAATTCCCTCGCTCGCATTATAGGCAACGTCAGCGCATTTTCCTTTCCGAAGTCGCTGCATGCTACTAAGAGGCCGCGCCAATAGGCTGGCAACTTTTCGCACTTGGAAACTCTAGAAGCGATTGGACAGCCTCCTCATCGCTCCTTGACACATACGCTACTCGCCTATTGGCGCAAGCTCTTACTTTACCTCCCGTAGTATTTCAAGCTGTGTTCTGGGTTGTCTATGCATCGGGTGGCGAGGCTTGCCGCTGCATCCCTCGGCGG
>JALYGE010000165.1 GCA_030777225.1 Actinomycetota bacterium
CGATTCCTCGGTACACCGGACTTTCCAGAGGTGGATCGAGTCTGGGGTGTTGGATCTCATCTGGGAGAAACTCATCGAGGAGTGCGAGGAGCTTGGCGGAGTGGACTTCGAGTGGCAGGCGGCGGATGGGGCGATGGGCAAGGCGCGTTTTGGAGGGACCTCGTAGGCCCCGATCCACTGACAGAGGGAAAAACGGAGTCAACCGCTCGATTCTGGTCGAGGCTGACGGAGGACCACTTTCGGTGATCGTGACCGGGGCCAACGTTCCCGACTTCAAGCTGCTCGGAGCCACGCTCGATGCCGTCATCATCGAGCGTCCCGAGCCTTTGGAGGAGTCTCCCCAGCATCTTTGCCTGGACAAGGGATACGACAAGGGGGAGGTGGCGGAGCAGGCGGTGGAGGCTCGCGGCTACACCCCCCCATATAAGGCGCATCGGCGAGGAGAAGCTCGACTCTCTGCGGGCGAGAAGCGTTACCCGGCGAGGAGATGGGTGGGGTAGAGCGAACGCTGGGCTGGCTTTCGAAATGCCGGGCGATCCTGGTGCGTTACGAGAAGAAGGCCGTCAATTATCTGGGACTCATCCAGGTGGCTTTTGTGTGCTTCTCTGGTATCGTCGTCAGCACCGTTTATCCCTTTTGAGATAGTTAGTAAGTAAATTTTTGGTATACGGTCAAACCGTAGGAGAAACGTGGAGCGCGACAGGTTGTTGGAGAGGATTTCCATAGATCCCCGGGTGTGCTTCGGCAAACCCTGCATTCGGGGACACCGCATCTGGGTCTCTCTTGTGTTGGATCTGCTCTCAGCCGGTCTCTCCACCGAAGAGATCGTGGAGGAGTACCCGCAGCTCGCGCGGGAGGACGTACTGGCCTGCGTGGCCTACGGGGCCGAGATGAGCCGGGAGCGGTTCGTGGACATACCTCTCGAACGTCCGGCTTGAAGGTAAAGCTGGACGAAAACCTGGGCAACCGGGCCATTGATCTCTTCCGTGAGGCCGGACATGATGTGACTACCGTCCCCGAACAAGACCTCGGCGGCACGAGCGACGACGGGCTGATCGAGGTTTGTCGGACGGAAGGCCGGGTGCTGGTCATGCTCGATCTGGACTTCTCCAACGTGCTGAGGTTTCCACCGGAACGTTACGCCGGTATCGTCGTGCTTCGAGTACCGCACCCAATAGAGCTGGACACCATCCGGGAGCGCGTGCGGGTTTTGCTAAAGGCATCCGAGCAAGAGGAATTGTCCGGTCGGCTATGGATCGTAGAGCGAGATATGATACGCGAGTACACACCGAAGTAAGCGATGGAGAAGCTGAGATAGTTGACTACCACTGAGATAGAAGGATTGCGTATACCGAAGGAGCGGGCTCCTACCCCGCCGGGAGCGTTGCTGCTGGAGGAATTTCTGAAGCCGCTGGGGATGACGCCGTCCGAACTGACGGAGAGGATACGGGTGCCCTACGTGCGGGTGAGCGCGTTCGTGAACGGCCAGCGGCGCGTCACACGCGTCACACCTTCGACGGCGCTGCGGCTGGCGAAGGTCTTCGGTACGAGCCCAGAGTTCTGGCTGAACGGACAGCTCGCGTTGGACCTCTACCGGACGCTCAACGACGAAAAGGAGATTGGGGAGCTGGAGCGGATAGAGCCGGTCCCGCGCTAGATCTCCTCGGGGTCGGCGAAGATCTCGCGTAGCGTTCGGAGCACTTCCAGGAGCTTGTACTGCTTCACTGCGCCGTAGCGGGAGGCTATAAGGCGCCGGTGCATGGTGAAGAGCTTGCTAGGCTTGATTACGCTCCTCTTGGGTAGTTGTTCCGCGAGCATATCTCCGGCTTCGAGCAGTATTTCACGCTCGGACAAACGCTGCGGCACCCGGGAGGTTATGGCGCAAAGGATCAGGTCTTCGTCGTGGAAGCCTTCTGGTGAAACGACCAGCGCCGGACGGCGCTTGCTGCCCGAGAGATCTGTAAACGGGAAGGGCACCAGCACGACCGTTCCTTGCTGGTAATGAACTTGTTCCAACGGCGACTACTCCCTGCCTACTGTGTCCCACACCTCGTCTTCCTCGTTCTCCCAGAAGTCGAAGGCGCTCTCACTCGCCGCGAGCCAGCCCAGAGACTCCTTCTCTGCCCTCTTTGTCTCCTCCTTCAACGCCTCTTCCAGAACGTCCTGGTCTATCGGTGAGATCACAGCCACGGGACTCCCCCTCAAGGTGAGAACGACCCTCTCACCATTCCTGACCCGTTCGATAATCTCCCCCGTATGCTGCTTGAGCTCTCTGGCGCCTACCCGGTACACAATAGACCTCCTGCGCTCTGTGTAGTGTTCACAATTGTAGCACCAAGAACGCCGATTCACGGAGCAAAGGCCGAACGTCTGGTTACGGGCCGTTGTGCGGGCGTGATCGGGGATGCTATGCTTTCTTCCCCGGGGAGTTTCCACAACTCATAGAGGGTCGGGGCGGTTCGACAGAAGAGCGGAGGTAGGAATGGAAGACTTTACGCCGGTGAGCGGGCTGCTCGGCGGCTTGCTGATCGGCCTGGGGGTCACGCTGTTGATGCTGCTTAACGGGCGCATCGGCGGGATCAGCGGTATCGTCGGCGGCCTGCTGGCCTTCGGAGGAAGAGGGGAACTGATCTGGCGCGCGGCGTTCGTGGTGGGCCTGGTGCTCGGCGCGCTCGTCTACGTGCTGGCGACGGACGCCACATCCCCGGTGCAGGTTGGGGTCTCTTTGCCGGTGATCGTGGCCGGCGGGTTCCTGGTGGGCTTCGGCACGCGCCTGGGCTCCGGCTGCACCAGCGGGCACGGCCTCTGCGGGCTGGCGCGCTTCTCCCGGCGCTCCATCATCGCGACCTCAGTCTTCTTCGGCATCGCGATGCTGACCGTGTTCCTGACCCGGCACGCGCTCTGATGGGCTCTGGAATGTTGCGGGCGGCGGCCGCCCTTCTCTCCGGGACCATCTTCGGCCTGGGGCTCGCCATCTCGGGGATGATGAACCCGGCCAAGGTCATCGGCTTTCTCGACGTGGCCGGCGACTGGGACCCGACCCTCGCTCTCGTGATGGGCGGTGCCCTGCTGGTCACCGTCCCGGCCTTCCGTCTGATCCGCCACCGGCCGCGTCCCGTGCTGGCGGATAGCTTCGATCTGCCGAAGAAGAGCGCCCCGGACGCGCGGCTGGTAACGGGCGCCGCGCTCTTCGGCGTCGGATGGGGGCTGGTAGGGTTCTGCCCCGGCCCCGCCGTCGCGGCCCTCGCCACCGGGCTCACGCCGGTACTCGTGTTCGTCGCGGCGATGCTGGTGGGCATGGTCGTGCACAGCCGGGCCTTCGAGGAGCGTCCCGGCAAGTAATCGGCGCGGTGAGAACTCGCCGGGGAGAACAACCCGTTGCGGCCGTCGGCCATGATCTCCCGAGCTTCTCAGAGAGCCGGGAGTCGTCGGTGATCCATCACAGGAAAGCGTGGGTGAGTTTGTCAACTACAGCCATCCGCGGCGTTTGAAGACCAGGTAGAGCGTGCCGGATACCATCGCCATCAGTAGCAGGGAGAAAGGGTATCCGAGGTTCCAGTTTAGTTCCGGCATGTATTGGAAGTTCATGCCGTAGATACCGGCGATGAGGGTCGGCACGATCAGGATGGCGGCCCAGGCGCTGATCTTCTTGGTCTGGTCGCTCTGGGCGATGTTGGCCTCTGTGAGGGTCGTCACCTTCTCGTTCTGGGCGAGGCTGACCATCGTGAGGTTTACGCTGAGGATGCTCTGCAACAGCTCGCGGAAGCTGTCCACCTGCTCGACGACCCGGTAGATGTGGTCCTGCACGTCGCGCAGGTAACGCTGGATCTCGGAGTCCACGCCCTCTTCTCTCCCTTCGACCAGGTGGTCCAGGACGCCGACCAGCGGTTTGGTCGCCCTTTGGAACTCGATCACCTCCCGCGAAAGCGTGTAGATGCGGCGCGAGACCTCCGCATTTCCGCCGAAGACCTCGGTCTCTATCTCGTCCACGTCGTTTTTGAGTCCCTCCACCACCGGGACGTAACCATCCACCACGCTGTCCATGATCGCGTAGAGGATCGCGCCCGGACCCCGGCGCAACAGGTCCGGGCTCCCTTCCAAACGGTCGCGGACCTCGCCCAGGGCCGAGGCTTCGCCGTGACGCACGGTGATAACGAAATCCTCCCCGACGAAGACGTGGATCTCCCCGAAGTCCACCTCCTCGCTCTCGTCTATGTACCGGGCCGCCCGCAGGACGACGAAGAGCGTCTCCCCGTAGCGCTCCAGCTTGGGGCGTTGGTGAGCCTTGATAGCATCCTCCACGGCTAGGGGATGCAACCCGAACTCCTCCGCGACGGAGTCGAACTCCTCTTTCGACGGCCGGTAGAGGCCGATCCAGGCAACCCCGGATTGTCTCTGGCAGGCCTCGTAGATCTCACGGACCGTGTCGGGTTCGATCTCCCGGCGCCCATCGACGTAGATGGCCTTGTCCACGATCATGGCCGCATTATACGTCGGTGTAGTAACGACGGGTGTTCGATCGGCTCTCCAGGGTATAGAAGGTAGAACGGCAAACACACCAAGGAGGGCAGGATGAGCGAAGAGAAGCCACAGCACCCCCAGGGGCCCACCGAGGGCAACGAGGAAGATGTCGGAGCGTCCGGGGCCGAGCGGGCGGGCTCGACCGAGAATGAGGGCGACGAGGCCCGACCTTCCACGCATCCGCAGGAGTCGGCCGAGGGCGATCGAGAGGACGTGGACGCGCAGGGCGCCGAGCGGGCCGGAGACGACTAGTCCCGTGGGCGCGAGGGTGTCCCCGGCCGGGAGCGGGTGATGTCGCGGACAGGTATGGGCCAGCGGGTCCTCTCCTCGGTCGCCGCGTTCACGACGGTGGGCGGCTTCCTGGCGGACTGGAACCGGACGCACCTGTTCAACCCCGGCTGGCCGCCACACGCCAAGGCCACGACGCTCAGACCATAATCCTGGGCTCGCTCCTCGGCGCGAGCGGGCTCTACTATCTGTGGAGGAGGAGCGAGCACCCGGAGCAGAACCTCGCACTGGGCACCCTGTTGCCCTCTTTCTTCTGGATAGCCCAGGGTGGCAGCTTCCTCTTCCCAGAGGCCGAGGGCTTTGAGGCCGAGTTCCCGGAGAAGGTGCCGAGGGTCAAGGGCGTGTGGATCAACGAGCGTTTTCTAAGCGCGCTTATGCTCGCGCTGCTCACGGCCGGCTACCTGGCCGAACGCGGACGCCGGACCTAGCAGACCGGCGCTGGAATGGAGACGGCTTGGCGGCTAACGCGCCCCGCGTATCCTGTCGAAGAGCTTGGTGACTTTGCTATCGTCGATGTAGCCCAGCAAGAGGTCTTCGGCCATCAGGCGGGCTACCGCCGGGTTCTGGCGGCCTTCTTCGTCCGTACCCGCATACTTCGGGTTGCCCTCCGCGAGCCACTTCAGGTCCTCCAGCAGTCGGTCTCGGGTCATGCGCCTCTCCCCTTCTATCTCAATACTCTGGTTCAGTACCCGGATCGTGGCCTCGCCAGTCCTCGGCGGCGCGTACTGCCCGCACCGTCTCGTCCGCGCAGGTGTAGTCGGACGGGATGAGGGTAACAAGGAACCTCGTATGGCAGGGGACAGAACACACGCGGAAGGAAGGCTGCGGGCGCGTCCGGCGGAGGTTGAGGGGCCGGCGCCGGTGGGCCTGCGGATGCCCTTCGGCTCCGCGCGGGACGACTATCTGTACGTGCCGTCGGCCTATTCGGAGGAGTATCCTATCCCGCTGGTCGTGCTGCTGCATGGGGCGGGCGAGGATGCGCGCGACGGGCTGGCCCTGCTCCGGGGGCAGGCGGATGAGGCCGGCTGTATGCTGCTCGCATTGTCCTCGCGGGGCCCTACCTGGGACTTCGTCACCGGAGGGTACGGCCCGGACGTCGCCGCGATCGACCGGGCGCTGGAGGAGGTATTCTCCCACTACGCCGTGGACCCGGCGCGTATCGGGGTCGGGGGCTACTCCGACGGGGCCTCCTACGCGCTCTCGCTCGGGATCTCGAACGGGGACCTGTTCACGCACGTGATCGCGTTCTCGCCGGGGTTCATGGCGCCGGTCGGCCGGGTGGGCTCGCCGCGCATCTTCGTCTCCCACGGCACCCGCGACAGGTGGCTCCCGATCGGGCGTTGCAGCCGCCGTCTCGTCCCGCAACTCGAACGTGCCGGCTACGATGTGTGCTACCGGGAGTTCGACGGCGAACACGTGGTGCCGCCCGAGATCGGGCGCGAGGCCGCAGTCTGGTTCGCCGGATAGGCGGGCCGAGGGTGAAAGGTGGTCGCCACGGGCGCTCCCTGCGAGGCAGCCACCGGCCTTGAAGATCCGGCCCGTCTACGAGAACGGCCTCAGCACCCGGTAGTGCTCGACCAACTCCTCGAAGCGCATCCGGTTGAGGCCGGAAGGCGAAGGTACGACGATGTCCGTCACGCCGGGGACCACGGGGTGCTCCTGTAACCCCCAACCGACCTTAGAGGTCGCGCGGAACCACTTGTAGACGCCGATGCCGGTGTAGGCGACGGCGCGTGGTTTGAGCTCTTCGAGACGGACGTGTAGTTCCTCAGCGCCGGCTTGGATCTCATCGCGGGTCAGCTCGTCGGCCCGGCGCGTGGGGCGGGAGCAGAGGTTGGTAAACCCGATACCCAGGTCCAGTAATTTCTCGTCTTCCTCGGGGGCGTAGAGACGGTCCGTGATGCCGGCGGCGCACAGGACGCGCCAGAAGCGGTTGCCGGGATGGGCATAGTGATGTCCGGTGTGGCCGGAGCGGAGCGAGGGGTTATACCCGCAGAAAAGCAGGTCGAGGCCCGGTCTGAGGAGGTCCTGGGCCACGGGCGGGTACGTCCGGGGGCGCTCCAGCTACCTTACCCGGGGCCGATCCTCTTCCTGCTCCTCCTGCTCTTCTCCCTGGCCCTCCTCTTCCTGACGGCCATTGATGCTGTCCGATCCCTCCGAAAAGAAGATGTCGGTCACGATGATGTTCTGCTCTATTACCCGGAGGCCGGTCATTCTCTCTACCTGCTCTCTTATGCGGGTGCGAAGCGTGGAGGTGAGCTCGGAGAGGTCTCTGCCGAACTCCATCTCCATGTTGAAGTCTATGGCTACCTCGTACTTACCGATATTGGTGGAGGTCTTGCCCGGACGTACGCCCTCGATGTCGTTTACGGCTATCTCGATGATCTGGGAGACGATGGTGTCCGCGATGGTCGTGGTGCCGCGCTCGCTGTAGAGCGGGCTCTCCCTCCGCCGTTGTTCTTGCTGTTCCGTCTCGGTCAAGTCTCCGTCTCCCCTCTGCTGGTCCTTCGCCTGTCCTGAAGATTCTAGCTTACCGCAATAAACTGCACAGCAAACGCGAAACTTTTGGGGCGCTCGCGCGTATAAAAAGATAGTAGGAAGTTGGCCGGGCTACTTTCCTCCCCCCTCCCGGCCCGGTCCAGCTTCCTCGCTCATTCCCTCCGGCCGGGACCCGCATCGGGCCCGGCCTTTTCGGTCGTCGCTGATCCTTTTCCAGACCGGTGGCAACAGAATCCAGGAGGTTCGTGCCACCGCCTTCGTAACCGGTCTGTAGCACAACGAAATCCGATTTAGCGAAATGGTCGGAAATATGTATTGCGCCTGATTGTGAGAGGTAGTACCATGGCTCTGAAGTCACTGCACCTTGAGGAGGAAAGGGTCCGATGGACTAGGTTTCCAAAACCCTCCACGATCAGGTGTCGTGGACCGGGTCGGTGGTCGCCCGTTCGCAGGAGCGGCTCCTCCGGCCCGGATATTTTTTCGGCTTTTTTGGCTTTCTCCGCCGGCAAACGCCTCGTTTAACTTTCTTTTCACTCAAGCTCCAGGTCTACCGTGTATATTGCCTGCAGATGCAAAAACGGCAGTCCTGGAGGCCGATATGAAACTGGCGCTTTTCTCTGATGTACACGCGAACCTTCCCGCCCTCGAAGCGGTGCTGACGGACATTGACGGGCGCAAAGACCTGGGCTCCGTCTACCACCTCGGGGATCTCGTCGGCTACGCGCCGTGGCCGAACGAGACGGTAGCCCTGATCCGTGCCCGCCGAATACCGGGCATCGCGGGCAACTACGACTCTACCGTGGCCACAGACTACGAGCACTGTGGCTGCAAAGCCGAAACTCCTCATCAGGAAGAGCTCTCTCACCAGAGCTACGAGTGGACCCGCGAACACGTCTCGCCGGAGACAAAGGACTTTCTGGGCCGGCTACCGTTCCGCCTGGACCTCCGGCCCCTCGGAGGCCACAAATCCCGGCCGCAGCTCATACTCGTGCACGGCACGCCGACCCTCAATACCCTGTACTGGACGGAGGACCGGCCCGATTCCTTCTGCAAGAAGATGGCGGATTCCGCCGGGGCCAGAGCAGGAGACCTCATCGCCTTCGGCCACACCCACAAGCCCTGGCACCGGGAAGTGAATGGCGTTCACTTCCTCAACACCGGCTCCGTCGGCAAGCCTAAAGACGGAGATCCTCGCGCCGGTTACGTGGTGGTCGAGATGGACCAGGAATGCGTAGGGGTAGAGTTCGTGCGGGTGGAGTACGACCTGGAACGCTCCGTAGAAGCTGTTCAGGAGAGCAGGCTGCCCGACAAGTTCGCCGAACAGCTCGCGGCCGGCGGAACCCCGAAGCCTGCAGAGGTTTCGTAGATCTAGAAGAGGAGGAGTTGAGCAGATGGAGAAGAGTAAGCAGCAGAAGGTGATCTTCCTTTGCACCCAAAACTCGGCAAGGAGCCAGATGGCTGAGAGGTTTTGAGGTACTATGGCGGCGACAGCTTCGAGGCTTACAGCGCCGGTATCGAACCGACCGGCGAGGTTCATCCCTACGCCGTGAAGGTGATGGAGGAGGTGGGCATCGATATCTCCGACCAGTACCCGAAGCGCCTGAGGACGTATTTGGGGGAAACAGGCTTCAACTACCTCATCATC
>JALYGE010000166.1 GCA_030777225.1 Actinomycetota bacterium
TGGAGAGCTTGAGGTCCGAAGTGAGGTTGGGGAGGGCACCATGGTATCGGTTACCGTCCCCGCTCAGGCCCTTGCGGACGAGAAAGAGGATTAGCCAACGCACAGGCGGGCCTCACAGCAGTTTTCAGTGTGATTGACCGCAGCGCGTAATGACTACACACCGTCTCGTTAAAAGGTCGCTCAACCGTTTGCATATGCATAGAGTGCTGTGTGAGTCAATATCTCCGCACCCTGCTGTCAGTCAAAAAGGTTCCTTACCCTAAAAATTTCAGCGGCCAGCTTCTATTGGCGGGCCGCTGAAATGCTCACCGGCCGCAGGCTAATTCTGCAGGTTCTCGAAGATACCCGCAGCACCCATACCGCCACCGATACACATGGTCACCATACCGTAGCGGGAGCCGCGCCGCTTCATCTCGTGGAGGAGCTGGATGGTGAGCTTGGTGCCCGTGGCGCCCATCGGGTGGCCGAGCGCGATCGCGCCGCCGTTGACGTTGGTTTTCTCCAGATCCATGCCGACCTCCCACATGACCGCGAGAGCCTGCGCCGCGAAGGCTTCGTTGAACTCGATCAGGTCTATGTCGTCCATTGTGAGTCCGACCTGATCCAGCACCTTCGGGATGGCGACCATCGGCCCAACACCCATGACCTCCGGCCTCACGCCCCCAACGGCGAAGCCCATGAAGCGGGCGAGCGGCTGCAGGCCGCGCCTCTCGGCTTCCTCACGCTCCATTACGATCACCGCGGCGGCCCCGTCACTCCTCTGAGAAGAGTTGCCCGCCGTAACCGTGCCGTCGCGCTGGAAGGCCGGCTTCAGGTTGGCGAGCGCCTCCGCCGAAGTGTCGCGCGGGCCTTCGTCGCGGCTGAAGGTGGTCTCCACGTGCTCCACGTCGCCGCCGTTGTGGACAAAGTCGTACTCGACGTCCAGCGGCACGATCTCCTCGTCGAAGACGCCACCCTCTACGGCTTCCTTCGCCAGCGTGTGGCTGCGGAGCGCGAACTCGTCCTGGTCTTCACGGGAGACCTCGAACTCGCGGGCGACCTGCTCGGCGGTCAGGCCCATGCCCATGTAGGCCGCCGGGTTCATCTCCACGAGCTTCGGGTTCGGCGAGAAGATGGGCTGGTCAATGGTCGAGGACATGTGCTCGGTTCCGCCCGCGAGGATGGTGGTGGCGTTGCCGACCATGATCCGCTCCGCCGCGTTCGCGATGGTCTGTAACCCCGACGAGCAGAACCGGTTGACGGTCTGCGCCGGCACGGTCTCCGGCATCCCGGCGAGCAGCGAGCTGAGACGAGCGACGTTGTAGCCCTGCGTGCCCTCGGGGATCGCGCAGCCGATAATTACGTCCTCTATCTCCTCTTTCTCCAGCCCTTCGGCCCTCCGGATGGCCTCGCTTATGGTCGCCGCGGCCATGTCGTCCGGCCGGCTCGCCCGCAGCGTTCCTTTCGGGGCGCGCCCGACGGCGGTCCGGGCCCCCGAAACGATTACGGCTTCTTTCATGTTGCTCCCTTCGGTCGCGGTCTCTCAGTCTTTCAGCTTTCTGACCGACTGATTTACTGACCGACTGACAGACTAATAACTAGTTCCTTACCGGTTTTCCGGTTTTCAGCATTCCTTCTATCCGCTCGTGGGTCTTCTCGTTCTTTAGCAGTTCGAGGAACGCCTCTTTCTCCAGCTTGAGCAGATAGTCCTCGGAGACCCACTGGGGCAGCGAGATCCCGCCGCCGGTCAGTACGTGGGCGGCGTAGTTCGCTATTACGCCGTCGTACTCGCTGGCGAAGTGTCCCCACTGCATCGTGAGCACCCCTACCTGCAGCGCCGCTTCGGCGGACTTGCCGGCGGCGAAGACGTTCTCGCCTCTCTCCGGCGGCGCATAGCCGTCGGCGAGGACCAGGACCTCGCGCTTGGCGGCGGAGATGAGGTGGTCCGGGTTCATGACTACCCGATCGTACGCCGTGAGGAAACCCATCTCCTGCGCTTCGAGGGCGCTGGTGGTTACCTTCGCCATCGCGATGGTCTCGAAAGCTTTCTGGAGGTGCGGCAGCGGCGGCGCGTCGGAGGCCACCTGGATGGGTGGCGAAACTATCCTGCGGACCAGCTCTTTGGTGCCGCCGCCCGCCGGGATGAGGCCGACCCCGGCCTCGACGAGGCCCATGTAGGTCTCGCCGGCGGCGATGACCCGGTCGGCGTGCAGGCAGATCTCCAACCCCCCGCCGAGCGTTTGTCCGTGCGGGGCCGCGACGACCGGCTTCGAGGCGAAGCGGAAGTTCATGAGGAGATCCTGCAGAGCGTCTATCCTCTCTCCTACCTGATCCAACGCGCCGTTCTGTACGGCCTGCACGACCTCCCCGAGGTTCGCCCCGACACAGAAATTCCTACCCTCGTTTCCTATAACGAGCCCGACGATATCATCGCGCTTCATCTCCTGCAAAGCCCGATTCCCCATCTCCAGCATCGCGCCGTCTATGGAGTTGCCCCGGGAGTGGAACTCGAAAAGGAGCACGCCGTCGCCGAGGTAGAGCAGGCTGGCCGAGTCGTTGCGCGCCAGCTCCTTGCCCTCGTCGCGCAGCCGGTCGAGCGAGATATACATTGGATCTTCGCGGACTGGCTCGTAGTCCTTTTCGATCGGGCTGTAGACCAACTCGCGTCCGTCTTCCTCTTTGTAGAAGCTCTCGTTGCCGTTCTGAAGCATCTCCTCTACCCAGCCGGCGACCTCTATGTCCAGACCCTTCATCTGCTCGACGGTCTGCTGCACGCCGAGCAGGTCCCAGGTGCGGAAAGGGCCGGCTTGATGGCCGAAGCCCCACTCCATCGCGTGGTCCACATCTTCGAGGGTGTCGGAGATCTCCGGCACTTTCCTCGCGGAGTAGGCCAGGTACGGCTGTAAAGTATCCCGGAGATACTGGGCGTACCGGTCTTCGTCGGCCTGGTCCATGAGGAAGCGGAGCCGGGCTGAGAGATCTCCCTGCTGCCGGGCTTCTTGGGCTATCGGGATCTCCGGGTTTTCCGGCGGATGGTGCTCGAAGGTCTCCAGGTCTATGACATCGAAGACGGTCTGGCCGTCGCGCCGGGTGCGCTTGTAGAATCCGGCGCCGGTCTTGTTGCCGAGCAGGTTATGCTCCACCATCTCCTTGAGCTTCGGATGCGGTTTGAGTTGCTCGCGCGACTCGTCCTCCGGGGCGGCCTCGTAGAGGTTCTCGGCGACGCCAACGGCGATGTCCAGGCCGACCTGGTCGTTGAGGCGAAAGGTGGCGGTTTTGGGGTGACCGATCAGGGGTCCCGTTATGGCGTCCACCTCCTCGACGCCGTAACCGTTCTCCAGGGCGTAGCTCACGGACTGCATCCCGGCGAAGCTCCCGATGCGGTTCCCGATAAAGTTCGGGGTGTCCTTAGCGATCACACCACCCTTGCCCAGCACCTGCTCCCCGAAGCTCCGCACCCGCCCGACGATCTCCTGGTCGGTGTTGCCGGTAGGGATGATCTCCAGCAGCTTCAGATAGCGCGGCGGGTTGAAGAAGTGCGTCCCCAGAAAACGCCGCTTGAAGTTATCCGAGCGTCCTTCCGCCACCTGGTGCAGCGGTATCCCCGAGGTGTTGGAGGAGATGATGGCGTCTTCTTTGGCCGTCTGCTCCACGCGCTCCATGAGTTGCTGTTTCGGCTCCAGCTTCTCGATAATGGCCTCGACGACCCAGTCCGCTTCACCGATCCGGTCGAAGTGGTCCTCAAAGTTGCCGATCCGAATGCGGTCCGCCGCCTTCTCGCTCAACAGGGCGGCCGGCCGGGATTTTCTCATCTGCTCGTAGCCCTTTTTGACGACGGCGTTGTTGTCGTCATCCTCCGGGGCTATATCCAGCAGGTCCACCTCAAGACCTGCGTTAGCGCAGTGGGCAGCTATCGCGGCGCCCATGGTCCCGGCCCCCAAAACCGCTACTTTTCTTATCTGTTGCGACACAGTCCCTCCGTCTCTTCTCCACCGTTTAGCGTCGTGTACTGGAACTCTACACTTTCTGTTCGAGCGCCAGAACTTCTTCTTTTTCTAGTCCGCTCTGATCTTTACGCCGGATGTAGAAGGTCTTCTCCACCGAGGCGTGAACTTCGCCGCTCTCGTCGGTGAGATCTGCGAGGTACTCGAGCTCTACACAGGAGGAGGCGTCGAGCATCGTTTCGATGTACGCGATCTCCTCCGCGTCGAGCGCGAAACGAGCGTAAAGAGTCTCCCGGCCCGGCTTTTTGAAGTGGATCTTCGCCGCCTTGTCCCAGACTACGTACTCCGGCCCCAAGTTCTTCATGAGCATGATCATGTAGACGGGGTCTACCGCCGCGTACATGCTGCCGCCGAAGATGGTTCCCACGTAGTTCCTGGTCCGCCAGTTAAGCGGCAGCTTTAGGCTTACCTCTCGCAGATCGTCGGACATGCCGATGATCCTGGCACCCGTCGCGAGATACGCCGGGAAGAGGTTGAACCCCCAGCGCGTGAGCTTTGTTTTGAGCGGCTCTTTCAAAGTATTAGCCGTAAATCTCCTCTTGCAGCGCATCGATCGCTGTCTTGACCCTCAATAGATGCTCCTCGAAGAGCACCTTTACCTCCTCGTACTTTTCTTTTCCTTCCAGCGTGATGCTGTAGAACCTGCGAGTGCGCGTATCCGCGTCTTCCCACTCGGCGGTCAGGTATCCTTTCTCCTCCAGCCGCCGAAGGAGCGGGTAGACGGTGTTCGGCGAGGCGCTCATCACACCCGAGGTCATGTCTTTCACGCCCTTTATGATGCTGTTACCATACTCAGGCTGCTTGTTGACCATGTGAAGTATGAGCAGCGGGAAAATGCTCTTCGACTTCACCTCGCTCAGGAATATCTCCTTGGGTGTTACCTCTGTACGCTCTATGGGGTCCTCCCATCGCTTCTTTTCTAGATAACCAGCAGAAACTCTACCGACAGTTATTCCCCGCGAGTGGTTTTTGACAACATCATCGTTGACAACCTCAAGAATACAGCTTTTCGATGACCTCCGCGTAATGCTCGCGCACGACGCGCAGCTTCACCTTGAGGGTCGGTGTAAGCTCTCCTTCTTCCTGGGATAACTCCCGCGGCAACAAGGCGAAGCTCTTGGGACGCTCGTAGTCCGCGAAACCTCTCGTCGCCTCCTCGACGTCTTTCTCCACAAGAGCTCTCACCCGCCCGTCCTCGCAGAGCTGCGCGTTGGGGGCGTCGCTGTCGAGACTGCGCCGCACGGCTTCGTAGTCGGGGACTATCAGAGCTGAGACGTACTTGCGCCCATCGCCCAGCACGATGCTCTGGGATATGTGAGGCGTAGCGACGAGGGCCGTCTCTATCGGTTGCGGGGCGACGTTCTTACCGGTGCTGAGGACTATGAGGTTCTTGGCCCGGTCCGTTATGCGCAGGTATCCCGCCTCGTCGAAGTCGCCGATGTCTCCTGTCCTGAAGAACCCATCTTCGGTAAACGCCTCTGCGTTGGCCCGCTCGTTGTTGAGGTAGCCTCGCATGACGCTGGGGCCGCGCACCTGGATCTCCTGCTTCTCCGAGATCCGGACCTCCAGATTGGAGAGTGGTAGCCCGACGGTGCCGAACCGCGGCCTCTCCAGGCGGTTGCAGGAGATCACCGGCGAAGTCTCAGTGAGTCCATAGCCCTCCATGATCTTGACGCCCGCGGCGTAGAAGAACTCCCCCACCTCGGCGTTGAGCTTGGCCCCACCGGAGACAAAGAACCGCACCCGCCCGCCGACGGCCTCCCGCAGCTTGCTAAAGACGAGCCGGTCGTAGAGCTTGAGTTGCAACCCGAGAGCCCGTCCGACGGTGCCCCCCTCGCGCTCCACGGCGTACTTGCGCTTTCCGGCGTTTATGGCGGCATCGAATAGCTTACGACGCCGCCGGGGAGCTTCGGAGATCCTGGTCCGCACCCGGTCGTACATCTTCTCGTAGAGTCGGGGTACGCTGGGGACGACCGTCGGTCGTACTTCCCGCAGGTTCTCCGGCACTTTTTCTATGGATTCGGCGTAGTAGATCGTAGCCCCCACACTCAGGGCGTAGAACTGGCCGCAGGTCCGCTCGAAGACGTGCGAGAGCGGCAAGAACGACAGGAACACGTCGTCCTCGTAGACCGGCAGAGCCTCCAGAATTCCCTCCAGGTTCGAGAGGATGTTCCCGTGGGTGAGCACCGCGCCTTTGGGCAGCCCCGTCGTACCGGACGTGTAGATCACGGTGGCCGCGTCGTCTCGCCCCAGCGACCGCCAACCTTTCTCCCAATCACCGACCGGGTTCTCGGCGCCGGCCCGCTCTACGTCCCGGAACCTCCGCACGTTTTCCTCGCCTCCGAAACCGTCTTCCATAACGATCACACAGAGGTCCCGGGCATCATCCAGCCCCGTCCGCACCCGTCCCAACGACTCTTCGTCCTCGACGATGAATATGTGGGCTTCAGAATCACCCAGGATGTGCGTCACCTGCTCGGGGGCCAGCGTCGGATAAACCGGTACCGTAGCCGCCCCGAGACTCTGTATCGCCAGGTCAGCTATGGGCCACTTCGGCCTGTTTCTGGACATAAGGGCGACCCGCGAACCCTGCCTGACGCCGAGCTCCTTGAGACCGCCGGCAAAATCCCGGACCCTACCGTATAACTCCGCATAAGAAATAACACTCCACCCGCCGTCGACTTTCTTTCCAAGCGCGGCCTTTCCGCCTCTCAACCCGGCGTGCCGGTGGATCGCCTCCACCAAACTGCTAAAGCTTTCCGCCTGACCTACGACTTCCCGACGCTCCTGCTGACGTTGCAACGGTACCTTCCCCATGTGTTTGTTATCAATTTTGACTAACACTTACATGATAACATTGCGGCCTGTCGGAGCAAGCGGTTTTTGGGCCTCGGCCCTCACCAGCGTGCTAGAGTTTGGTCTGTAAAGGGGCCGCGGCGAGGTGTGGCGGTGTTTAGAAGGAGGGCAGCGTGATAGCAGATGTAACCACTTCTCTGGGGACAGATTACTATCTGCTGGATGAGCTTCTCACAGATGAGGAGCGCGGGATCCGGGACAAAGTACGTTCATTCGCCGACCGGGAAGTCATCCCGATCATCAACGAGTATTGGGAGGAGGCGGAGTTCCCGTTCGAGCTGGTACCGAAGCTCGCCGAGTTGAACCTGGCGGGCGGCACCATAGAAGGATACGGATGTCCCGGGATGAGCCAAATCGCGATGGGTCTGGTCGCCATAGAGATGGCCCGGGGAGACGGGAGCTTCAACACCTTCTTCGGGGTCCATTCCGGGCTCGCCATGGGGACCCTCGCCATACTCGGCAGCGAAGAGCAGAAAGAGAAGTGGCTGCCGCCGATGGCCCGGCTGGAGAAGATCGGGGCCTGGGGCCTGACGGAGGCCAAGCACGGATCCGACTCCGTAATGCTGGAGACGAGCGCCCGGCGCGACGGGGACGAGTACATCCTCAGCGGGGAGAAACGCTGGATCGGCAACGCCTCCTTCGCCGACGTCGTCATCATCTGGGCGCGGGACGTAGAAGACGGCCAGGTAAAAGCCTACGTGGTCGAGAAAGATGAAAATGGCGACATGCCCGAGGGTTATTCGACGGAGCTCATCACCGGCAAAATGGGCAAACGGGCCGTGTGGCAGCCGGACATAAAGCTCGAAGACGTGCGGGTCCCGGTCGAGAACAAGCTCGAAGGCGCCAACTCCTTCAAAGACACAAACAAGGTGCTCACGGCGACGCGCAGCGGTGTAGCGTGGGAGGCAATCGGGCACGCCATCGCCGCCTACGAGGCCGCGGTCCAGTACTCCAAAGAGCGGGTGCAGTTCGGCAAGCCCATCGCGAGCTTTCAGATCATCCAGAACAAGCTCGCCAACATGCTCTCAGAGATCACCACCATGCAGCTTCTGTGCTTCAGGCTCGGCCAGCTCCAGGAAGAGGGCAAGATGACCGGCCCGATGGCCTCGCTCGCCAAGATGAACAACGCCAGGAAGGCCAAGCAAGTCTGCGCCGACGCCCGTGACATCATGGGCGGAAACGGCGTGCTGCTGGAGTACCACGTGGCGCGGCACCTCTCGGATATGGAGATCGTCTACACCTACGAGGGGACCGACACGATCCAGTCTCTCATAGTAGGCCGCGACGTCACAGGCATCTCGGCTTTCGTGTAAGCTTCTGACCTAGAGGCTCTACGGGGGCGCTTCCTGGCCGAGCCGGGAGACGCCTTTGTTGTGTAAGCGCCGAAAGGGAGAGGAACCATGCAAGCCATAAGACTACACGAACTCGAAGGCCCCGAAGGTCTTCGCTACGAAGAAGTAGACGAACCCGAACCAGGCCCCGGCGAGGTAGTAGTCCGGCTCCGGACGGCGGCCCTCAACCGCCGCGACCTGTTCGCCACCAACGGCCAGTACCCCGGCGTGAAGCAAGACATCCTGCCCGTCATCCCCGGCTCCGACGGCTCTGGAGAAGTCGCGGCCAGGGGCGACGGCGCCGACGGCCCGGAGGAAGGCCAGGATGTCGTCATTCACCCTTCCCTGTACTGGGGCGACAACCCCCGCATACCGGGCAAGGACTACCGCATCCTCGGACTCCCTGACGACGGGACCTTCGCCCAATTCGTCAAAGTTCCGGCGGAGAACGTCTTTCCCAAGCCTTCACACCTGTCACACGAGGAAGCCGCAGCATTGCCGCTCGCCGCGCTAACCGCCTACCGGGCGCTCGTCAGCCGTGGGCAAGTTCAGGAAGGCGAGACGGTCGTTGTGCCGGGTGTCGGCGGCGGGGTGGCGACTTTCCTCGTCCAGATCGCGCGCGCCCTGGACGCGAAAGTATTCGTCACCAGCGGCAGCGGCGAGAAGATCGAGGCTGCGAAAGAGTTCGGCGCAGAGGGCGGCGTCAACTACGACTCCGAGAACTGGTCCAAGGAACTAAAGAGCATGACCGGCGGCGTGGACCTCTCGATAGACACCATCGGTGGCGAGGTGTTCAACGCACTCATCTCGCTCGCCAAACCCGGCGGGCGCATCGTGGTCATCGGGGCGACGGCGGGTCCGCCATCAAAGGCGATAACGGTCCGCATCGCCCTAAAATTCCTCGACATCTTCGGCACGGCGATGGGGACCGCCGAGGAGTTCGGTGCCATGCTCGACCTCTACGCCAAGCACGGCTTGAAGCCCAAGATCAACGAGACCTTCTCCCTCGAAGAGGCGAGCGCCGCCTTGGAGTACATGGAGGAGGACAAGGGGATGGGCAAGATCGTTCTAAACATACCCGAATAGACTTCAACAATCGATCTCCGGAGGTGGCGGGCTTCCACCACCTCAACCTACCGCAGATAAAGCCTCGGCTTTCCCCCCGGCCAGGCTTCTATCTTCTGGATCTCTCCCACCACCGACCGGTCGAGCGACCCTACATCCAGTCAGTTGATCTCGACCATATTCCTTTCGAGATCTCGAAGGTAGAGTTGGACCGCGCCGTGTGGAACGGGTTGTTGGAGGAGGCCGCCTCGCGGTACAGGGCGTAAGCGTCCTTGAGCTCGGGATGCCGGGGTCCAGCCAGCAACTCGAAGTTGCGGTCTATCGTGGCAAACTCCGAGCGGTGGGCGAAGAAGACGTTGAAGACGCCGGACGGCACGCCGAGGAGCAGCGAGTGCGCTATGGGCAAGGGAGAATCGTACCTGACTGCAAGGTCGTCAAGGACCGCCGCTGCCACATCGTAGGCCCGCTCCAACGCCGCTGCCTGCGGATTGTTCTTCTCCTTGTCAGTCTCGCGTGGCGGCGGCTCGCGCGAGGAGACAACCACCAGACCGAGCGATCCCGAGGGGTGAGGGTAGAGGCGTGTGGGGTAGCGGGTGCCGGGCACGTCGCGTGCCTCCTCAAGTCTAAGCGGCGCCAGACCGATGAGCGCGAGTTTCGCGGTGTTCGGGAACATGAAGTGGTTCGGCATCAAGTAGAAGTGGGCGATCCATCCGGTGTCGTTCTCGCCCGCGTCCTCGGGCAGCATCGCGTCCTTGATCTGCACGTGCGTCTGCAAGTCGGGCGGGGGTACAGCCACGCCGGGCACCATCGGCCTCTTGGCGTACTCCTCGTCGGAGATGTAGCGCGCGGAAAACTGGGGAGCGTTCAGCGGAACGGCGAAACGCTCGTGGGTATGCCACTGCGTCCAAATCGCTTATAGTGCTTCACGGCCTCCTCTAGGACGTGATCGGAACTGGCCCGAGGACCGAGGAGGAGGCCGTTGGCGAGGGCATCGAGCACGGGCTTTGAGACACCCAATCGCCGGCGCGCCTCTCGCAAGGGGATCCATCCGGGTCCCGGACGTTCGGCCCTGGTCATCTTCCTTCACCGTTTCGGTGACGGACCACATAGGCCTTCAGATACGCCATCGCGGTCAGCTCACCTTTACCGAAGTGGCCCGGATCACTGGATAGTCTCGGATCCTCGGGCTTGTATATCCATTCATTCAGGTTCTCGGCGCCCACCGAACCCGGGTGGTTCAGCTTCTTGTTTCGCAACTCGCTCAGCTCCACGGCGAGCTCGACTAACATCTCCTCCACCCCCAGCTCCTCCCCGGCCGTCCTCATCTTGAGATCCTGGAAGAACCGGTCGGCGCGTTGCAACTCCTTGTGTGCCTCGCGCACGACGGCAGCCTTCTTCTGGACGTCGTCCGTGTCACCCAGATACTTGAGCTTCTTGGCAAGGGCGTCCACAGCCTCCCGCTGCCGAGCTCTGGTGGCTTCCTTGTTCCTCTTCCTCCACTCCTTCGTGACGTCATCTGCAACGGTTTCGAGTACCAAGAAACAGTTGGACAATATGGCTTTGTGGATCGCCGGGTCCTCCAGGGGCACGCCGCTGAGCCGCCAAGCCGCGCACAGGTAACCGAAAGCCCTGCCGAAAGCTTTGTTCCGCTCGGACATCTCCAGCAAAGCCTTGGTGTACCTCTCGTCGTCGCGTTCCAGTGCCTTGGGGTAGAAGACGCCGGCGACGCCGATCCCCGAGGCTAGATGCTGATCTGGGTACGTACCACTAGCGTCCGGTAGCTTCTCCACGACCGTGGGCCCGAACAGGAACTTTTGTTCACCCACCGCGAGGGTCAGGGCAGCGAGGTACTCGTCCGCCTCTTCGACCGCCTTGCTTACAGCGAGGGGTGGGTTGGTCGCCGTGACGGTGATAGACAACTCGTGCTTACTCTCCGTGTAGTGCGTGATAGGTAAAGTTAAGCTTAAGGCACCTACCGACCCGAACTGTTGCCGCAGCATTCCCAGAGGATCAACCCTCAGCTGTGCGGCCCTCTGTAGATGGGCCCGGATCTCATTGTCTGATCCTCTTTATCCTGCAGGAGCGTCCCAGCTTGACGGAGCTCTTGGGCAACCTTGCCCCTACCACCAACCCTCGGACGAGCCACCTGTTCGTCGGCTTCTCTTCTGGCATCATAGAAAGATACTACTCAAGAGAGGTCTTTTCCCACCAGGCTCCTCCGGTGGTGAGCACTCTTGACTTCGCTAGACGGCTCGCAGAGTGCATTGGGGTTAGAACCTACTCCACGTACCCGGCTGCCACGTCCTCGGGCGAGTTGGTGTAGCGTTGGATGTACCTCTGCGAGGTGTGCCCAAGCCTCCACTCGTAGGCGTCGGCCTCCGTCTCCGCCGCGCGCCGCGTGATCGCGCCTTAAGCCCTGCTAACAGGCTGAATTTCATCGCGCGAGCAGCTTTCGCGCGACGTCGCGTGATCCGCGCGATATGGAAGGGCTCGGTACGAACACGCGGAACGCGCGACAACGCGCGAGACGCCCACCGCGCGATATAAAGTGCTGATTTGCAGGTAGATCATGCTAGCGCGCGATCGCGCGGCCAGGATGTAGCCAAGTGATTCGCCGCCGCAGGAGCAACCCTAGTTCATCCTCCATCCGCCCCACCGACGCCCAAGACCTTCATCCTCGCCTCCAGCGATATAGCTTATCCTTCGTACAGGATCTCGCCGCGAGAAAGGCGGCGGGCGATGTCATAGGTCTGTCCTTGAGAGCGCATCGTGGGAGAGTGAGCGGCAAAGTAACGCGCAGCCGCGATAAGCACGTGTGTGCCGGCCACGGTACCGCGTAAGGGGGCATACTGCCGAAACGCGGCTTCGACGGCCTGTATGGTGTGGAAGTTGCGGTCCTCCCTGAGG
>JALYGE010000167.1 GCA_030777225.1 Actinomycetota bacterium
ATCATCTTTCCGCGAATGATGTCTACCCGGCCGACGTTGTCCAGGTCCACGCCGCGCTTGTCCCGGATCTCCTCCAGCATCAGCTTCTCGTAGTTGAAGCTCTTGGTGCAGAGCAGAGCTATGGTCAGCGTGATCGCCTCTACCTGCGAGGAGCCCCACGTCCACGGCCGCGCCTGCATGGCCTTGATACCCTCGATCTCGCACGGCGTCCCGACCACCGCGATCCGGGGGTTCGGCGGCAGATCATAGTCCTTGAAGCCCACGTGTCCCAGAGCGAGCGTCTGGTTATAGAAGCTCCCGGCGCACTCCTTGACCTCTTCTGGCGTGGTCGCCAGGAAAGCCTCGCCTTTCCATCGCTCGGTTTCGCTCTCGCGGGCGAGTAACGCCCCGTCTATTTCGCCGGTTTCGAGCAGCGAGATGAGCAGCGCGGTCACGAAGCCACCGTCCTGCACACCCTCAATGGCGGGATTTATCCGCGCCGTGTAGCTCTCTTCCACATGGCCGACGCCCTCGATGGCGCGATCGTTCCCGTTACCGTTGCCCTTTCCATTGCCGGTGATCTTCCAGGTTGACTCGTACTGCAACCCGCCCCGCGGGCAGAAGTCCCAGCACAGCGAGCAGCCGGTGCACATCTTGACGAGTTCGGGAAGGTCGTCCTCCCCGAGGCCGATGGAGTCCGTCGGGCAGGCCGCGACACACACGCCGCACTGCACGCAGCGGTCGGCGTCTATAACGGCTTTCTCCAGGTCCCAGAACCAGACCTTGCCGGGGGCCTCGTCTATGTCGTTCATCATGTCCCGGATGTCGAAGCCGGCCACTACAGACCACCCCCGTTCCTGCTGGCGACGGTCTTCGGTTTCCGCAGTGCATCGCGCAATTCCTTGTTGTGCTTGCGGCGCGCCCACTCGTGGAAACGCTCGCCCTCGCGCCGTTCCTCTTCAAAACGCCGAAAGACGCTCTCCAGGGCGTCGGGGACCTCGTCGGCGGGCTTCGCGCCCTCGACCCAGTCTATAAAGGCGGCGTCCTCGCCGAGCGAGCCGCCGAGACCGATGTCCACGCCCTCAACAAGTTGCTGGTCCTTCCGGGCGATCTCGCCCCGGAAACCAACATCCCCGATCTGGGGCTGCGCGCAGGACGCCGAGCAACCGGAGAAGTGCATCCTCACGGTGTTCTGGCCTACGTCGCCTACGCGCTCGTCCATCTCCCGCGCCCACTGTGCGGCGCGGACCTTCGTCTCCACGATGCCGAACCGGCAGAACTCGCTGCCGGTGCAGGCCACCACGCCCCGCTCGAAGGAGCCGGGGTTCGGAGAGTGCTTCTCCAGCAGCGGTTCGGCGAGCAGGTCGTCCAGCCGCTCTTCGGGCACGCCGGTAATGATGAGGTTCTGGTCCGTCGCCAGACGGATCTCGCCGTCCCCATATTCCTCCGCGAGTCGGGCCGCTTCTATGAAGCTCTCGCCACCCATCCGGCCAACGGTCACGTTGAGTCCGACGTAGTAGAGTCCATCTTCTTTCTGCCGGTGGACGCCTACGTGGTCGCCCCGGTAGTGTTTGGTGAGGTCCTCGCCGGCGGGCGTAAGCTCGAAGGCCGTGCGCTTGTCCAGTTCTTCGCGGAACTGCTCCGGACCGATCTCCTGCACCAGATAGCGCATCCGGGCCGTCCAGCGGTTCTCCCGGTTGCCCAGCTCCCCAAAGACCTGGGCGATGCCCCGCGTAAGCTCCACAGCTTCCTCCGGACGCACGAACACGTCTATGTCCGACGCCATCCGCGGCCCGTCGGAGAGGCCGCCGCCGACGCGCACGTTGAAACCGATGGTGCCGTCTTCCAGGCGGGCGGGGAGCATCCCGATGTCGTTGATCTCCGCCTGGGCGCAACCCTCGACGCAACCGGTGACACTCATCTTGAATTTCCTCGGCAGGTTCGCGTACTCCCGATTGCCGGTGAAGTAATTGTTGATCGCCTGGGCCACAGGATAGGCGTCTATGACCTCCTCGTGGTCGAGGCCCGAAACCGGGCAGCACAGGACGTTGCGGGCCGAGTCGCCGCAGGCCTGCACGGTCGTCATGCCGACCTCCTCGACCCGGCGCCAGATCTCCGGGATGTCCTCGATCTTGATCCAGTGCATCTGAATGTCCTGGCGCGTGGTGAGGTCGAGAAAGGCGTTTCCGAATACGGGGTTGGAGATCGGTCCCCGCGCGAACTCGGCGGCGATCTCGCCCAGTGCCCGCGCCTGCCCGGCCTTGAGCACCCCGCCCGGTATCTTGAACCGCATCATGAAGGCATTCCCGCCCTGCTTCTGCGGGTAGACCCCGACCCATTTCAGGCGCTCCATCTCACCGTGGACCGCCTGCAGCGATTCCACGCCTTCTTTGGAGTAGGTGTCGATGATCGCCTGGCGCACCTCCAGCGGGTGCCGCTCCAGCTTTATCTTCTCTACGTTGTTGAGCTTCTGTTCTCTAAGAAACTTCACGACGCAACCCTCTCCCGACGAAGTGTATGCCACACTCTGTCTTGTCCAGGCCAGGCCAGCGGCCGGCGCGGGGGTCTTTATCGTGATGCACCGGACGGGTCTGGGGCTCGCATCCGATGCTCTTGTAGCCCTGGTGCAGAAGGGGATTGACCGGGACGTCGTTCTCCCTGTTGTAAGCCCACACCTGCTCGTCCGTCCAGTGGGCGAACGGCGCGATCTTGGCCGCCCCGTAGCTCTCTTCCCACGCAACCACTTTGGTGCCAGCCCTCTGAGGCGTCTGTACGCGGCGAATGCCGGTCATCCAGGCGTCGTAGCGCTGGAGCGCCCTCTTGAGAGGTTCGATCTTGCGGATCTGGCAGCACAGATCGGGGCTGCAGGTCCGCATCTGCTCCCCGTAGCGCTCGACCTGCTCTTCGACGGTTAGTGCGGGCCTCAAGACCTCCACCGGCAGCTTGTACCGGCGCATGACCTTCTCGCGGAACTCGGCCGTCTCCTTGAAGATGAAGCCGGTGTCGATGGTGAGCACGGTTACCTTATCGGTGATCTTGGAGATCATGTCCAGCAACGCCATCCCCTCGCCGCCGCCGAACGAGGCCGAGAGCGCGAGTCCCTCCCCATAAGTCTCTACCGCCCACTCGATAGTCTCCCGCGGATCAGCACCCTCCAGACGCCAGTTCGCCTGCGAGAGCTTCTCGCTGTTTGAAATCATAGATTTATGCCCCAAAGATTCCACGGCTTCGTACACGAAAACCCTCCATAAAAGATATAAACCTTTCTAATACCAGTGAAAAACTAGATACAGCAGCGGACGCTACATCGGGTGCACATCGAAGGGGCGAAAAGACCTAGCCCTGTGGCGACTCTACGTGTAAGCTCAAACTCCATGCCCGGGATATTAAGCAAAGATACCCTACCCGTCAACGTCAAACCCGACATTTTTTGTCGGGTTTACGAAAATTTCACCGGAAAAGGTCTCTCCCGGGCTCCATGAGCAGGTTACGGGTGGTCCCGGCGCCCGCTTCGTAAGCATAGTTTCTTATGAACGCGGCAGGAACAGCGTCGTTCTTGCCCATCACCAGTTCGGCGGCGGCGGCCAGCTCGTCGGCGACGGCGAGAATACTGGCCTCCAGGGGGTAGCCGTGGAGATCGAACTGGCCCCGGTAATCGGCCAGGGGGTTCATGCCTGCAACACCGATGGCGACGTCGGTTATTCCCTGTCGCCAGGGGCGGCCGAAGGAGTCGGAGATTATGATGGCGGGCTCGACCCCGGCGTGTTCGGCGATGGTTTGGCGGAGCTTCGCGGCGGAGGCATCCGGGTCGAGTGGCAGCAGGCAGACGGTTTCGTCACCGGGAACGTTGGAGGCGTCTACACCGGCGTTGGCGCAGACGAAGCCGTGGCGTGTCTCGGAGATTATGATGCCCCGGTCCATGCGCACGATGCGGCGGCTCTCCCGAAGGACCACCTCGATCTGGCGAGGGTCTTTGCCATGCTCGGCGGCGAAGCCCTTGGCGAGTGCGGAAGGCTCGATGGCGCGGAGGTCCACGAGCCGGTTTTCGGCCTTACTGACGATCTTGTGGGTCACGATCAGTACGTCGCCGGGTTGCAGGTCGTCGCCAGCGGCATCGACGATTATGCGGGCAAGGTCGTCGCCGGGACGGACCTCCGGGATACCCTCGACGGGCAGTATCTGGATCCCTCTCACGGCATCAGGTCTTCCAGGGCTTGGAAGCGGGCGAGGTCGTCCCCGGTATCCAGGTCGAATGAGAGATGGGTGTGTTCGATCGTCGCCAGCGGAACGCCTCTCTCCCGGGCCTCCCGCTGGTGCGCCTCGAAGCTGCCGATACCGAAGGCGAAGGGGATGGCGTCCGGGGGGCGGAGCATGAGCGCGTTCGTGCCGGAGCGGGCGGCGTCGGGGGAGATCACACCGGAAGGCGACTCCCCGCAACCGGCGACGACCGACCGGATGTCTCCCGCGTCGAGGAGCGGGAGGTCGGCCGGGAGCACCAATAAGGCGGAAGCTCCCCGCACCATCGCCCACCGCCGGCCTTCTTCGAGGGCCGGGTTCAGTCCTACGCCATCCTGGAGAAGCGTAGAGACTCCCTTCTCGCCGGCCTTCTGCAACACCAACGGATCCGGGCTGACAACGCAAATGTCCTGGACCTTCGCCTCCTGCAACGCGGAGATGACCCGGCACATCATGTAGATCGTCAGCCCCGCGCGCCCGGCGGGGTCCAGTACGGGCGCGAGACGGCTCTTGGTTCCCAGGAGGTCCTTGACGGGCACTACGGCGGCGACATCCATCAAGCCCCCAAAGCGGCGGCGAACTCCAGGATCTCCCGCGCCAGGCGCCCCCGGTCCACCTCATCCCTCATGACCGCGTCCGTAATCAGCACTTCCATTCCCAGGTCCATTATGCCGTCTTCTTCGACGGTGTCCGCCCGGTCTATGACCATACCGTCCACGATTCCCTCGTATATCCGGGCGACACCCGTCGCGGAGACCTCGTGCCCCAGGGAGTCCATCATCCGGTCCGCCGGACCTTTGAGCGCCCGGCCGCCCACGATCGGGCTGACGGCGACCTTCGGGGCGGACGTGGTGGTTAGCGCCTCCGTCACCCCCGGCACGGCGAGGATAGAACCGATACTCACGATGGGGTTCGAGGGACAGAATATTATGGCTTCCGCTTCCGCCAGCGCCTCCGAAACGGCGGTCGAGACGCGCGCCTCGCCAATACCGCGCAAATCAACGCCCAGCACCTCGTCCTCCTGATGGCGGCGGACGAAGTAGTTCTGGAAATCGAGCGGCCCGTCCGGGGTGTGTACGCGGGTGGAGACCGGCTCGTCGCACATCGGGAGCACGGAGGCCCGTACTCCGAGCGAGGTGGCGAGCTTGCCGGTGATCTCCGTCAGCGGCTCGCCATTGTAGAGCCGCGCCGTGCGGAGTACGTGGGTGGCGAGGTCCCGGTCACCGAGCGTGAACCAGGTGTCTTCCCCGTACCTGCCGAGCATCTCCAGGGCGTCGAAGGTCTCGTCCTGAATGCCCCATCCGGTCTGCGGGTTCGCGATCCCCGCGAGCGTGTACATGACGGTGTCCAGGTCCGGGGAGATGTGCAGCCCCCAGAGACGGAAATCATCGGCGGTATTCACCACGACTGTGAGGTCTTCGGGCGCGAGGACGGACTGGAGGCCCGCGGCCAGCTTCGCGCCACCGACCCCGCCGGCGAGGGCCAGGACCTTCATCGAGTATCCTCCGAGGTGTTCACGAGAGCGATCAAGCTGCTATCTTAGCATCGTGAAGACCTTGATCGGCGGCTACCTGGCGGAGCCCGAAGACGGCTTCGGGTTGCAGCAGGTCGTGATGGAGGACGTGTCCTCTGGTGAGCGCGGCCCGACGGCTCTTATGTGGACCTCGTCCCGCTACGTCGCCCCGACGAGCCGCGAACGGCGACTACCGGGTTTCGGGCGGGCGGCGCGAGCGGCCGAGGACCACGGCTTTCCGATACTGGTGCGGAACTCGGGCGGCGGGGCGGTGGCGGCGAACGAGGGTTCCATCTCGTTCTCGTTGACCTTTCCGGTAGAGGATCTGCGCCACGGTCTCTACGAGCGCTACGCGGAGGGTGTGGATCTCATCTCCTCCGCCCTCCGGAACGTCGGCGTTCCGGCCGAACCCGGCGAGGTCGAAGGGGAGTTCTGCCCTGGAGCCTACTCCGTCCGCTCCGGAGGTGGGCTCGGAGTAAAGCACGCCGGCCTGGCCCAACGGGTAAAACGCCGGGCCGCCAGGCTCGAAGCCCTCATCCTGGTCTCCAACACCGCAGACCTCATCCCGGTCCTCCAAGACTTCTACAAAGCCCTTGACCTCCCTTTCCGGCCGGAGAGCCTCGCAGACATCAAAGCGTCGGTGCCTCAGATGGTAGATGCGCTCTCCACAGAGGTCATCCGACGGTACGGCGCGACTGAGGCCCCGATAGACGAAAACACGCTCGCAAGGGCCAGGTCCCTGCGCGGCGCGTGGCAAGCGTGAACCTGTGGAACAGTCGCAACAGCGAGACCATCATCCCGAAAGGCTAGGACGTTCTGGAACCCGGCGACGTGGTCGTCTTTACCGTGAACGCCACCGTGGACAAAGTAGAGGACCTTCTCGCCTCGTAGCCCGAACGCTTACCGCAGGCTACCCCAGAAATCCGCGTGCGTCCGGCGGACGACTTCTACAGCCTCCGCATCCCCCGCGTCGCGCTCCCATTTCGGCGGGTTCACCTCCTGAACCCCCTTTATCGTGGCGGCGACGCTCTCCGCCAGGGCTTCGAGGTTGTAGCCGCCCTCCAGCACGAAAGCCGGAGGCGGGGCGCCGAGGTCTCGCGTAAGAGAAGCGACGGCCGCCGCCAACCTCTCGAAAGAACCAGATTCCAGTCTCATTCCCCCCAGAGGGTCCGCGGCGTGGGCGTCGTAGCCGGCGGAGACTATCACCAGCTCCGGCTCGAACTCGCGCAGCACGGGCATCACGACGCCCGCGAAAGACGCCGCGTAATGCTCCTCCCCCGACCGGGCGGGAAGCGGGACGTTGACGGTGAAGCCGCGGCCTTCGCCGGTCCCCACCTCCCGGACGCCCCCGGTCCCCGGATAGAAAGGGCTCCGGTGGACGGAGAGGTAAAGAACCTCGTCGTCGGCGTAGAAGATGTCCTGGGTGCCGTTACCGTGGTGGACGTCCCAGTCGAAAATGGCGATACGCTCCAGTCCCCGGGAGCGGGCGTACTCGGCGGCGACGGCGGCGTGGTTGAGGAGGCAGAAGCCCATCCCGTAGCCCGCGCCCGCGTGGTGCCCCGGCGGACGGGCCACGGCGAAGGCCGGCGTGCCTGACAGGGCGCTCTCTACCGCCCCGACCGCGGCCCCGCTCGCGAGCAGCGCCGCGTCCCAGGAATGCCGGTTGAGGCCGGTATCCGCATTAAGGTAACCGCCGCCCGATTCGGAAAGTTCTCTCAAGCGGTCCAGGTACGCGGCGTCGTGAGTAGCGCCGAGCGCTTCGTCCGGCACGGGCTCGCAGCGGCGGTGCTCGATCCGGACGCCGCCCTCCTCCGCCATCCGAACTCCAGCAAGGGCCGCAGGAAAACGCTCCTCGGCTTCCACGCGGGCCACGTGGTTTACGTGCAGCGCCGAAGTCTGGTCACTGTAGATCCTCATCCTCTACGTAACATCCTCCGACACGGTACTTCCTTCGCCTACGGTTTTCTCTGGAAAGACGCTCACCCCAGCCTCGACGGTCGCCGCCTCGCCCACCGTAACGTTGTCTCCGAGGGCGCTATCTTCCAGGAGCCGGGCGTTCGCGCCCACCTTGCAGGAGCGTCCGACGAGGGCCCCATCCAACTCCGCGGCCCCGATCACCGAGCCCTCCGCCACCGTGCTGCCGATGATCTTTGCGCCGGATTCCACGGAGACGTTGGATCCCAAAACGGAGTACGGGCCGACATGTGCTCCAGAGGCAATGCGGACGCCGTTTCCGACTACGACCGGGCCTTCGAGCGCGTCTTCCGCCGTTTCCACACCGCTCCCCAGGTACACGTCGCCCTCGTGGCGCTCGCCCGGGATCTCGATCCCGTTCACCTCACCGGCCAGGACCGCCTTCTGGGCGTCGAGGTACTGGTCTATGTTGCCGATGTCCTCCCAATAGGCTTTCTCCGTCACGTAGCCGTAGACGGAGCGCCCCTCATCAAGTAGCTTCGGGAACAGGTCGTCGGCGAAATCGTACTCCTCGTCCGCGGGGATCTCCTCCAAAATGCCTGGCTCCAGGACGTAGATGCCGGTGTTCGCCGTATAGGAAAAGACCTCGTCCGGGTCCGGCTTCTCTAGAAACCGCTCCACCCGGCCCTCGTCATCCACGACCACGATGCCGAACTCCGAGGGGTCATCCACCTGCTGGAGCACCAGCGTCGCCTCCGCCCCGCGCTCCTCGTGGAACTCGACTGCTTTGCTAAGGTCCGCGTCCGTCAAGGCGTCGCCTGAGACCACAATAAACCGCCCGGTGAGGCTGTCTTCAGCGAGCTTCACCGAGCCGGCGGTCCCCATCGGCTCATCCTCGATAGAGTGATCCATCTTCACGCCCCATTCCGAACCGTCGCCGAAGTAGTCCTCGATCACCTCGGGCATAAATCCCAGGGTCGTTACTATCTCTTCGAAGCCGTGCCGTTTCAGAAGGTTCACGATGTGCTCCATACACGGCTTGTTCGCTATGGAGATCATGGGCTTCGGCTGATTGCTGGTCAGCGGCCGGAGCCTCGTGCCTTTGCCTCCGGCCATGATCACGGCTTTCATAGACTGTTCCTCCCTAAGGATACTTGTCGTCATACAGCTTACTATTATGGGGCCGGGTACGTTTCAGCCGTCAGTGGAAGGTACGGCAACGACTCCGCTTTGCGCGTTACCGAACTCCGGCGGGAACCTCGAACGTGTAGGTATCGCCGTGGTCCAGGTAGTGGACGCGCTCCTCCAGGCCGGCGGCTGAGACCGCTTGCTTGAAGTCTTCCAGCGGCGACTTGAAGACCTCGTAGTCGTTGTAGTGGATCGGGACTGCGGTGCGGGGGTCTATGATCCGCATCGCCTCCACGCCCTGCTCCGCGTCCATGGTGACCAGGACACCCAGTATCTTTGTTCCGCCCAGGTGTAAAAGCGCCAGATCCACGTCCGGGTAGCGGCGCGGGATCTCCCGGAGCCGGTCGTGGATGAGCGTGTCTCCGCTGATGTACAGGCGGAGCCTGACCTCCTCATCCGGGCGCTGGAACTCCAGCATGCTGCCCATGACGGGCGGGAGGATCGCCCCGAGGGGACCGGGCGCGTGGGTGCCGGGCATCGCGGTCAGCCGCAGCCGGGCCTCGCCCTTGTCGATGGCGAGTGTGTCCCAGGTCCGCAGCTCGTGCGTCGCGGTGAATCCCCTCCTTTTCAGGTAAGAGACGGCGTGGCGGGTAGAGATTATGGGGGTGGCCTTGTTCAGCTTTCGCTCCGCCACGCGGTCGAAGTGGTCGCCGTGCAGGTGCGAGAGCAGGACGAAGTCCGGCTTCGGCAGGTCTTCTAGCTCCGCGGCGGGGTCCGTCCGGCGCACGGAGCGCAAGCCGTAGCCCAGGTGCACGTGGTCGCCCCGGTGCAGGAAATTCGGATCGGTCAGGATAGTGAAGCCCGCGTAACGGATCACCACCGTCGCCGTACCGACAAAAAAGATCGAACCCTCCGAGAAGTCCGGGGCCTCGTTCTTCCTGGGCAGCGTCAGCGAGCGCATCATCCCGAGGTGGGCGCAGAGCGCAGCTCTCTCACGACCGCGTCGGGGTCGGAGAACTCCGGGGTGCTCAGGGTTTGCAAGCGCTCGATCAGTTCTTCCGGGGCGCCGTTGCTCTCGGCGCTGGAGACGAGGTCCTCCTTGTTCGCCGGGTAATCGGCGTTCTCCACATACTGCCGCGCGTCGTCCGCGTCGAAATCCATTCCAGCCTCCTGCCAGTAGACGGTAGCTCTCCCCCGGTATATTCCCCGCCGCGGCCGCTCGTAACCCGCAGATGGGTCCGACGCACTCAGGCCCCGACCGAACCCGTATAATCCGGCCCGTGCTGGAACTCGCCTTGAACGCACTCATAACCCTGATCGTAGTCGTAGACCCGCTAGGCCTCGCGCCCATTTTCGCGGCCCTGACCCGCGGCAACGACGCGAAGCGCAAAAGAGAGATGGCCCTGCGAGGCACGGCGCTCGGCGCGGCCATTCTGTTCGCGTTCGCGTTCTTCGGCAACGCGCTGCTCGGCGCTCTGGGGATAGAGCTCGCGGCGTTCAGGATCGCCGGTGGCGCGTTGCTGTTCCTGGTAGCCCTGGACATGATCTTCGCGAGCTCCACGGGTATGCGCTCGCGCACCGTGCGTCAACAGGAAGACGAAGCCTACGAAGGGGACATCTCGGTCTTCCCGCTCGCCATACCCCTGATCGCCGGCCCCGGCGCCATTACGAGCGTCCTGCTCTACACCGGCGACAGGGACCCCCTGGAAGTCGCGGTGGTCCTCAGCGTGCTGGCAGTGGTCCTGCTGCTTGTCCTCGCCTCTCTGCTGCTGGCGCCCCGGGTCATGGCCCTCTTCGGCGAGACCGGGGCGAACATCCTCTCGCGGGTACTGGGCGTGCTGCTCGCCGCCCTCGCCGTCCAGTTCGTTCTCGACGGCCTGCGGGCGAGCTTCTCCTGAACCGGAAGTTCGGTCCGCCAGAGGTCAAGTCGGGTCGTTGCGGGCCAGATCTACCATCTCTTCTTGGGAGATTCGGCCGTCGGTCCCTCCCCGCTCCTGCGGGGTGCTGCCCCTTATCGAGAGCACCGCGCCCCACGGGATCAGGGTGACCCGATCTTCACTGGACTCTTCGAGCGTATTGCCGACCTCTATACCGACCTGACCGATGCGGTGTAGCTCGAACACCCCCGAGCGGGTCTCCAGCGGGGCGCGGGCGAGTCCTTTTTCGTCTTCCGGGTCCATGGGGTCGGCGGGTCCCGCCAGATACTTGACGACCACCCGGTGTCCCAACCAGTCCATCAACACGCTCTCCGTCTGCTGCTGGCGACCCGGCGAGCCTTTAGGCGACATACCTG
>JALYGE010000168.1 GCA_030777225.1 Actinomycetota bacterium
GCAGGTGCGCGAGCAGAAGTTCACGAAGAAGGAACTAACGCTCATGATCCTCTTTCTGTGCGCCTGTCACGCCGTTATCGAAGACACGCTTATCTTCATCCCGCTGGGTATAAACGTCCTGCCCCTGCTCCTCATCCGTCTGCTGGCCGCCATACTGCTGACGCTGCTCATCGCCCGGCTGTGGCGCGAGGCTTGAGCGCGCCCCGCCGGCCTGTGTTAAAGCGCGCCGGTTTGGGTAACCTAGTCTCGTCTAGAGAAAGGAGCGCAGTATATGAGTGAGAGCAGTCCGTTACAGAGCGACCGGGGTAGCACCACCATAGAGACCCCCGTAGTCTCTATGGTAGCCGGCATTGCGGCCCAGGAGGTAGAGGGCGTGCAGATGGGCGGAGCCGGTTCCCGGGCCGTCGGCGGTTTTCTGGATAGCGTCACCGGCGGTGGTGGCGGCGGCCAGACCCGCGGCGTAACCGTCGAGGTCGGCGACGAAGAAGCCGCCGTTGATCTGGACATGTCCGTCGAGTACGGCAAGTCTGTGCCCCAGCTCTCAGAGGCCGTCCGCCGCAATGTTATAAACCGGGTCGAGAATCTCGTGGGCCTTCGGGTTACGGAGGTCAACATAACGGTCAACGACGTCCTGTTCCCGGAAGAACGTCCGCAACTGGAACGCCAGCAGGAAGTCGAGCAGGAAGCCCGGAAGCAAGAACAGAGCAGCTAAACTTTCTACAGAGGTCGAAAGCGCGGGAAGGGAAAGAGCCTTCCCGCGCTTCGCTATATCGGAAAGCGTCTCATCGTGCACCGCCGGGACCTACACCGGCCCCAGATACTGCGGACAGCAAAATCCGTATCTGGAGTTTATTGGACGAACCAGTAGTGAAAGGCCGGGTGGCTACTCGTAGGTTTGTCTTCAGGAGGTAGAAGCTCCACCCGCAAGGTTTCGGAGCGAATGAGTTCCGCTGGTATCGTAAAGGAGGCCCTCTGCCATCCCCCGCCGGAGGGTCGAAAGCTCCACTCTCCGGCAGGTTCTCCGTCGGCCCTCACGCGCAGGGTGAATGGTGCGCCGGTGGTGCGCATCTCGATCCTCAGCGGCCGGTCCGCCGTGAGGTTTCTTACGGTGAACGCCTCGACGCCGGGAACTCCGCGCCCGGCGTCCACGACGAGCCGGCCGTCGCCCGTGTACTCTCGTACCAGGATGTTAGAGGTGTCGAGCCCGACCAGGGGCAGCCGCGTCTCGTAGTTGTGCTCTTCCTCGCTCTCCAGCTCCGCAACGTCTAGAGAGTCCCGGACCTCTCCCTCGCCGGTAAAAGCTTCTCCGCTACCGGCGAGGTCCCAGTTCGCTTCGTAGACGACCACGGTGTCGCCGCCGACGATGCCGGCGACTTTGGGACGAGGGGTCATGGTGAAGCGTTCGATTTCCTCCCCGATAACGCCAGAGGCTTCGAGCCCTGAAACCCAGCCAGGATAGACGGAGAAGTAGTCCGGGCGCTTGTCTTCGGGCATGCTCTCCAGCGCCTCGTAGAGACTGCCCATACCGTTCCGGTACGGCAGGGCCAGGCCGTTGGTTGTAAGCCCTACGAGGTCCACCGTCGGATGCCCGCCATAGTAGCGCATGGCGCCCGCGTCGTTTATCCCCACGCGGGCATCTTGCGGCAGGTTCTCCCGGAGCCATTTACCCACCGTGACCTGTTGCTCCCGGATGTGCGAGGAGGCCCCACCCGCCGTCGTCGCCCACATCGGGAGGCTGAAGACCGAAAACACGAGCGCGGACGCCACCAAAGCTCCAGGAACCCAGCCATCCCTTTCCCCTCTTTCCAGATTTCCGAGCGAGTAGAAACCCACCACGGCGAAGACGATCATTACCGGGAAAAAGGGCATAAAATACCGGAAGTAGTGCCACTCCCAGGTGTCGAGGGTCGCTATGGAGGAGACCGCCAGGGCGAGCGCCACCCCCGAAGCCCCGGCAAATGTCTGATAGCGGGTATCCCTGAAGACCAGATACAGGATGCCCAGCGCGCAGAAGATTACTGCGCCGGGAAAGAGGTAGTTCGCCGGTTTGAGTCCCATAAAGACCGTCAGGCCCAACTCCGTGAGGTGCCGGAATGTCTGATCTACGAACTCCGTCGGGTAGAAGGATGACGCGTACAGCATGGACTTGGCCTTTACGCCGTTCGCGCTGAAGCTGCCGGTAGCCAGTTTCTGGAAGAGGAGTTGCCCCGCCCCCGCGGCGACCGGCAATAGCGCGTATAGCGTCACCGGGAAGAACCTGGAGAGCGGGGTCCGTCCCTTCCTGAGGTTCTTGAGCAACACGAAGATGATGGTCACCGTAACCACCCCGGCGAAAACCAACCCTTCCGGCCGGGTGAGGGCCGCGAGCGCGGCGACGAGCGGGGTAAAGAGAAGACGTCCGGTGGAGAGGTCCCGGACAAAGGCCAGCAGCGTGCCCGTGAGTAAGGCCGCGAGCAGCGGAATTTCCATCCCGCTCGTGGCGCCCCAGACAAAGGCGCCGTTCGTGGAGATCAAGACTCCACTCCACAAGCCCGCCCGCTCCCCGG
>JALYGE010000169.1 GCA_030777225.1 Actinomycetota bacterium
CGGGCGGGTAGTAACCTGGGTAATCCACGCCTAGCATGCCGACGTTGCCGGGGATGTGGGAGCCGACCACCGGCACCCCGGCGGCCAGCGCCTCGCAGACCGAGTTCGCCCCACCCTCCATTACGGAGCTCTGTACCATCAGCCGGGTGCGGGAGAGCAGCGAGCGGACCTCCGCGTGGGGCAGCTCTCCCAGTCAGCGGTAGCGGGACGAGGCGTCCATGTGCGTTCGCGCCTCTTTCTCGGACCGCTCGTCCTGGGCCCTGCCGGCGTGCGAGATCCGGATCCGGGAATCGGGCGGGAGTAGGCGGGAGGCGAGCGCCGCCCGAAAGGGGGTCCTTCTCCTCGCGCAGGTTGCCCACGACGCAGACGTCGAAGTGCTCTTCCACCGGACGGTGGTGACCGGCGGGTTCGGTGGACTGGTAGATAACCCGGGTCTTTTGCCGGTGGTTCTTCTCGAGCTCGTCGAGGCCGGCCTCCTGGAGCACGACCAGGCGGGTCGCGAGTTCCAGGGAGTCTCGGGCGTTCTCGTCGGTATGGATGTCGCGGTAGAGGTCGGTGCCGGTGAGGACGACCACGAGCGGCAGTCCTGGGTGGGCGTCGACGAAGGCGGAGATCGAGGCGTGGCTCCGGCGGGCGTGGAGCGCAATCATGAGGTCCGTCTCCCCGCCGTTCCAGGTCTCTTCGACTTTGACCTCGTGGCCTGATTCGCGCAGAAAGCGTGCCCAACGAACGGCGGTGGCCCGGTTCCCTTTGAGGGACTCCGGCGGGGCGGGCGTTACCACGGTGATCTTCATGCCGTTCGGGATGATCTCAAAAGGAACTCCATGCGCTAACATGGATGGCCGAGTGCAGTAGGGAAAAGAGGAGGCGCGGTGCAGGACATGCGGGATCAAGAGCAGCAACTCATAGACATGATGGTGGACGCGCGCAAGCGCACCCTGGAGCTGATCGGCGACCTGGACGAGGAGCAGATGCTCGGCCCGCAGCTCCGCATCGTCAACCCGCCGCTGTGGGAGATCGGTCACCTCGCCTGGTTCCAGGAACAATGGAACCTGCGCCGGATCACGAACGAGGAGTTCGCCCCGTCGAAGATACTCTCCAATACCGACGACCTCTACGACTCGATGAAGGTCGCCCGCGACATTCGCTGGGACCTTCCGCTGGTCGAACGCGTGGGTACCCTGGAGTACATGCAGCGGGTGCTCGACGAGACTATTCACCGCCTCAAAACCGAAGGACCGACCCCCGAGTTGGACTACTTCGTCCGGCTCGCCACCTTCCACGAGGATATGCACGGCGAAGCCTTTACCTATACCCGCCAGACCCACGGCCTACCCGCGCCCCAACTCTCCGACTACGACCCCTCCATTCTCGACGGCCAGCCGACCGGTCCCCTCGAAGGCGATGTCGAGGTATCCGGCGGAGAGTCCATGCTCGGCGCTACGGAGGATATGGGCTTCGTCTTCGACAATGAGAAGTGGGCGCACGCCGTCCGGTTGCGGCCGTTTAGCATCTCGAAGGCCCCGGTCACGAACGTACAGTTCGCTGCGTTCGTGGACGACGGCGGCTACGAGAGCCGCGAGCTCTGGAGCGTGGCGGGCTGGAACTGGCGCGAAAACGCCGGCGCGAGCCATCCCGTCTACTGGTCGAAGGATGGCGGAGAGTGGCGCCACCGCCACTTCGACGAGGTGGAGGCCCTCCCGCCGCACCGGCCCGTCATCCAAGTGAACTGGTACGAGGCCGAGGCCTACTGCAACTGGGCCGGACGCCGCCTACCGACCGAGGCCGAGTGGGAGCTGGCGGCCTCCGGATTGGCCGAGGACGAGCGCAAACGTCTCTATCCCTGGGGCGACGAGCCCCCGACCCTGGACCGGGCTAACCTCGACGGGCGGCAGCTCGGCCCGGCGGACGTGGCGGCTTTCCCCGAGGGTGACAGCGCCTTCGGGCTCCGGCAGATGATGGGCAACGTGTGGGAGTGGTGCGCCGACGACTTCGGCCCGTATCCCGGCTTCATGGCGGACCCGTACAAGGACTACTCGCAGCCCTGGTTCGGGGATCACAAAGTGATGCGCGGCGGCTCCTGGGCCACCCGATCCCGCATGATCCGCAACACCTGGCGCAACTTCGGCATGCCCGACCGCCGGGACCTCTTCACGGGCTTCAGGATGTGCGCCCTGTAAGACCGGGCTACGCGAGTCCCAGACCCGTGCCCGGCATAACCGGCGGCAGCCCCTCTGTCTCCGGCGCCAGAACCGGGGAGGAGGCGGCCCTGAACTCCGTCACCTCGGCGTCTATCCACTCTGCGCCGTGAAAGCGGGCCACGCTCACGCGGTTGTGGCCGTCTTTTACGAAGTAGATGTCTCCCAGCTTGTAGAGGTACACCGGCGGCAGTTCGATGCCCCTTCGGACGGCCCGGTCTATCCGCTTCCAGCGCTCCGCGGAAGCTGTCGCCCGGGGCATGAACTGGTCGTCGAACTGGTCGTACTTGCCGGAACTGCCGATTATCCTGGAGATCTCGACCGTCCTTCTTCCCCGATCGATGCCCCCGACGGCCCGAAGCGACCGGCGCAGCTCATCAAAGCAGAGCAGGGTTCCCCGTACGGCCCGCCGGAGCACGAACGCCTTCAGTCTCCTCAGCCACGCGTGTCGCCGGGCGACGGCAAAGTCCTTGTCCACCTGCTCCTCGAGGCTCATGAACTCGATCATCGCTACCACCTTCTCGCGCTGGCCCGGACCGGATAATCCCGGTTACTTAAATTATGTATCAAACAGAACGAAAATCAATATATAAATAGCGAACGGACACCAGCCATGTACAGTCATGTAGACTCTCTTCGATTGTGTTGACGCTGGAACGTTCAGTCCAGATACTGGTGGTGCGGTCTTTCGGAGGGGGTTGCTATGGACGGGCGGACGATAGACGTTGGCGTTATCACAGGGTCTGGTCTTTACTCGTTTCCCGGCGAGGTTCGGGAGCAGCGGGTGGACACCGGATTTGGCGAAGGTGTTGTGGCTGTCAGGCGGGTGGGGCGCTGGCGGGTCGGGGCTATCTCACGCCACGGTCCGGGCCATCGCTTTCTGCCGCATCAGGTAGAGTACCGGGCCAACCTCAAGGCGCTGGCGCGACTCGGGGCGCGGGCCGTGCTAGCGACGACGGTGGTGGGGGCGATAGACCCTGCGCTGCCCCTCGGGAGGCCGGTGCTCTTCGACGATCTGTTCTTCCCGGATAATCGGTTGCCGGACGGGGGGATCTGCACCTTCTTTACCGAGCCTGGAGACCCGGAGCGGGGACATCTGATCCTGGACGAACCCTTCTCACCGCGACTCCGGAGCCGAACTGCGCAGGCAGCGAAAGAGCTAGGGTTGGAGCCGACGGTCGGGGGCGTCTATGGACACACGAACGGGCCGCGGTTCGAGACGGGGTCAGAGATACGCGCGCTCGGCGCGGCTGGCGTCACGGCGGTGAGTCTCACTTGTGGGCCGGAGGCGGTACTCGCCGGGGAGCTGGAGCTTCCCTACGCGCTGCTCGGGTTCCCGGTCAACTATGCGACTAAGATGGGGGAGCCGGAGACGAAGGAAGACCTGGAACGACGGCTCGCGTTATCAAAAGGGGTGTTAGCCCGGCTCCTGCTGCATACCATCGAGACGTTGGAGAAAGAGGACCTCGCCTTCGACTACGGGTATGTCTACCGGATGGAAGGAGGAGTTTAAAGTTTACGGTTCCAGGATCTGTAGCCGGCTTTCGTTCCTGCCACCTATAAAGACCCGTCCGCTCGCCGGGTTTACCGCGACGGTGTTCGGCTGGCGGACGGTTGGATAGCGATCCAGCTCCTCCGGCTCGTCGCCGCTGATGTCGTACTGGACCAGCTCGTTCTCGGCGGTCAGCGTTACCCAGAGATGTCCGCGTTCGGGGTCTATGGCTATGCCGTAGGGGGCTCCATCTTCTAGCGGTAGCCGGGCGACCCGCTCCAGTTCGGGCTGGGCTTCGAAGACCAGGATGGCGTCGCCGCGGGTGTCGGCGATGTAGAAACGGCCATCGGGGCCGGGCCCGATGTGGGTCGGGCCTTCGCCGGCGTCTATGCGGCCCAGGGACTCCAGAGACTCCGAGTCGAACACTTCCAGTCCCAGCCCCCTAACTGCCACGACTCCTATCAATCCATCCGGCGCCGCGGCGGCGCCTCCGGGGAAGCTGAGGGTTTCGAGGGTCTCGATGACTTCGCCGTTTTCTATTACCGAGATGGTGCTCGCCTGCTCGTCCAGCACGAAGATGCGGCCGTTCGGGGCGGCTGCGGCGTCGTGCGGAAAGTCCCCGACCGGCGTCGTTTGAAGGATCTCCCCATTTGGCAGGCCTACCTGTACGAGCTCGTCGGCGCGCTCGGCCGGCACGAGCACCGGGCCTCCGGGAGCAGCGAGTGAGAGATGACGGGGGGATTCCGGCAAGTCTATCGTACGGACGACCTCCAAGGTATCGTCGTTTATCAGGGCGAGCTGGTCAGGGTTGCGGAGGCCCGCCGCGACCAGGCCGGTCTCGGGGTCTGCGACGAGGCCCTCCGGCTTCCGGCTGAGTTCTATGACCGTTCCGGCGGGAGCTTCTTCGGGAGCCGGCGCCTCAGCGGGTTCCGGCGGAGAAGGGAGATCCTCGGGCGGGGTGTATTTCTGTCCGCCATCTCCGGTGGCTTTTTCCGTAGCGTTCTGTTGGTCGGCGCTTTGCTCGGGGCTGCAGCCCGCGAGTACGAGTAGGACTACTACGAAGTAGATCAGGGCGTATCCACGGATGGATTGTTGGTTCTTCACGACTTGCCTTTCAAGAGACCTTCGATAGTGGAGCACCGGGAAACCACTTAGATCAGGAACGAGATCATAAACCAGAACATCGCCATCCCGGCCGCTATGCCGACCACCGACTGTACGGCCGCTCCAGCCCCGCCGCCGGAAAATTGTCCGGCGAGGTCTTCGCCGGTGGTGGCCGTGGCCGCATCCAGCGCCACCGTCACGATCAGCAGGACCTCAATGGCTTTGGCGATGTTACCCAGGGCGGTGAAAACCCCTACGTTAATGTAGGCCGCGATGGAGGCCACGGCTATCGCGATCAGCAATACCCGCACGAGAGAGCGGGATTGCGCCAGCGGGGCTGCGGGCAGGATCAGGGCTGCGGACAGAGCTGCGTAGGCGAGGAAGTTGCCGACGAACAGGGCCTGGAAGATCGGCACCATCGAACCCGACCCCAGAAAGCCCTCGACGATGAAAAGATACAGGTGGATGATGCCCGTGGCGAGAGCCAGTAGTCCGGCGGCAATTTGGGTAAGACCTATGTTCGCATGAGTTTCGGCGTTGTTCATCATTTACCTCCTGATGTCGAGTGTTTTGTTGAAATTATCTATTCAACTTCGAGGGCGCTTTTATCGGAGGAGATCTCCTGAACGATCTTCTTTTTACGGAGTATCTCTTCGGCCTCCGCGAAGTAGTCGCGCACGTCGCCCTGGTCCTGGATCCACTCTATATACCGTTCTATTCCCTCGGCCAACTCCATTTCCGCCTCGTATCCGGCGATGGCGATACGGGAGACGTCCGGGGTCAGGTGGCGCATCTCGCCGGGCCGGAACTCGCCGCGGGCGACCGGGTCTATGGGGATGTCGAGGGCGGTGGAGATCCTCTCCGCCACTTCCCGGATGGTCGTGCCTTTACCGCTACCCACGTTGGCCGTCATGCCGTCGAGCTTATCCGTCTCCGCTGTGAGGAGGTTGGCCCGGGCGATGTCCCCGACGTAGGAGAAATCGCGGGTCTGCTCCCCGTCTTCGTAGAGCACGGGCGGCTGGCCGCTGAGCAGGCGGGTGCAGAAAATGGCGATGACCCCCGTGTAAGGGTTGAAGATGGACTGCCGCGGCCCGTAGGTACACGAGTAGCGCAGCGCGACGGCCGGTATCCCGGTCTGGCGGCCCCAGGTCAAAACGAGCCGCTCCTGATCCGCCTTGGTGATCGCGTAGATCGTCTCGCCGCCGGTAGGAGCCTCTTCGGGCGTCGTGGTCGGTTCGGATGGCAGGCCGCACTCGGGACAGCGGACGGCGAAGTCGCCCGATGCGAGTTGCTCCGCGGGACGGGTGTCGGGGAAGACGAGGCCGTGCGTCCGGCAGAGCGCCGCGCCCTCCCGGTAGACGGCCTGGGAGGAGGCGACGACGACCTTCTCCACGGCCAAGTTCTCGTCGCGGATGATCTCCAGCATCTGGGCGGTACCGAAGCTGTTGACGTGGACGTACTTGCCCATCTCCGGCATGTACCCGCCGTAGGCCGCCTGGTGGAAGACGAGGTCTACTCCCTCCAGCGCCGCGGTGACGGCCTTCCGGTCCCGGATGTCGGCCTCTACGAAATCCGCTTTCTCCGGTATCCAGGGCGGCTTGCCGTTGCGGTGGGTCTGGGGTTCGAGGTTGTCGAGGACTCGCACGGCGTAGCCCTCACTCAAGAGCAGGTCTGTCAGGTGTGAGCCGATGAGACCAGCCCCGCCGGTCACCAGCGCGCGCTTTCTAGAATTGCCGTTTGCCACGATAACCTTCCCCCTCGATAGCGCTACGATTTATCCTCCGTACTGTTCCAATCTGTGACTTCGTTCGAGTTGCTCTCGTCTGCGGCTTGCTCTTCGTTCCGGCGGTCCCGCGTCTGTTCTTCCTGAGCCCCTTCACTTTCAAGGAAACGATCGACGAGAGTCGTGAAGACGAAGGTGCCGATCACCACGGCTGCCATAACCCCGAGCAAGATAATGAGGAATATCAGTTGCTGCGTTCCGTAGTCCATCCTGGCTGCCTCCTCTCTAAAGGGTAGCGTTCGACGTACGGTCTGGCATCTTTGGCCGCGGGCTTACGTGAACAGCAACAGCAAGCGGCCTATTCCGCTGCCGCGGTCTCTCAACGCCTTCAGCCTGGGACGGATGAGGCGGTCCAGGCCGTAGTAGCGGCCGGGCGCGAGGCCGAACACGACGATCGAGAGCAACACCATGAGCTGGTAGCTCCATTCCCACTCGAACGGTCTCGGAATGCCGGCCAACCCGATCATTAGCTGGGTAGACATGCCGATTGCCACCAATCCTCCTAATCGGCTCATGAAACCGAGGATCAGGCTGGTCGCGATAAACGCCTCGCTCGCCCAGATGATGTACCCGAACCAGGCGATGTTGGGTTTGACCACGTTCTCGATAAACCAACCGTTCACAGCCTGGGCCCATCCGATCGGGATGTAGAGCTCCGGTCCGTCGAACTGGCGCAGGATACCGGCGGTAAACAGATTACGCGGCTTATCCGAGTAGTAAGCCGCGATGCCGATCCAACCGCACAGTCCTCGCTCTCGTACCAACTCCCCATCGGGACCGGCGCGGGAGAACAGAAATTCTCCTTGCTCGGTCTGGTTACACCGAAAGTCCGGGGGGACTTTCCACCAGAGCTGGGTAAAGTACAGGTATCCCAGTCCGATGCTCGCTATTGCAATGGCGGAGACCACAATGTACCGCTCGACGCGTGAGGAGGTGTGGATCCCCTCCCTGGTCTCTCGCTGTGCCTGACTCTCGGAATCCCTCTGATCCATGCCTGCGCTCCTCTTCGTGTACCCGGTCTACGCGGTTGCTCTTTGTATCGACGCTCTACAACTAGTATTTTTTACGTCTCGACCCGAAAAACTCGGTCTTCGGGTCGTTTGATGCAGGCTCCGGTTCCAAGAGCCCGTGTTTCTCCAGAGCCTCCCTCGTGGCGATCAAGTCTTCGCGCTCCAGCGCCAGTTCTCGCAGAGGGTGGAGATCCTCTTCTTCGTCCACGTCGAAGGTGGTTTCGAGGAGTTTGACGGAGAGGCTGGAGAGCTTGGCCCGATTGATTATTCCGTCGAGCTCCGAGCCCGTGCTCATCTTTACCTCTTTTAGCACCTCATAATAGGGACCGCTCATTCCGATCAGTGAGTACCCCCCGTCGTAGGTTGGCACGAAGACTAGGTCGTGGGTGTCGAGAGACCGGAAAGCCTCCTCGACCATTTCGACATCCAGGTGTGGCGTGTCGGAGCCGATCAGTACAGCTCGCTCCCCGCGGCGCCTCGCCTCGCAGAAGAGCTGTCGCTGGCGGTCGGTCAGGTCTCCTTCTCCCTGGTAGAGCAGCCGCTCAGCCTCACCGGTCAGTGCGGAGATCTCCGGCCACGCGTCGGGCGGTGTGATGTACCATCCGAAGCCGAAGGGGACGTCCGCAAACCGCGTGGCCAGATCCTTCAGGAAAGCTTTATACAGCTCTATCGCCTCCCCGTGGCCGATAGATTTTCCGAGCCGCGTCTTCGCGAAACCAACCCTTGGGGCCTTGGCGATGACGTAGAGTACGTCGGTCATTTAGAGGTTCTCTTTCCGGCGCGTTGCTCCGCCCCGGCCGGTTTCCAGCGCGAGTAGCGGAGGACGGTGGAGATGATGTGCCAGCCGACCTTCAGGCTGTTCACGATGGTGTCGCCGACTTTGGAGACCCCGATCCTGCGCCGGTAGCTGACCGGCACCTCGCGGTAGCGGTAGCCGGCGCGGGCGGCCTTGACGATCATCTCCGAAGGCCAGCCGTAGGTCATCTCCCGCATGTCGAGCGTCAGCAGATCTTCCCGCCGGATTGCGCGGAACGGTCCCACGTCCGTCACCCGGACGCCGTAGATGGCGCGCATCATGAACGATGCCAGCCGGTTCCCGAAAATCTGCTGCCAGGTCATCGAACCGCGGTCCCGCTTGCCCAGGGTGCGGGAGCCGACGACCAGGTCCGCCTCTCCCGAAAGCAGCGGCGCCAGCACCAGCGGAAGGTCGTCCGGCTCGTCGGCGGCGTCGCCGTCGAGCAGCACGATCACTTCGGCGTCCTCCGCCGCGAGGACCCCGGTGAGGCAGGCGTGGCCGTAGCCGCGCCGCTCTTCGCGCACGTCCCGCGCCCCGGCCCGCGTCGCGATCTCTCCCGTACCGTCCGTCGAGCCGTTATCCACCACGATCACCTCTCCTGAGGCCAGAAGCGGCTGCGCCTTCAAACCCTTCACCACCCGCTCTATCGAGGGCGCCTCGTTCAGCGCCGGGACTACCGCGGAGATCCTCGGCGTTGGTGAGCCGCCGGAACTCAAGTCGTTGCGAACTCCTCGGTCGTGATCACGGTGGTGCAGGCGTTACCGGCCTTCGGCACGTCTCCGGGGTTGCTGAGAGTGTAATGGAGCAGCCCCTGGATGCGACGGACCTCGGCGTCTCCGCCGCGCACCACCGGGCAGTACTCGTCCGGTTGATCCAGCTTGTTTCGCAGCGCCCGGCGGCTCGCGCAGCCCCCGGCGCAGCTCTCGACGAAGTCGCAAGGCTCGCAGGCCTGCGGCAGTTGACGGGACTTCTCGAACTCGCGCTGCTGCCAGATGTCCCGGTCCGGATCGGCGAGGTGGGGGATGGTTCCGGCGGCGGTGGGCCAGTAGGGGCAGGGTGTGATCGTGCCGGCCGGCAACGTCCGGATGCTCCGATTGCCGCACGGGTTTCCGCGGGTCGTCTCCAGGCCCATGATCGCGTTTACCAGCGGCTCGCTGCACACGACCACCGGCCCGGCGGCGAAGAGGTTCGCGAACCCCTGCCAGAAC
>JALYGE010000170.1 GCA_030777225.1 Actinomycetota bacterium
GATGGCTTGCTGACACGCCTAGCGGCGAAGGTTGCGGCCTACACCTGTGGGCAGTTGTTCAATGCTATGCTCGGCCGATCGTTACGCCACCTCGCTACTCTCTTGATTTGAGCAATTGCACATCAGCTGTCTTAGAGCTTGCGCCAATAGGCGAGTAGCGTATGTGTCAAGGAGCCGTGAGGAGGCTGTCCAATCGCTTCTAGAGTTTCCAAGTGCGAAAAGTTGCCAGCCTATTGGCGCGGCCTCTTATTTTTTGCCCGTTTCGCAAACTGCGCGTGGGGTATAGATTGCGAACGTAAGGCGGAAACGCGAGCTATCAGACAGGGGCCGGGCTGCTCTACCGCGACAAGCGACTGTAGTACACGATACGGGCGTGACGGGAGTTGAGAGCCCGGGCGCCGTGCGAGGTCGTCCAAGGACTGTAGGGAACGACGAGAAAGGGACACACTTGTTCTTTCACACCAAGCAGTACCAGTACAACGCGAAGCCGGAGAACCCGGACCCGATCTTCGCCAAGCAGATGCAGGAGCTCCTTGGCGGCCAATGGGGCGAGATGAGCGTCATGATGACCTACCTCTTCCAGGGATGGAACTGCCGGGGGCCGGCCAAGTACAGGGACATGATCATGGACATCGCCACCGAGGAGATCGGGCACGTGGAGATGATCGCCACCATGATCGCGCGCCTGCTGGAGACCTCGCCCGTGGAGGCCGAGCAGGCGGCCGAGGACGGCGGGGTCTTCGGCTCGGTCCTGGGCGGCGGCGACACCCAGAATGCCATTATCAACGCGGCGATGAACCCCCAGCACGCCATCGTCTCCGGGATGGGCGCCACGCCCAGCGATAGCCAGGGCTTCCCGTGGAACTCGCGCTACACCATCGCCAGCGGCAATCTCCTGGCCGACTTCCGCTTCAACGTCACCGCCGAAAGTCAAAAGGCCGCCTTCAGGTAGCACGACTCTACCAGTTGACGGAGGACCCTGGAGTGCGAGACATGTTCTCGTTTTTGCTCGCCCGGGACAACATGCACCAGAATCAGTGGCTGGCGGCTATCGAGGAGCTTGAGAAGGACGGCCTCGAAGAGACGCCGGTCCCTTCCAACTTCCCGCAGGAGCGGGAGATGACCGAGGTCTCCTACAAGTTCATGAACTTCTCGGAGGGTCACGAGAGCGAGCAGGGTCGTTGGGCCAGCGGTCCGTCCAAGGATGGCAAGGGTCAGTTCGAGTACGTGGCCGAGCCGGCTGCGATGGGACCCGAGGTCGAAGAGCTTGCCCAGGTCGAGCCCCGGCTTTATGGAACCCCGAAGCAGCCGATAGAGCCTAGCTCCTCCTGACTTTGGGACGGTTCGGTTAGCCTGATAGGTTGCGGAGCGAAAAGACTGGAGTCTCTGAGACTCCAGTCTTTCCTTCGGACTTATAGCTTCGCCGCCGCCTCCATCTGGAGCGCCGCGTCCAATATCGTCTCGACTAGCTCTTCGAAGGCGATCCCGGCGGCCTCGGCGGCGAGGGGGAAGGTGGAGGTCTCGGTAAAGCCGGGAATGGTCTTTACATCGAGGACCTGCGGGGTGCCTTCTTCCAGAATCATGTCCACCCGGGCGTAGCTCGTGCAGCCCAGAACGTTATAGGCGGCGAGGGCTGTTTCTTCTACGCGGGCTGCGGACTCCTCTGGTATCTCCGGCGGGATCGAGAAGTTGGTCTCGCCGGGGGTGTACTTCGCCTCGAAGTTGTATGCTCCTTCGCGGGGCCTTATCTCCACCAGCCCGAGGACTCTCGGCTCTTCTCCGGCAGGCTCCAGGATGGGGGCGGAGATCTCGGTTCCTTCCACCCAGCGCTCCAGGAGTATCTTGGCGTCGTAGCCGAATGCCTCATACAAGGCGTCCAGAAGCTCGCCGGGCTCTTCGACCCGCGTGAGGCCGAAGCTGGAGCCCTCGCGGGCGGGCTTGACCGCGAGCGGGTATCCCAACGAGTCCGCGGCGGTATTGAGGGCGGCCGCCGCGCCCATCTCGTTCATCGCCCGCCGCAGAAAGGTGCGGAACGGGGCCGTCTGAATGCCGGCGGCCCGGAGCGCCCGCTTGGCGTAGTCCTTATCCATGCAGCGGATGGATGAGAGCGGGCCGCTACCGGTGTAGGGGATGCCCAGGGTTTCCAGGAGAGCCTGTATCGTGCCGTCCTCGCCGCCGGGGCCGTGCAGGCAGACGAACGCCGCGTCCGGGGCAAGCTCCATTAACGCCTCCGTGGTGGACTCCTCGATGTCCAAAGGGTGTACCTCGTGACCGAGGCGTTCGAGGGCGTGCTGGACCCGCCGCCCCGTCAAGAACGAGACGTCGCGCTCCATAGAGGTTCCGCCGAGTAGTACCGCGATGCGCGCCATAGCAGGCTAGGCGTCCGTGCCGACGGCGGAGCTTTGCCGGGAGCCTTGCTGAGAGCCGCGTTCCAGGTCGCTGCGGAGCTTCATGTGGTCCCGGATCACCTCGGCTAATAGTTCTATGCCGCGCCTTATCTTCTCCGGTTCTACGAATGAGAAGTTCAGTCTCATGCAGTTCTTGCCCTCATTCCCGGCGTAAAATCCCTCGCCCGGCACATAGGCGACGTTGCGTGAGATCGCCCGCGGCAGCATGTTAGTGGCGTCCAGATATGACGGCATCGTCGCCCACACGAACAGGCCGCCCTCCGGGTGGGTCCAGTGGACTTCCTTCGGCATAAACTCCGCCAGCGCGTCGAGCATCGCGTTGCGGCGTTCGCGGTAGATGTTAGTCAGGCGTTTGACGTAGCCGCGCCAGTCGGCCTGCTGGAAGTAGGAGGTGATCATCATCTGCGCCAGGTTGGAGGAGCAGAGGTCCGCCCCCTGCTTGCCGACGTTGATCTTATGCAAAATCCCCGGCTGGGCGTGCACCCACCCGAGCCGCACCCCGGGCGCGAAGATCTTGGAGAACGTCCCCAGATACACCACCCGGTCTACGCCACCCTCTTCCTCTTTCTCGATCTGCGAGAGGGTCGGCAGCGGTTCGCCCTCGAAGCGGAGCATCCCGTAGGGGTTGTCCTCGATAACGATCAGGTCGAACTCGCGGGCTATCTGCAAAAGCTCCCTGCGGCGCTCGGCGGCCATCGTTACCCCGGCGGGGTTCTGGAAGTTGGGGACGGTGTAGATGAACTTGACGTGGATGCCTTGCTTGCGGGCTTTCTTGAGCCCCTCGCGGGCGGCGACCGGGATCATACCGGCCCGGTCCATCGGGACATGCAACACCCGCGGCCGGTAGGCGGCGAAGGCGTTCAGCGCCCCCGCGTAGGTTGGGCCCTCGCATAGGATGGCGTCGCCCTCATCCAGAAAAACTTTCGCCACGAGGTCGAGGCCCTGCTGGGCGCCGGTGGTGGTAAAGACGTCCTCCTGCTCGGCGTGAATGCCCTCGGCGCCCATTACGTCCACGATGACGTCTTTGGTGGCTTCCAATCCCGCTGTGGGACCGTACTGGAGAGCCTGGGCCGAGTCGGCGGCGATGTTCCTGGAGATCTCACGAAACGCCTCTTCGCCGAACAACTTGGTGTCCGGGAATCCACCGGCGAGCGAGATAATGCCGGGCCGCGAGAGGGTGGCCATGAGGTCCCGGGTGGCCGCGCTGCGCATCCCCTTGACGCGGTTGGCGTAGAGAAAGTCGAAACGGTCGAGATCTACGAGCGGCACTGGGCGCCTTTCTCCTCGAAGTTCTGCATAGTGGGCGCGACTCTACCACAAAGGATGCAACGATTGTAGACTTCCCAGCTATGAAAGCCGTCTTCGTGACCTCCAACGAACACAAGCGCCGGGAGGCCGCGGAGATATTGGGTGTCGAGCTGGAGGGCGCTGCCCTCGAAGTGCCGGAGGTTCAATCCCTCGACGTGGCGGAGGTCGCCGCCGCCAAGGCCCGCGGCGCCTACGAGCTTCTCGGCTCGCCTTCGTATCCGGTACTGGTCGAGGACTCGGGGCTCGTGATCGAAGCCTGGAACGGCCTGCCCGGCGCGCTCACCAAGTGGTTTATACAGGGCGTTGGCAGCGAGGGCATCCTGAGAATGCTGCCTCCGGAAGAAAATCGTGCCGCCCGCGCCGTCTGCGCGGTGGCCGTGGCTGACGGCGCGGAAGACGGTTTCGTACGGGTCTTCGAGGGGATCGTGCCGGGCGCCCTGGCCTCGGAGCCGCGGGGGGAGAGCGGGTTTGGGTGGGATCCTATCTTTGTACCCGAAGGCGGAGAGCGCACCTACGCCCAGATGGGCCGTGCCAAGCACGAAGACTCCCATCGGGCGCGAGCCTTCCGGGCTGTGCGAGAATGGCTCGCGTAGGTTGAAACGTAGGATGAATTGGGTAATAAACCTTGCGTGGAACATGGTGAAGTCTGCTATTCTGTTTGCAGGCTCGTACCTCCTAAAGGGAAGGAGAGATTCAGTGAGTGCTGAGAACTCAGAAAACGGGGACGTAGAGGCCCGCGAAGAGGGTGGCGTAGCCACCGATACCGACCGTCTCGTAGACCTGTATCGGAACATGGTATTAGTGCGCACCTTCGAAGAGGCGTGCCAGAAAGGCTTCCGGCAGGGCAAGATCGGCGGCTACACGCACGTCTATACCGGGGAGGAGGCCGTCGCCGTCGGCTTTCTCGCCACCTTCAAAGAGGGCGATAAGGTCATCACCGCCTACCGGGACCACCCGCACGCCCTGCTACTCGGTAGCGACCCGAAAGAGGTCATGGCCGAGCTCTACGGCAGGGGAACTGGTCTTGTAAAGGGCAAGGGCGGCTCTATGCACCTCTTCGACGTGGAGAACGGCATGATGGGCGGCTACGGTATCGTCGGCGGGCATATCCCGCTGGGCGTCGGTATGGCCTATGCAATGCGCTACCAGGAGACCGACCACATCACCCAGTTATTTCTCGGGGACGGTTCGATGAGCCAGGGCGCCTTCCACGAGGCGGCCAACCTGGCCGGCCTGTGGGGCAAGGACGGTATGTGCCCGGTGGTGTTTATCGTGGAGAACAACCAGTACGGTATGGGCACCTCCGTCGAGCGGACGACGGCCATGACGGACCTCGCCGCCAAGTTTAATGCCTACGGCATAGAGAACGAGAAGGTAGACGGCATGGACGTGGAGGCCGTACTGGAGGCCGCCGAGCGGGTGACGGAGCAGGTTCGGGAGACCGGACAGCCCTACGCCGTCGAAGCCCTGACCTACCGGACCGCTCCTCACGGCGCAGCGGATTTCTTCGAGAAGTACCGTACCAAAGAAGAGGTAAAAGAGTGGCGGCAGCGGGACCCGATCGGGCTGCTGGAGCAGAAGCTCCTCGACTCCGAGACGCTGGACGAGGACGGCATGCAGGAGATCAAAGACGAGTACAAAGAGCAGATCGACGAGGCCGTCGAGTTCGCCGACGAGAGCGAAGAGCCGCCCATCGAGGAGCTCTACACCGACGTCTACGCCGGCGAGGACGAGTACATGGGGGAGGAGTAGGTAGTGGCCGAGACGAAGACCTACCGCGAAGCCCTGCGCGAGGGTATGGTCCACGAGATGGAGCAAGACGAGAACGTCATCCTCATGGGTGAGGACATCGGCGTCTACGGCGGGACCCACCTCATAACCGACGGCCTCATAGACGAGTGGGGGCCGAAACGGGTCGTGGACACGCCCATAAGCGAGGGCGGTTTCACCGGGGCGGCCATCGGCATGGCAATGATGGGCATGCGGCCCATCGTCGAGATGATGACCTGGAACTTCTCGTTTCTCGCAGCAGACCAGATCATCCAGAACGCCGCCAAGGTCCGGTACTTCTCCGGCGGGCAGGTGGAAGTCCCGCTGGTCATCCGGGGCCCCAACGGCGGCGGTGTCCAACTCTCCGCCCAGCACACCCACTCCCTGGAGTCCTTCTACGGGCACTTTCCCGGTCTCAAGGTCGTGGCCCCGGTGACACCCAACGACGCGAAGGGCATGATGCTCACCGCCGTCCGGGACCCCAACCCGGTCATTTTCCTGGAAGCGGGCGCCCTCTATGGCACGAAGGGCGAGGTCGAAGAGGGCGACAATGCCGTTCCCTTCGGAAAGGCTCGCGTGGCCCGCGAAGGGGATGACGTAACGCTCATCGCCTACGGTCGGCAGGTAAACCTGTGCCTGCGCGCCGCCGCCACGCTCGAAGAAGAGGACGGCGTGAGCGCCGAGGTCATAGACCTGCGCTCCCTGCGGCCCTTCGACGAGGACGCCATTGTGGAGTCGGTCGAGAAGACCCACCGGGCGGTCGCGGTACAGGAGCAGTGGCGGTGGTTCGGGGTCGCGAGCGAGGTCGCGGCGATCATCCAGGATCGGGCCTTCGACTTCCTGGACGCGCCCGTGGAGCGGGTGAGCGGGGCCGAGGTTCCGGCTCCATATGCGAGAAACCTGGAGGTTGCGGGATTCCCGAGTGAGAAACAGGTAACGAACGCGGCACGGCGGGTGCTTTACATAGAGGAGAAGTAAGATGCCGGAAGTCATAATGCCCAAGATGGGCGACGCGATGGAAGAGGGGACCATCCTCCAGTGGCTCAAGAGCGAGGGGGATGAGGTCGAAGAGGGCGACGCCATAGCGGAGATCGAGACCGACAAAGTCTCGATGGAGCTCGAAGCCGAAGACTCCGGCACGCTCGCCCAGATCATCGCCGGTGAGGGCGCGGACGTCCCCGTCGGCGAGGCCATAGCCTTTATCCAGGGTGAGGGCGAAGAGGTCCCCGACCGTGAAGCGGGCGGAGGCGCCGAAGAAGCCGAGGCCGAAGAAGGCGGCGAAGGCGGCGGGGCCCAGGCCACCGCTACCGAGACCGAGGAAGAAACCGAAGGAGAGGGCGCAGAGCGTGACGGCCAGGCCGACGGGCGGGCCGACGGCAACTTCCGGGCCTCGCCCATCGTGCGGCGATTGGCGAGCGAGAACGACCTGGATCTCGCCAAGATAGACGGTTCCGGGCCGCAGGGACGGATCGTCGAGCGGGACGTGCGGGCCGCGATGGAGCGCGGCGACGCCCAGGCCGACGGCGCAGGCGAGGAAGAGGCTGCCGCCCCAGAACAGCCCGCGGCGGCCGCTGCCCCCCAGCAGGCCGAGGCTCCCGCGCCGACCGGGGCTCCGGGGACCGAGATCATGGAGATGCCCCGCATGCAGCGGGTCATCGCCGAGCGGATGACCCAGGCCAAGCAGCAGGTCCCCCACTTCTACGCCACCGTAGAGGTGGACATGACCGAGCTGATGGCGCTCCGCAAACAGCTCAACAGCCAGGTCGAAGAAGAGGGCGTGAAGCTCTCCGTAAACGACTTCGTGATGAAGGCGTGCGCCGTCGCACTCACGAAGGAGGAGTACAAAAAGCTCAACTCCCTCTGGACCAACGAGGGCATCGAGCTTCATGAGCAGGTAGACATGGCGATGGCGGTCGCCCTGGACGCCGGCCTCATAACGCCGGTAATAAAAGACGCCGCCAACAAGACCCTCTCAGCGATCTCCTCAGCGTCTAAAGACCTGGCCAAGCGCGCCCGCGAGGGTGGCCTGAAGCCTGAAGAGTATCAGGGCGGCACGGTTACGGTCTCGAACATGGGCATGTTCGGAGTCGAGAGCTTCTCGGCCATCATCAACCCGCCACAGGCGGCCATCATCGCCGTAAGCTCCATCATGGAGCGCGCCGGGTTCAAGGACGACGAGGTCGTGTCGGTTAGCATCATGAAGTTGACGCTCTCTGCTGACCACCGCATCGCCAACGGCGCCGAGGGAGCCCAGTACATGGCCGAGGTTAAGAGGTTGCTGGAGCACCCGATGGCGCTGGTCGTCTAGCGGCCTGCTCTCAGGTCGGATATCAACGAAAAGAGCCCCCGGAGAAAAGCCGGGGGCTCTTTGTTTACTGCTCTACTTTTAACTCTCGTTAGCCGTCTATAACTGTTACAGTGTCTTTTTAGATATCGCCGTCGGACTTCTCGTCTCGTTGCTGCCGCGGACGGTTTCCGCAGCGGTCAACTGGCCCTCGACAGCTACGACGAGCTCCGTGGTGTCCTGGCCGGCCAGGGTTCTAAAGGCGTCCACCAGGTCGGTCGGGATCAACTCGTAGCCGGCGCAGCAGGTGGCCGAGACCGGCTGGTCGAAGGTAAAGACCGCCGTGGTGTCGTTGGTGCCTACGTCTACGACCCACAGCAAGTCGGGCGCGATGGTCGTACCGCTCGTCGTTAGGGGCGTACTTTACCGTCTACGCCGTAGACCGGCGGGGTCGCGGGGGCAACGAAGTGCAGACCTGGAGTGCACACATTCGGAAAATGGGGTTCACACCAGTAGGGTACGTCCGTCACCGTAATCGGCTAAGAGAGGTGATCTCAAGGTGCGTACCCTACCCTGCCCGAATGGCCAAAGTCGAGCTCGGCTACATCACCCAGATTCGAAGCCTAGAGGCTGTTATGAACTCGATCAGGAATGGCTTGGGAATGCGGAAAACGGAGAGCCGCAGGGGATCAGGCCAACCGGAAAACCCCATTCCAATACGGTTTTTACCCAAGTTCATAACACGCTCTAGCCGACTGGTGTCGCCTTGCACGAGAAACCGCCGGGGAGGGTCGCCTCTGACGAGGCCAGAGGCTTCCGCAATTGGGTAAAGGAACACCCCGGTTTCGTCGGAGGCTACCATGCGCAAGACTCAGAAACGGGGAGAATGGTATCCATCACTATCTGGGACTCCCAGGAGAGTCTATTTATTGGCGTTCAAGGACCGCACCCTGCCGGGTGGTCCGGTGGGGATTGCCACGGAGCGCCTTGAGATTTTCGACATGGTAGAGGAATTCTAGCGGCTCAGCCGCCAGCGGCTAAGACTCTTCTTCCCGCCGCTTCTTATCCCACGGCGCCCTAGCAGCTTTGCGGGCTATCTCTTTACGCTGTTCGGGTGTGAGCTTTTCGGCGCGGGCCTTTCCTCCCTTCAAGCCGCCGCGCCGAAACCCACGGGACGCCCGCGCATCCATGATCCACGCGAAATCCTCGACGCCGTCCTCTACGGGTTGCGCAGCGGCTGCGCCTGGCGACTCTTACCCCACGACTTCCCGCCGTGGAAGACCGTCT
>JALYGE010000171.1 GCA_030777225.1 Actinomycetota bacterium
TGTTGAAAAGTAGAACGATGCACAGATCCCTCGCAGAAGAGCTCTACGAGGAGACGGGCCTGGATCCAGAGTATGTCTGGTTCGGCACGCTGCGGGTGGCGCTCGACGAACCTTTCGCGCGGACCCTCGCCGAAACACACTCCTGGCAGAGAGAGGCCGGGCTCTCCGCCCACTGGCTCGACACGGAGGAGGCGCGAGAGTTAGAATCCGGTATCTCCCCCGAGGCTATTGCCGCCTTGTATTTGCCCGAAGACGGCCAGGTCAACTCTCCTCGGCTTGTACGGGCGCTCGCGCTCGCGGCGATCCGCAAAGACGTCAGCCTCACGGAGGGTGAGCGCGTAACTGGCTTCCTTACGGACGGCGAGAGGGTGACCGGAGTCCACACCGCGCGGCGGGAAATCCTTGCTGGTAGCGTGGTGCTCGCGGGCGGCTCCGCGAGCGGGATGCTCTCCAGGTCGCTCGGCCTGCGCCTGCCGGTCCATCCGGTAAAGGGCGAGACCCTGACGGTCACGGTCCGGTCCAACGCCGCAAGGGCGAACGTGTGGGACAACCGCTGCTATCTGGTTCCGAAGAGGGATGGGCGCGTGATCGTGGGCGCGACCGAAGAACCCGGGATCTACGATCGCCGTCCGAGCCTGGGCGGCGTGGCGAAGCTCTCGCAGGCCGCCATGAGGCTTTTGCCGGAGATCTCATCCGCCACCTTCGCGGGCGCCTGGGGCGGGCTCAGGCCCGGCACACCCGACGGCCTCCCCTTTCTCGGTGGCGTGGAGGGTATCGAAGGACTGTTCCTGGCGACCGGCCACTATCGCAACGGGGTCTTGCTCGCGCCCGTCACCGGCGAGGTCGTCGCCGCACTCGCCCTCGGGGAGCCCCCAATAATAGACGCCTCACCGTTCTCCTGTGAGAGGAGCATGGAGGTAACGAAGTGATGATAGAGTTGCCGCGAAGCCTCTTGCGAGAGATAATCTCCCACGCCCGAGAGAAAGTCCCGGAGGAGGTCTGCGGCTGGCTCGCCGGGAAAGAGAACCGGGTGCTCGAAGTATATCCGGTTCCCAACACCGCCGGGAACCCGCGCTCACGTTTTAGAATGGACCCCGAGGCACAGCTCGCCGCCATGCGCGAGATCCGTGAACGGAGCCTGGATCTCACTGGCACCTACCATTCGCACCCCGCCTCGCCACCGTATCCCTCTTCGAAGGACTTGGAGCTCGCGCTCTACCCGCGATGCGTGCACCTCATCGTCTCCCTGGCCTCTCCAGAGCCGGAGATCCGCTGCTGGAGCATCACGCAAAAAAAGGCCGATCTGCTAGATATGACCGTCCATCAATAACTGTAGAAAGATCCGAGCCGTTTCTCTAAAACGCAAGCCGGGCACTGTGGGAAAGATAAGATACGTGGTCGAACGCCAAGTATGCATCTCAGAGGGATTCCTCCTTGACACAGAAGTTCCACCTATATATCTTGTTTTGCAGCAAAGGGATACAAGGAAAGGTGGCTCTATGACGGAGATTGCCGGCTCGACCGAGTTGAGCAAGGAGCAGTTGCTCGAGGCCTATCGGGTAATGCGTACGATCCGGGATTTCGAGGAGCGGCTGCATACGGAGTTCGCGACGGGAGAGATCCCCGGTTTTGTTCACCTGTACGCCGGAGAAGAGGCTATAGCCGCCGGTGTCATGGCGCACCTCGACGGCGACGACTACGTGGCGAGCACCCATCGGGGGCACGGCCACTCAATCGCCAAGGGCTGCGACGTCAAGGGGATGATGCTTGAGATCTATGGCAAGGACGAGGGCATCTGCCGGGGCAAGGGCGGCTCGATGCACATCGCCGACCTCGAAAAGGGGATGCTCGGGGCGAACGGCATCGTCGGCGGCGGGCCGCCACTGGTCTGCGGCGTAGGGCTCTCGGCGAAGGTCCGCGGCACGAAGCAGGTCGGCGTCTCGTTTACCGGCGACGGCGGGGCCAACCAGGGCACCTTCTTGGAAAGCCTCAACCTGGCCTCTGCCTGGGACCTACCGTGCATCTTCGTCATGGAGAATAACGGCTACGCTGAGGCGACGGCCCAGGCGTTCTCCTCCAAGGGCATAGACATCGCCAAGAGGGCAGACGGTTTCTCGATGCCGGGCATCGTCGTGGACGGTCACGACTTCTTTGCGGTCTACGAGGCGGCGGGAGAGGCGATCCGGCGGGCCCGGGAAGGCGGCGGGCCGTCCCTGATAGAGTGTAAGGTCAACCGCTACTTTGGCCACTTTGAGGGCGATGCCCAGACCTATCGGGCGGAGAACGAAGTGGAGAACATCCGCAAGGAGAAGGACTGCCTCGATCTGTTCCGCAAGCGCGTCACCTCCGCCAGCCTCATCGAGGATGAGGAGCTCGACCGGATAGACGAAGAGGTCAAGCAACTCATAGACGAGGCCGTCGAGGAGGCAAAGGCCGCCCCCGAGCCAGATCCCGACAAGCTGCTCACTGACGTATACGTATCTTATTAGTTGGTCAGTCTGTCAGTAGAACTGAAAGGCCGACAGACTGACTCTTCGACCGAAGGGAGAAACAATGGCGCGTACAATCTCGTTCATGCAGGCGATCAACGAGGCGCTAGAGCAGGAGATGGAGCGGGACGAGACGGTCGTCGTCTTCGGGGAGGACAACGTCGGTGGCACGGGTAGCCCGGGCGAGATGGATGCCTGGGGTGGCGTCATGGGCGTCACCAAGGGACTCTACAACAAGTTCCCGAACCAGATCCTGGACACTCCTATCAGCGAGTCGGCGTTTATCGGGGCGGCGGCCGGGGCGGCATGCTCGGGGCTGCGTCCCGTTGCAGAGTTGATGTTCGTGGACTTTATGGGGGTGTGCTTCGATCAGATCTACAACCAGGCTGCCAAGTTCCGCTACATGTTCGGCGGCAAGGCCGTCACGCCGATGGTCATACGGACGATGTACGGCGCTGGCATCCGGGCCGCCGCCCAGCACTCCCAGAGTCTGTACCCGATCTTTACACACGTCCCGGGCCTGAAGGTCGTCGTGCCGTCCAACCCGTACGACGCGAAGGGGCTCATGATCCAGTCCATCCGCGACGACGACCCGGTGATCTTCTTCGAGAACAAGGTCCTCTACGCCACCGAAGGCGAGGTCCCCGAGGAGCCTTACACGATCCCTCTGGGCGAGGCCGAGTTCGTGCGTGAGGGCGAGGACGTGACCATCGTCGCCATCGGCCGGATGGTCGGGATGGCCGAGCAAGCGGCGGAAGCCCTGTCAGATGAGGGGATAGAGTGCGAGATCGTGGACCCACGCACGACCTCGCCGCTGGACGAGGAGACGATCTACGAGAGCGTCGAGAACACCGGACGCCTCGTGGTGGTGGACGAATCGTACCCGCGCTGCAACATGGCAACCGACATAGCGGCCCTCGTCGCCCAGAACTGCTTCGACGACCTGAAAGCCGCGCCCAAGATGGTGACAGCGCCGCACACGCCGCCACCGTTCAGCCCGACCCTCGAAGACCTCTACGTCCCGGATCCCGAGCGGATCGCCGCGGCCGTGAAGGAGACCGTCGGACAGGGCGTGGCCTCTTGAGCGAGACTTCCGGGATTACGAAGCTCGGGATGCCCAAGTGGGGTCTGTCTATGACCGAGGGGACGGTCGTGGAGTGGCTCGTCGAGGAGGGCGTGGAGCTACAGAGCGGCGACGAGGTCATCGAGGTTGAGAGCGAGAAGATCAACAACGCTGTAGAGACGCCCACCACCGGCGTCCTGCGGCGGCAGGTAGCCAAAGAGGGTGACGTCATCCCGGTAGGGGGCCTGCTCGGCGTTATCGCCGACGCCTCCGTGCCGGACTCCGAGATCGACGCCTACGTCGAGGAATTCCAGTCCACCTTCGTCCCTGAAGAGGAGGAGGCCGGCGGTCCCGAGCCGGAGACCGTCGAGGTAAATGGCCGGGAGATACAGTACCTGGAGGTCGGCGAGGGTGAGGGGCCACCCCTCGTCCTCCTGCACGGCTTCGGCGGCGACATCAATATTTGGGTCTTTAACCAGGAGGCCCTGGCCGCCTCGCGCACCGTCTACGCCCTGGACCTGCCCGGCCACGGCGGCTCCTCCAAAGACGTGGGCGAGGGCGACCTCTCATTTTTCGTCGAGACCCTCGCGGGCTTCCTGGACGCGATGGGTGTGGAGAAGGCGCACCTCTTCGGGCACTCGATGGGCGGCGCCATCGCGGGCTCGTTTGCGCTCGCCCACCCCAAGAGGGTTGAGTCCCTGATCCTGGCCGCCAGCGCGGGCCTGGGAGAGGACATCAACGGCGACTACATCGAGGGCTTTATAGCTGCGAACAAGCGCCGCGACATGAAGAGTGTCCTGCAACTCCTCTTCGCCAACCCGGAACTGGTCACCCGACAACTCGTGAATGACGAGCTGCGCTTCAAGCGGATGGACGGGGTGGACGAGGCGCTACGCGCTGTGGCCGACAAACTCTTCCCCGACGGCAAGCAAGCCGACGTCCCGGACCTCTCCGGGGTGGGGGTCCCGATCCTAGCGATCTGGGGGCGGGAGGACCAGGTGATCCCCCACTCCCATACCGAGAACCTGCCGGAGCACGCCCGCGCCGAGGTCCTGGACGACACGGGGCACATGCCGCAGATGGAGGCCGCGGGGAAGACGAACCGCCTCGTCGGGGAGTTCCTCGGCGGCGAAGGCTAAAGCGTGCCGGAGGCCGGGGCGGCGGTCGGGATCATCGCCAACCCGGCCTCGGGCCGGGACATCCGCAGGCTCGTCTCCGGCGCCTCCGTCTTCGACAACGCCGAGAAGGGGAGCATGGTCTATCGCCTGATGGTGGGCCTCGGTGCGATGGACGTGGAGAAGGTCCTCGTAATGCCCGCTGCCTCGGGCCTCTATGACAGCCTCGACCGGGCCCTCCGCGGCAACGATTCCAACCCCCAGAAGCAACCCCTGCCGGAATTCGAGTTTCTGGAGATGACCGTGCGGCACGCCGCCCGCGATACGGTTGAGGCGGTGGACGCCATGCTCGAACGAGGGGTGTCGGCGATAGTGGTCCTAGGCGGCGACGGGACCAACCGGATCGTCGCCCGCCATTGCGGCCCGAACATACCCCTGTGCACCCTCTCGACCGGAACCAACAACGCCTTCCCGGAGATGCGTGAGGCGACCGTGGCGGGGATCGCCACCGGCCTTGTAGCGACCGGAGAGATAGGCGAAGAGGTGTTGCGTCGAGAGAAGATCTTGCGTGTCGGCCTGAACGGCGAGGCCAACCACGATTGCGCCTTGGTGGACGTCGCGGTAACTTCGGAGCGGTTCGTGGGAGCCCGGGCGCTGTGGCGAGCCGGTGAGATCTCCGAACTCTTCGTGACCTCGGCCCGCCCGGATGCCGTCGGCCTCTCCTCGGTCGCCGGTCTCCTCGCGCCCATCACACGCTCCACAGATCATGGCCTACGCGTTCGGTTCACAAATCCGGAGAACGCGGAGACCGTGCTGAACGTACCGCTCGCACCGGGTCTCGTCGTCCAGGTTGGTGTAGCAGAACATTACTGCGTTAATCCTGGAGATCCGGTAGCTATAGAACCCGTTGCTGGCAGCCTCGCCTTGGACGGCGAGCGGGAGATAGAGCTCAGTCCCGAGGACCACGTAGAGATACTCCTGGATTTGAACGGGCCGTTGACCGTAGACGTTGGAGAGGCAATGAGGGAAGCGGCCCGACGCGGGCTACTGAATGGGGCCTAGTACCTTATCTCAACGACACTCTACGGGTCGCTGGATGGGCTCCATTCACCCGAGCGTACCACCCATAGCGCCACCGCTCATACCCAGAGCTGCCAGACTGCGTAAAAAGCGTATAAAGCGTAAGAAGTAACCTAGAGTAGGTACCATCTCTCCTGGCTCTACCACCTCCCCTGGCTCGCGTGGGACGTCAGCTGCGTCTATCGCACAGGGAAGGAGATAGCCCATCGCAAACCTTGATGACTTCCGGGGCGGACGGCTACCTGGTTCCATGAGTTACGTAAGAGCCGAGTGTAAGGTGAAGGTCTTTCAGAGAGAAGGTTCACACTTAACAGAGAGGCACCAACGGGTCCTGGGAGCTTATTTCGCTTAATGAGCTTTTTACGCAAGCCTTGGAGCAGATGACTTTTGATCGCTACAGAACCGCTAACCGCTGGTGCCTCTATTGACGAGGGCCGGAGGAGTCACACCGGCTTCCGATCCCGAAGCTCTGTTGACCGTCATTTCGCCGGCACGGTGACTGTCATTGAGAAAGGGGCGTAGATAAGCGGCTTCCCGCTGGGCTGACGGCCATGACACTCATGACGGTGATTTGCAAGCATACTGTTAGCTCCAGTGCCGGCACGGCCTCGCCCGGGCTTTCCTGCGGTCCCTACTACTTTCTCCGACCTGACGAACCCGACGAGAGAAGCGAGAAACGGCGTGGGAATGCCCAATACAGGCGTCGGGTTTTTCAGATCTTCCCGATAACCTGACGTTGCTACCCGACGCGAGGCGTAGGTTGTCGTCGAGTATGGGGATACTCGCCGGTTCTCTAGGTAGAGCCCGACAAGCAGGAGCGGCTTATCTATGCTGAATACTCCAGATATCGTCGGGTTTGTCGAGTTTCTGAAGGGGGTGGAGAAGATCCTCTGCATGTCCTGTACTATGGCCTCTACAGCATTTGAGAAGCCTTCGCTCCGCGTCCTCGCTGCCCGGCCAAGGCTATCCCCCAACGCCGCAGGCTCGCGGCTGCCGGTGTAGAGCCTGAAGAGGGCGTCCATGGACCACTGGTACTGCTCCAGCGCTTTCGCCCCGAATTGCGTCAACCGCTGCATCAGTTTGTACCCGTACGATCCCTGCTCCCGCAACGATGCCAGTACCACCGGCTCCAGCCAGTTTTTCGGGCGGGCCTCGACCTTCGGGGGGCACGGACGCCGCCTCGCCCAGCTCCTGCTTGAGTCTTTCGTCAATGACGACCACTTTGCTTCGTTCTTGACCGGCCTGGCAGGCGCAGTGGGCCCAGAAGGGGACCTCAGGCGGCCGGTGACAGGCTATCTTCCCTGCGTTAGAATTCGTTAGGGAATTAGGGAACGGAAGGAGGAGCACACTATGGATCAAGCTCGGGTGGCCGACCTCTACGAGCAGATGTTAAGAGCCATGCTCTGGGAGCAGAAGCTACTTCGTCTTATCGACGAGGGAAAGGTGTCCGGCTTTTTCCACGCCGGACGTGGGCAGGAGGCCGTGCCGGTCGGGGCCATCGCTGCCTTGCGGGATGACGACTACTTGCTCTATGCCCATCGAGGCTGCGGATACATGATCGCCAAGGGACTCCCGATGTCCAAGCTCTTCGGAGACTTCCTGGCCAATACTGAGGGGACCACGCGGGGACTCGGGGCGGGTATCGTACACATTGCCTGGCCGGATCTCGGTATCCTCGGGCAGAGCGGCACCTTGGGTGGAGCATTCCCCATAGCCGCTGGCGCGGGCCTGTCTGCGAAATACCGGGGCACGGATCAGGTAGTGATGTGCTTCTTCGGGGAGGCCACGCAGAACCGGGGAACCTTTCATGAGGCGCTCAACGTGATCGCGCTCTGGAAGTTACCGGTCATCCTGGTGTGTGAGAACAACCAGTGGGCCGTCTCCGTCTCCGCCGCCGAGTCGACCTCGGTCGAGGACGTGGCCGACCGGGCCAAGGGTTACGGTATTCCGGGACAGGTGGTCGACGGCATGAACGTCGTGGCCGTCAACGATGCGGCAAGGGAGGCCGTCGAGCGTGCTAGGCGGGGCGAGGGCCCCACCCTAATCGAGGCGAAGACCTACCGGTTCCGGGGCCACTACGAGGGAGACCCGGCCTCCTACCGGGAGAAGCAGGATCTTGAGAAGTGGCAGAAGCGCGATCCTATCCTCACCCTGGCCAAGGAACTTTCGGATCAGAGCGTGGACGTCGAGGAGATCCAGGC
>JALYGE010000172.1 GCA_030777225.1 Actinomycetota bacterium
TCTGCCTCCAACAACTTTATTACGTCCCTGACCTTCAATACCTGTTACATAATAATGGACGCGGACGAAAATCGTTCACGCTGCCCTGCGACTCTCGAAAAAGCTCTCATGTCGTAATCGCCTGTCTGAAATAGCCCTCCACGCGGCTCTCCGAAAAATAGTGTGATCCAGATCAAACCGTTGTACAATTCGGGCATGACGATCTTTCACTACGGAAGGGCGTATTACGAGGAGGGTGAGTTCGTGCGGCGCGTGGACGCGATGCCGGGCGACGAGCTAGACCCTGTGGTGCGTATCGAGGAGAACCTGGGGACGGTCGAGATACCTTGCGGCAAGGTGGACTGCCGGAGCAACTGCCTGGAGTACATGGTGCGGGCGGCCCGCCGGAACGAGGACTACCCGCTGGCGGAGTGCAAGATCTCTCCTCTCGTTAGCATCCTCTAGCGCGGCTTCTTTAGCGCGGTTTGCGCTTCGGCCCGCTGGCCCTGCTGCTGACCGCTAAACGTCCTCATAGTCGTAGTGTTTCTGAGCGGGCGGGCGTCCTGCGGTGTACAAGCGAAAGAGCGGCCCGCCGCCGACGGGGCCCAGGAAAAGTCCGGTGAGCCCGGCGGGCAAGAGGTCGCGGGCAATGGTCCAAGCTACGAGCAAGGGCGTACCGGGGGCGAAGTTGGAGCTTCGTATGAGGCTCAGCGGGTCGAGGACGCCGCCGCCCGGGAGTATCCCCCAGGCGTAGACGCCGAGGATCAACAAGCCCGAGATGAGGCCCATGAGCAGCGCGAGCCCCATGCTCAGGGTGAATCGGGTGCCCAAAGAGGCCGATCGCTCGTCCGGCCCGGGACTCCGCCGGATGCGTAAGAAGCCGCCAAAGACGGGCCCGGCGATGAGACCGGCGATGAGTCCAACGCCCATGTACACGGCGACGAGCCGGACGAAGTCGCCCTCGCCGCCCCCTCCGCCCTGGAGCAGGAGGAGTATCACGGGGGTTGGGAACAGAGACTTTATGAGCGCGAAGCCCAGACCGTAGAGGGCGCCGAGCCCCAGGAGCCGGATGAAGATCATGGCCCTCCTTTCGCGCCGGACCTGGCGGCGCGGTTGACTAGTGTTCCGAAAGCGGGACCGAGTAAGACGCCGGCCGCCACGACGTAGATAAAGACCGATAGCGCCACAAAAAAGCTCCCCAGAAAGACCTGCGGACGCATCAAGGTAGAGAGCTCTATCGGATTGTCCAGGGCAAACCCGGAGAGCGTGACGCCCATGATCGCCCAGAACGAGAGCGCCGCTATGCCGCCGCCGATGAGCCCCTGAAAGAACCCCGTGCCGAGTCCGGCCACGACCGTCCTGTTGTTCTGGACCCCACCTCTCGCCGCCCGCCGTCCGGCGGCCAACGTCCCGACGGCTCCGCTCACCGCCGCACACAGCACGCCGGCGATGAGAAGACCGCTGAGCTCATAGGGGTCGGTCATCACGAATGCCGGCACAGCGGCGAGCAGTAAGCCCCATACGAGGCCCAACCCCAGGAGCCGGTTGCGGACGGCGGGCGTCATTGCACCGCAGCCTTTCTCTGCGCTAGCCGGTTTATGGCGAGGCCGGTCAACGGAGCCAGCGCGACACCGACGAGCAGGGCGTACACAAAGACGGTACGGGCGACGATTGCGCTCTGGAGAAATATGCCTGGTTGCGACACGAGACTGTAGATGGCGGACGGAGTAGCGACGGAGAAGCCGGTCATGGTGATCGTCATCGCCAGCCAGATAGAGAGCGCGGCGAGCACCCCGACCACGACCGCCTGCAAGAGGCCGGTACCGAGTCCGGAGATCAACCATCGCGCCCAACCGTCCTTCTTCCGAATACGCCGCATCCGGCTCGCCCACCGGCCAGCGATCCATGTCCCGAAGGCCCCACTCGCCGCCGCGCACAGTAGTGCGGAGATCAGAAACGGACTCGACCTCAAAGGTCCCGCAAACGCGACCATCGCCGGGACCAGGGCTAACACGAAACCCCAGAGGGCGCCGGCAGCGAGCAGTAGGTTGCGGGTAGAACTTGCCATCACACCATTATAGATACCTCTTCGTACCCCTGAGCGTCAGCAATACTTTTCACGAGGCTCTCTACTCTACGCCCTCGTCTGCGGTGCTCTCGTCGATCCAGACCGTCTTGGCGTTGACGAACTCCCGGATGCCGAAGATGGAGAGCTCGCGGCCGTAGCCGGACTCCTTTACGCCGCCGAAGGGCACCTCCGGGGTGGACTCCGTCATCCGGTTGACGTAGACCATGCCGGCCTCGATCTCGTTTATGAACTGCTCCCGCTCGTCTTCGTCGTTGGTCCACGCGCTGGAGCTGAGGCCGAAGGGAATGTCGTTCGCAAGCCGGATGGCTTCATCTATATCTACCACGCGGAACATGGAGGCGACGGGGCCGAAGATCTCTTCTTTATAGGCCGGTGAGTCCTCGGGGATGTCCGTTAGCACGGTCGGCGGGTAGAAGTTTCCGGGACCCTCCATCGGCTTGCCGCCGGTCAGCACCCGCGCCCCGGCGTCCACAGAGTCCCGGACCTGCTGGTCCACGTCTTCGAGGATGTCGGTCGTCGCCAGGGGGCCCATGTCCGTGTCGTCGTCCATCGGGTCGCCCACGTTCAGCGCCGACATCGCCTCCACGTAGCGCCGCTCGAACTCCTCGGCGATCTCCTCGTGGATGATGAAACGCTTGGCGTTGATGCACGACTGGCCGTTGTTGAGCGTCCGGGCCGTTACGGCGGTGCTTATAGCCTCGTCCAGGTCGGCCGAGGGCATCACGATGAACGGGTCGCTCCCACCGAGCTCCAGGACGGTCTTCTTTATGTTCTCCCCGGCTTCGGCGGCGACCTGGCTGCCGGCGGGACCGCTGCCGGTGAGGGTGGCGGCCCGGATTCGCGGATCGTCTATGATGGCCTGGACCTGTCCGCTCCCGATCAGGAGCGTCTGGAAGGCTCCCTCGGGGAAGCCCGCCCGGTGGAGGATGTCTTCTATGGCGAGCGCGCACCGGGGCACGTTCGAGGCGTGCTTGAGGAGGATCACGTTCCCCGCCATGAGTCCCGGGGCGGCGTGCCGGAAGACTTGCCAGAATGGGAAGTTCCACGGCATCACGGCCAGCACCGGCCCGATGGACTGGTAGCGGACGTAGACCTTCGCGCCCTCCATTTCTATCTCTTCGTCGGCCATAAAGCGCTCGGCGTTCTCCACGTAGTAGCGGCAGCCGCGGGCGCACTTATTGGCTTCGGCAATAGCCGCGGAGAGAGGCTTGCCCATCTCCTCCGTTATGATGCGGCCCAACTCCTCTGCCTCTTCCTCCAGGATCTCCGCCGCCCGCGTCAGCATCTGCGCCCGCTCCTCGAACGAGGTTTTCCGATACTCACGGTAAGTGTCGGCGGCGCGCTGGAGCTTCTCTTCTATCTGATCCTCATTCAGCGGTTCGAAAGACTCTACTTCCTCACCGGTCGCCGGATTGATGGTGGATATAGCCATCTCTAACCCTCCTCTAAGTGTTCGCTAAATCCCGCAAGCGTAAATATACACCCTGTTCGTCGTGTACCCTCCGGTCCCGACGTTTAATCTGCTACCGTCCGCCGCGCCTGCCTCTCAAGAGCCTCTTTTAGAAGCTCGCGACGATCCGGATCCCGAACCAACCGTCGCCCGCCGAGCTCGGCGACTTCCTCCACGCCGCGGACGTTGTTTACGCAGTAGAGTGGGCCGGCGAGATCTGAGGTCAGCCCGCCTTCCCGGATGGCTCCAGCCTCCAGCAGCGCGCGACGGGCCACGCCGGCGAGAACTGTGCCGTCCAGCGGCGGAGTGCGGGGCACGCCCTCTACTACGCCCACCAGGTTGGAGACCGTTGCCTCAAGGATCAACCCGTCCCGCGCGAACAGAGCCTCGTTGCAGCCGGCGACCTCGGCCTGGTGCAGGGCCAGTACGTTCGGGAGGTAGTTGAGGGTCTTGTGGGCCGCGAGCGGGCCGCGGGTGTCCGGGACCGTTATCGTCCGCAGCGGCGACCGCGGCTTCGGAGGACCGGAAGCCGTGACGATGACCGTGGGGCCTCCGGCGTTTTTGGGAGAAGGACCACGCCCTCCGGCGCCGCGGGTCACGGTGATCTTCGCTACACACTCCTCCGGTTCGAGGCGGGAGAGCAACCCCTTACACGCATCCGCCAACTCCTCTATAGGCGGCGCTTCCATGTACAGTGCCGCCGCATCCCGGAGCAACCGCTCCAGGTGCCATTCCATAAAACACGGGCTGCCGCCGGAGACCCGGATTGTGGTAAAGACCCCGTCGCCGTAGGAGAGGCCCCGGTCGGTAACGGGCACGCGGGCCTTCTCGGCGGGCACGTAGGAGCCGTCGAGGTAGACGAGGTTCACGGCGGGCTGGCCCCCAGACTCTCCAGAAGGGCGGCGGCCTTGGCGACAGACTCCTGGTACTCGCGGGCGGGCGCCGAGTCGGCGACGATGCCGCCGCCGGCCTGGGCGTAAGCGACGCCGGCTTTCAGCAGGATGGTGCGGATCACGATGTTCATGTCCATCGAGTTCTTACTCAGGCATCCGAAAGAGCCCGTGTAGAGCGCGCGGCGAACGGGTTCCAGCTCCTCGATGATCTCCATGCAGCGGACTTTCGGACAGCCGGTTATGGTGCCGCCGGGGAACATGCCGACCAGCAGGTCTACCACATCCTTGTTGGGCGCGAGCTCGCCCGCTATCTCGGATACTATGTGGACGACGTGTGAGTAAGTCTCGGTGGTCATCAGTTCTTCGACCCGGACCGTGCCGTAGGCCGCCGTGCGCCCGAGGTCGTTGCGTTCGAGGTCCACAATCATGGCGTGCTCCGCCCGCTCTTTCGGGTCGAGCAGCAACTCCGCCCCGTCCGCCTCTTCCCGAGGATAAGTCCCGGCGATGGGCCGTGTCGAGGCCGTTCGTCCCGAGAGCCGCACGAGCAACTCCGGCGAGCTGGAGACCGCCGCGAAGCCAGGGAAGGACAACATTCCGCCGTAGGGAGAAGGGTTGACGGTCCGCAGCGCACCGTAGAGCGATACCGGGCCTTCATCGAACGGCACCGCGAAGCGCTGGGAGACGTTGACCTGAAAGACATCCCCAGCCCGGATGTATTCTTTTATCCGCCGCACCGCCCGCTCGTACCCACCCCGCCCCATGCTGGACCGGGCTACCGAAACCGGGTCTCGCCGTCTCCCGATGAGCGGCGACGCCGCCTTCAGGGTCCGAACTATCGGGGCCGGCTCCTCCCCCACCGGAACGGAGACCCACGCCTCCCCGCCTTCAATGCCCACCGTATAGCGAGGGAGGATGAACTGCATGGTCGGCAGGCCCAGGTCGTCTTCGGCGAGGACCGGCAGCCGCTCCAGGTGCCGCGCCGCGTCGTAGGAAAGGTAACCGAAGAGCCCGGCCCCGCCCTCCAGCGGGTGGGCATCTCCGGCAACCAGTCCCAAGAAGTCGCGCAGCGCCTCGAACGGGGAAGCATCGTCCTCCACGACCAGATGCTGTTCTGGTTCGAAGGCGAGCACCGAAGCTCCCCACCCTTCGCCATCGAGCAGCACGAACGGGTCCGTCCCGGGAACGAGCCCCAGAGCCGGGACGAGGGCGGCGAGGTCGAGCGGTCCGTCGGCCGGGAAGCGGTGAACCTCCCGCGCCGTGCTGTCCAGAGCCCTCTCCACGGGCGCAATACTACCGCCTCGCAGAAAGCTCGTCACTCTGTTTCGGCGGTTACAATTGAGAGCCCATGAAAGAGTCTCAACCCAACAAATCGCGGGACATACTGGAGCGGCGGGCGCGAGAGGCGGGGTTTGACCTGATCGGGGTCACGGGCGCGGAGCCGCTCACAAAGGGCGGCGAGCGGTTGCGGGAGTGGCAGGAAGCCGGGATGGCAGCCGACATGGGTTACATGCACCGCCCGGTGGAGTTGCTCTCCAACCCCAAGAAGCTGCAGAAGAGCGCCCGGAGCGTCGTCTCTCTGGGCGTCTCCTATTATCCAGGCGAGCATCCGGAGAACCCCGGCGGCGGACGGGTCGCGCGGTACGCCTGGGGTCGCGATTACCACGAGGTCATAAAAGAGCGACTGTACCGGCTGCGCGAGGAGCTGGAAGAAGAGTTGGGGACGAGGATCAAGGCCCGGGCCTTCACCGACGCCGTACCGCTCCTGGAGCGCTCGGCGGCCCAGCACGCGGGGCTCGGCTTTTTTGGACGGAACGCGTGCCTCATAAACGGCGAAGTCGGCTCCTACTTCTTTATTGCAGACCTGATCGTTGACCTGGACCTGGAGCCCGACCCGCCCGGTTCGGGTACTTGCGGAAAGTGTACCCGCTGCATGAACCGCTGTCCGACCGGCGCCATAAAAGCCCCCGGCGTGGTAGACGCCCGGCTGTGCATCTCCTACCTGACCATCGAGAATCGGGGAGAGATCCACCGCGAGCTGCGCCCGCTAGTCGGGGACTGGGCCTTCGGGTGCGACGTCTGTCAGGAAGTTTGCCCGTACAACAAGACGAAAGCCACCCGCAGCCGCTGGCCGGAGTTCAGCGCCAACGCGGGAGTCGGACCGTACCTGGAGACAGCGGAAGTGTTGGATATCCGGACGGACGAGGAGTTCGAGAAACGCTTCGCCGGTACACCGCTCACCCGTCCGGGAAGGGCCGGATTGCTGCGCAACTGTTGCGTAGTCGCGGGCAATCTGAAGCTCAAGGAGACGCTCCCGGCGCTGTTGCATTGTCTGCGCGAGGACCCGTCTCCGCTCGTCCGGGGGCACGCCGCCTGGGCGCTCGGCGAGATCGGGGGCGCGGAAGCCCGCGCGGGCCTGCGAGAAGCCGCGCATAACGAAGAAGACGCCTGGTGCAAAGAGGAGGCAGCAGAAGCCCTGAAAAAGGCGGACCGTAGCGCCCCGGTAGGTTAGAATAGGAAGGCTATGGCGGATCAAATAAACTACTATGAGGTGCTCGGCGTCTCCCGAAACGCTTCGCAGAGCGAGATCAAGAATGCTTATCGCCAGCTCGCCAAGGAGCGCCACCCGGACCAGGTGGGCGGTAGCGCGAACGAGTTCTCCCTGCTGCAGGAGGCGCACACCGTCCTCTCGGACCCGAACCGCCGCCGGCAGCACGACGAGGCCCTGGACCTCGCCCACGCCGCCGCCCAACTCGCGAGCCTGGAGCTGGACTTCGGCTCTATGGAGGACGATCTCTCCGCCCGTCGCCGCCAACGCGAGTCGCAGAGCGGGCCGGGGCTCGGCGAGCGGCTCCGAAGCCGCTTCGGCCGCAAAGAACGTCCCGAAGGCGGTAATGATGGCCGCAGCCGGGAGGGAGGCCGGACGAGAGGCCGCTACCGGGTAGAGAGCGAAGCCCGCTGGTACGAACCGCAAGACTTCGACCCCGAACCCATAACCTGGAAGAGTGGGGCGATTTCTTTCTTCGTCGCCCTGGTGACTTTCGTCGTGATGGGACAGGTCGGGCTCTGGGCCACCGGCGAAGTTCCTGCTGGTTTCATGTCCTGGACGTCCGCCCTCTCGCCGCTCATGCCCATTCTCTACACCCTGGCCGGGCTGGTGTTGGCGTACTTCGCCTTCCGGGTGGCGGGCTACGCCGCCGTGGCGCTGGTCTTCGTGGCCGGGCTCATAGTCGGGGGCCAGGGAGGGCCCGAAGGGCTTCTACAGTTCATCACGCTGGGTATTATCGTCTTGCTCGTAGTGATCTGGCTCGGCACCCGCCGCGACCAGGCCACCCGCCGCTGAAGAACATTTCACACCCGAATCGAGGAACCGCATGACTTCTACCGTCGAGATCGAGAGGTTTCTACGCCGTTTCGAGGATCGCGTCGCGCCGGTCGAGAAGGCCGTGAGCGAGGCCTGGTGGGCCCTGGCGACCACCGGCACGGAGGAAGCCCAAAAGGAGCTGGTCCGCGCCGGAAACGAGTACAACCAGCTCTTCAACGATAGGACCGAGTACGAGAAGGTGCGGGACTGGTACGAAAAGCGCGGCGAAATCGAGAACCTGCTGTTCCGGCGTCAGGTCGAGGTGCTCTACCACACCTACGCCAGCCGGCAGGGAGACCCGGAGATCCTGGAGCACATAGAGGAGCTCGAAGCGCAGGCCAACGCCACGTATAGCAACCACCGCGCGAGGCTCGGGGACAGAGAGGTTGGCGAAAACGAAGTTCGGGACATACTCCGCGCTTCGGAAGACGAGGCGTTGCGCCGGGAGACCTGGGAGGCTTCCAAGACCGTGGGCCGCGAGGTAGAAGAAACGGTGCGAGAGTTGGCCCGCCTCCGCAACCGGCTGGCCCGCGAAGCCGGGTACGAAAACCACTACTACCGATCCCTGGACCTGCAAGAGATAGACGCCGCAGAGCTGGAACGGATCATGGAAGACCTGGAGTCCGCGACCGAAGCTCCCTTCC
>JALYGE010000173.1 GCA_030777225.1 Actinomycetota bacterium
CTGCGCCCGGAGGTGTTTTTTGACCGTCATCGGGTAGTAGGTGCCGCCTTTAACCGTGGCGTCGTTGGCGACGATTACACACTCTCGTCCCGAGACGCGCCCAACACCGGTAACTATCCCGGCGGCCGGCACGTTGCCGTCGTACATGCCGTGGGCTCCGAGCGGCGAGAGCTCCAGGAAAGCAGTGTCCGGGTCCAGCAGCAGCCCGATGCGATCCCGCACCAGCAGCTTGCCGCGTCCCTCGTGGCGCTTGCGGGCTTTCTCGCTTCCGCCGCGCCGGGCCTGCTCAGAGTGTCTCCGCAGCCCGTCGAGCAACGTCTCATAGGATTCAACGTTTTTCTGAAACGCCTCGCTCTTGCGGTCTACGTGGGTGCGGAGCTTGCTCATCTCGTCCTGTACATACTGTTTTCATCCATAGAGAGAGCATCTTATCTATGGTTCGTCATAGACGCTACCGGGCGAGGTCGAAACGAGAGATGCCATCGCAGGTTCCGACTTCATCGACTTACCGGCTTCTTTCGTTCTCCAGGCGATCCAAGCCGGCTTGACCGGCTCGGGAGGATCGGTGCTTCTAACCCGCACCCCGAAACAGCGGTCTGAGGTCCTCCAGGCTCTCGTAGGTCCACCACAGATAGTTGCGGGTACCATCCTCGCGTAGCGGGTGCAGGTCGGCATTTTCCGAGTCGTCGAGAAAAGCCTGGAACGCTTCGCGAGAGGGCCACTCCACGAGTATCATCGCCGTGCGCGGCTGCACCTCTGGATCGCCCTGGAGCGCGTTGTCCAGCTTGCCGAGCGCGACGACCTTTCCGCCGTGTCGGGCCACGGCGGCGGGTGAACGGCGCGAGTACTGACGATACAGGTCGTTGTCAGCCAGGTCGAACAGGTTCAGGGCGTAGAGGGACAATTTACTGCGTCCGCATCTTTACCTTGGTCCCTCCGGCGCTTTCAGAGAGGAGAGAGCGGGCGATGATCTGGCGGTTGATCTCGCTGGTCCCCTCCCCGATCTCGTTGATCTTGACCTGCCGCCAGTAACGCGCCACGGCGCTTCCTTCCATAAACCCCTCGCCGCCCCATATCTGGGTCGCCCCATCCGCCGCCCTCTTGGCCGCCTCCGAGGCGAAAACCTTCGCCATGCTCGCCTCGCGGGAAAAAGGTTTGCCCCGGTCCTTGAGCCACCCGGCTTTGAGTACCATGTTGCGCGCCAGCTCTACCTCCATCGCCATATCTGCCAGCCTGAACTGTATCGCCTGGAACTCCGCGATGGACTTGCCGAACTGCTCCCGCTCTTTCGCCCTCGATAGCGCTTCATCCAGGCACGCCTGCGCCAGTCCGACCGAGAGCGCCCCGACGGCGACCCGCCCGCCGTCCAGCGTCTGTAGGAACTGCTTGAAGCCTGCGCCACGCTCGCCGAGCAGGTTTCCCTCCGGCACCCGGCAGCTCTCGAAGTAGAGCGGGTGCTGGTCGGAGGCGCGCCAGCCAAGCTTCTCATACTCTGGTCCGCGGGTGTAGCCGGGCGTGTCTTGAGGCACAATGAGCGCCGTCAGCTCCGGCTTGCCGTTCGGGCGTTCGCCGGTGCGGGCGATGATTGTTACACCGGCGGTGATGTCCGTACCGGAGTTGGTGATCCACTTTTTAGAGCCGTTTATGATCCACTCGCCGCTCTTCAACTCGGCGGTGGTCTGTATGCCGCCGGCGTCCGTTCCGGCGTGTTCCTCGGTGAGCCCGAAGGCCCAGAGACGTTCGCCGCCCGCGCACGGGCGGAGGAACTCATCTTTCTGTCGATCGGTCCCGAAGTCGGCCAGAGGAGCGCAACCCAAAGAGATGTGCGCCTCCATAGTGATGCCGACGGAGGTGTCGGCGCGGGAGATCTCCTCCAGCGCCAGGCAGTAGCCTACGAAGTCTCCGCCACTACCACCATACTCTTTGGGAAGTGTGAGCCCCATTAGCCCCAGGTTCGCCAATGCGGAGATTATGTCGTAGGGAAACTTCTGCTCGCGGTCGAGCTGTTCGGCGCGGGGTCGGATCTCGCTCGTGGCGAAATCCCGGGCCAGACTGCGCCACCGCACCTGGTTTTCGGTCAGGTCGAAGTTCACGGTAGGTCCTCCTTTCCCGTGGCCCGTTCTGGATGATACCAATTACCGGGGCTCACAATATATCGATGGTTTTAGCCGCCGGCGTATGCTCCGTTTGCAACTATGTTCATTCACGAACGTATAAGGGAATAAATGCTCTTGTAGAGAGATGTTCCCTGAGAAAGGATCGGCCGCATGATAACGGCCATAATTTTCTGGATCGTAGTAGGGCTCATCGCCGGGGCGCTGGCAAAGCTGATCATGCCGGGCGACGACCCCGGTGGCATTATAGTAACGATACTGCTCGGCATCGCCGGAGCCTTCGTGGGAGGCTTGGTCTTTAGCCTCTTCGGCGGCGCGGGGGTTACCGGGTTCAACGTCTGGTCCATTCTCGTGGCGACCGTAGGCGCGATCATCCTGCTGGCGATCTATCGCCTCATCGCAGGCCGCAGGACTACCTGACTCGACCAAAATAGGGCTGGGAACCTCTCCCGGCCCTCTCGCAGCCCTGTGACCGGCTACACCGTCTCGATCACTGCATGTTGCTCGCCTCTTCGGAGCGAGGGAGTCCTACCAGTGACGCAACTCCTTCTCGGAGACTTCCTTACCACGTCCTGGAATTGCTCCAGCATACTCCAAGTCGTTCGCCCGGTATG
>JALYGE010000174.1 GCA_030777225.1 Actinomycetota bacterium
ACGCTGGTCCGGCCCTGGAAGGGCAAGAGGTTCAGGTTTACCGAGAAGATGACCGCCAGGATGAGGGCGAGCCAGAAGATGGGCATGCTGATGCCGGTCAGCGCGAAGACCGAGGTGATCCGGTCAAGAAGCGAGTACTGCTTGACCGCCGCGATCACACCCACCGGCACCCCGACGATTATGGCGAAGAACATGGCCGCGAACGTCAGCTCCAGCGTCGCCGGGAAGCGCTCTAAAAGCTCCGTCGTCACCGGCCGCCCGGTAACGATCGACACCCCGAGGTCCCCCCGCAGCGCCTTCCCGAGATAGAGCACGTACTGAAGTGGCAAAGGCTGGTCCAGGCCCATCTCGGCGCGCATCTCGGCCACCCGCTCCTCGGTCGCCTGTTGCCCGAGCAGTATCTGCGCCGGGTCCCCCGGGATGGCCCGCACCATGACGAAGACCACGAGCGAGACCCCGAGCAGCACGGGGATGAGCTGCAGAACCCTCCGGCCTATGTAAGTGGTCAGCCCGCGTACCTCCCGCTACCCAAAACGCGGGGACGGAGAACCGCCCCCGCGCCACTGTGCCTACGTGCTACTGGCCGCTCTGTGTAAGCTCCACGGTGTTGAACGGCTCGCCGCCGGTCGGGCTCGGCAGGTAGCCCTCGACGTTCTGGAACCCGAGCGGCGGCTCGGCGTAGGCTATCTCGGCCCACGGGGCATCCTCGTGGATGATCTCCTGCGCCTCCAGGTACACCTCCCGGCGCTCGTCCTCGTCAATGGTCGAGGCGCCCCGCTGTAACAGCTCGTCCACCTCGGGGTTCTTGTAGTACGCGATGTTCTGGGCGCCGGTCTCCGTGGCACCCTTGCTGGAGAGCAGGACGTTGAGGAAGTTGTCCGCGTCGCCGTTGTCCCCGGTCCAGCCGAGCAGGGCCATGTCGTGCTCGCCACTGCCGGTCTCCTGGAGGTACGTGCCCCACTCGCGGGTCTCCAGCTTGGCGTTGATGCCGACCTCCCGTAGGTCCTGCTGCATGGCCTGGGCTATGCCCTTGCCGTCCGGCATGTAGGGGCGCGGTATCGGCATGTACCACAGGTTGGTCTCGACGCCGTCGGGGAGTCCCGCCTCTTCCAGGAGCTGCCGGGACCGGTCGGGATCGTACTCATAGGGCTCGATGTCCTCGTTAAAGAACGGCACCGTCGGCGGCATCGGGTTGGAGGCCACCTCCGCCGTGTCCCCGAAGAAGCCCTCCACAATCTGCTCCATGTCTATGGCGTGCACGACGGCTTGGCGAACCCTGGGGTCGTCGAACGGCTCTTTCTCGTTGTTCATGGCGAGGTAACCAACGTTGAGCGGCGGCCGGGTCTGGCCCTTGAGGTTCGGGTCTTCCTCGATGGTCGGCACGTCGTCGGGGGTCAGGCCATCGGCCGCGGAGAGCTCGCCGCCGGAGAGGGCCGCCACGCGGGCGGTGTTGTCCGGGATGGAGCGGAAGACCACGTTGTCCACGTTGGGACCGCCGCCGCCCTCGCCCTCAGCGATGTCGGTGCCCCACCAGTCCTCGTACTTGCTCAGGCGGACCGTAGAACCCTGATCCCAGCTCTCGAACTGGAACGGGCCGTCCCGACCGGGTTGCGCCAGAACGTCTCCACATCCTCCTCTATAGCCCTGGGCGAGGCGATACCGAACAGGCTCATGGCGATGTTCTTGATGAACGGTCCCTGGGGCTCCGTGAGGGTAAAGCGCACCGTGTGCTCGTCCACGGCCTCCACGCTCTCTATGACGGACTCGTCGTCGAAGCCGCCGAACATCGAGGAGTAGTAGGCGAAGTCGGAGGTCTGGCTGCCGCCGCCCGTATGATACGGGTTGTCCGTGTTCTTCCAGCGCTCGAAGTTGAAGACGACGGCCTCGGCGTTGAACGGCTCCCCGTCATGGAACGTGACGCCCTCGCGCAGCTCGAAAGTGTAGACGCGACCACCCTCCTCAGGCTCGGGTACCTCGGTGGCGAGCGCCGGAACGATGTCGGTGCTCTCCGGCTCGAAATCCAGCAGGCCGTCGAAGACCTGACGGGCCACGATGAGCGACTCGCCGTCGGTCACGTTTATGGGGTCGAAGCCGACCGAGTCAGCCCCCGGCCGAAGGTGAAGGTTCCACCACCGTCTCCACCACCGTCGCCCTGCCCACCGCCGATGGTCTCGCTGCTGCCACACCCGGCGACGAAAGCCGCGATCACCAACGCCGCGAGCACAGACAGCGCGTGTAGCTTGAAACGCCGTTTCGCCTTCAAGAAATGCTCCTTTCCACCGATGTCCCCTAACCCCGTATTGTTAGACTTGGTAAGCGTAAGTTAACACTCCTCTCACCCCCGCTACTCAAAAAAGCGTGCGGCCGGGGTCTCCTCCGCTGCGGAGTTCGTTGGCGGTTTTATGGGCCTGTCGGGTGGTCTCCGGTAGCCGGTATTTTGGAGAACAGGCGAGTACGAGATCCACGGCGCTCTCTAGGTCCACCCTGTTGCCCACCGAGACGTAGACTGGGGAGACGTTCGTGCGGGTCCGCAGGACTTTACCGACTACCTCCCCCCGGTGCACGAGGTCTGTCGCGCTCCCCTTCTCTTTGCCGGGTTCGTTGTGATCCCCGACGAGCCGACTCTTGGCGCACCCTATCGCCGGCGGGTCTATAAACAATCCCATGTGGGAGGCCAGTCCCATCCGGCGCGGGTGGGCGAGTCCATGGGCGTCGAAGATAACGGCGTCGACCGGCGAGGTAACTTTTTCCAGCGCTCCGGCGACCGACGGTATCTCCCGGAAGGCCAACAAGCCGGGGACGTAGGGAAAGGTGAGCGGCGCTTCGAACCCCTGGACCTCGACTAACGAGAGATCGGGAAAGCCGAGCACCACCACGGTAGCGTAGGCCGTATCTTTTTCAGTCGATACGTCGGCTCCCGCTACGTACCGAACACTCTCCAGATCCAACGGCGGCCCGACCATCACCCGAGAGGCAAGCTCTCCCTGGAGCCGCCGGGCTTCCGCGGGTGTGGGATCCCCCCGATGTAACCTCTTGACCTTCAACGCTACCAGTAAAACACGGCGCGCACCGTTTCAGAAGCGTAGATACGAAGATAAACCGCCCCGGCCGACAAAAACTGGAGGGGGGAAATGTCCTGTCGGCCGGGGCTTGGTTTAATTACTACTATACCCTTACACTGTTACAGACAGCTTGCCTTTGCGTTACAGTTCCGTTACATATCGGCAACATTTCGGCTACGAGACAGTAATTCAGTCCCATCCACACGGATTTCCGCATCTTTTCACTTTACTTGAAGTTCAGGTTTACGGGTATTTTGGGTGAAGTCTCAGACCAATTTTTACGCTACGGAGACGTCTACGGTGTGGTAGCCGGTGGCGCCGCCGGGGTGAGGTGGGGTCTTTTCGTCCGTTTGGGTTTCGCCTTCGCCGTCGGTGGCTCTCACCTGGAGGGTATAATCGCCGGGTCTGGCGTCCCACTCGTAGACGTACTGGCGCCAGGTGTCTATATCTAGCTGTTTGGCGAGACGGGCCTCGTTCCAGGTTTCACCGCCGTCGGTAGAGACCTCGACCTTACTGATGCCGCGGTGGGGAGCCCAGGCGACGCCGCCGACGGGGATCGTGCCGGCGGAGAGATTTTCGTTGCCTTCGACGGTGTCGATACGGGACTGGGTTTTAATAGGACCTTCTTTGCTCCAGGTACGCTGTATCCAGTAAGCGTCGAAGTTCCAGTTGGTGAGCTCTATCTCGGAGAGCCACTTGGTCGCCGAGACGTAGCCGTAGATGCCGGGAACGACGAGGCGCACCGGAAAGCCGTGCTTCACCGGCAGCTCGGAGTCGTTGAGGCCGAAGGCGACCAGGGCTTCGCGGCCGTCGAAGGCCAGCTCCGTCCTGAAGCCCGCCGTCCAGCCGTCCACGCTCCGGCCGACGAGTTGTTGGGAGGACTTGTTGATCTTGTCGGGGTCAACACCCGCCTCCCTGAGCACGTCGGAGAGCAAGACTCCCGTCCAGCGGCCGTTAGAGATCAGGCCACCACCCACCTCGTTGGAGACACACGAGAGCGTGATGTCCGACTCGCGGGTCGACATGGACATGAGGTCTTTGTACGACATCTCCAGCGGGTTGTTTACGCCCGAGCCCTTGACGGTCAGCGACCACTGGTTCGCGTCGATCTTGGGCGAAGACAGGGCTGTGTCGATCAGGTAGAAATCTTTGGCCGGCGTGATCAGGGGCGGCATCCCCTCTACTTCTAGAGAAGCCGCATCCGGCGGAGGAGGAAGGGTCTTGTGCTGTACGCCGCCGGTAGTGCCGCCGGACGTGCTACCACCCGACGAACCGGAGAGGCTCAGGGACTTTGGGGCGGACGCCTCCCCCGTAACGCCACCGGCCAGCACCCGGCCGACGCCCACGGCGGCCAGGCCGGCCGCAGCCGCCCCCCCGCCGAGCAGAAGAAAGTTCCGACGATCTACGGCGATCCCTTCGCCCGAATGAGCCTCCCTCGACCGCACGCCCGCCATAGCCGGCGCGGCCTGCTCCTCCGACCCCGACGAAGCGGGCCCCGAAGCCTGCAGCCCGGAGGCGCTCAGCAAAAGAGCCGAGACCGTGACACCGGCCGAGAGGGCGCCGAGGATGGTGATGATCGTAAAAACCGGGTCCACGAAGGGCTCTGATATAGTGGCGAGGATGGCGATCGCCGCCAGCACCCCCACGCCGACGAGTGCCAGCAGGGGCGACCTCAAGGCGAGGTACGCTAGGAGGCCGGAGACCGCCAGCGTTCCTATAACCAGGCAGGCAACCAGCACCGGAATATCCGCGGCGCCGAGGAGCTCGATCCCCTGTGTAACCAGGCTACCCGGCGTCAGCTTGATTATCCCCTGGGCCAGCGCCACGAAGACCGATGGGACGAGCTGGTACAACCCGTGCACCAACTCCGCTATACCAAACGCCATTATCGCTCCCACCGCGCCGGCGGCGAAAGCCCTCGACCCTACTCTCATTTCGTACTCTCCAATGCTGCTCGCTAGAATCCGGTTCTCTTTGAACCTGAAGATAGTCTACTACCACGTTAATCGTTGCTCTCTTACAAAACTATTACGAAAGCAAGCCTGGGCTGGATCATCGCCGCCCGAGACAATGACCTTGACACCCCCGCTTTTTGGCGCTACAAAGCACCTACAGGCGATGACGGGAACGAGTAGGGTCGTCTACCTCCCGAAATAGCGAGCCGGGGACGGTGTGAGCCCGGCGCGGGATACGGCCCGAAGATCCTCCCAGAGCCGCCGGCCGAAAGCGAAGGGCGCATACGGGGCCCAGGCGTTAGTAGGCGTGGCCGGGTCCGCCCGTTACAGCGGACGGGTGCAGAAGAAGTTTCGCACCCGTAGAGTGGCCTGGGATCGCGAGGTTCCGGCAAGCAGGGTGGTACCGCGAGAGCCTTTCAGCCCTCGTCCCTGCGGTGGAGCGTTGCTCCGTCCGCAGTGGGCGGAGGCTTTTATATACAGAGAGGAAGCGGTATGTTCGAAAAAGTAGAGTCCCAGATCAGCTTCCCGGATCTCGAACGCCGGGTGATGGACCTCTGGAAAAAGACCGGAACATTCGAGAAGTCTGTCGAGAGCCGGCCGGAAGACAAACCTTTCGTGTTCTACGAGGGACCACCGACGGCCAACGGGAAGCCCGGCTTCCATCACGTATTGTCGCGGGCGTTTAAAGACCTGATCCCCCGCTACAAAACCATGCAAGGCTACCGCGTCGAGCGTAAAGGCGGCTGGGATTGCCACGGACTCCCCGTCGAGCTGGAGGTAGAAAAAGAACTCGGCCTCTCCGGCAAGAGCGACATCGAAGGTTACGGCGTCGAGGAGTTCAACCGCCTGTGCCGCGAGTCCGTCTTCCGCTACGTCGGAGAGTGGCGCGAGATGAGCGACCGCATGGGCTTCTGGGCGGACATGGACAACGCCTACTGGACCCTGGACAATACATACATAGAGAGCGTCTGGTGGGCGCTCAAGCAACTCTACGAGCGGAACCTCCTCTACGAAGGCTACAAAGTCACCGCCCACTGCCCCAGAGACCAGACCTCACTGTCGAGCGCCGAGGTCGCGATGGGCTACGAGGACGTCGTGGACCCGAGTGTCTACGTGAAGCTACCGCTCGCCGACGACCCGGAGACCAGCCTCCTCATCTGGACCACCACTCCCTGGACCCTGATCTCCAACACCGCCGTCGCCGCCGCGCCCAACGTCGAATACGCCACCGTGCAGACAAGCGGTGAGAAGCTCATTCTGGCCCGCGAGCTGTTGGACAAGGTCCTCGGCGAAGGAGAATACGAGGTGCTCTCCGTAACCGAAGGCCGTGAACTCGAAGGCATAAAGTACCGGCGTCCCTTCGACTACATCCCCGTAGAAGCAAACGAAAACCTCTTCACCGTCGTGCTCGGTGACTACGTCACCACCACCGAGGGGACCGGTCTCGTCCACACTGCCCCCGCCTACGGCGAGGACGACGCCCGCACCGGCTGCCGCTACGGCCTGCCGACCCTTCACCCCGTAAAGAGCGACGGCACCTTCGACGAGCGCATCGGCCCCTTCGCCGGCCGGTTCGTCAAGGACGCCGACCCCGGCCTCGTGGAAGAGCTGCGTGAGAAGGGCGTCCTCTTTCGCTCCGAAGACTACGAGCACCCCTATCCCCACTGCTGGCGGTGCGGCACCCCGCTCCTCTACTACGCGAAGAAGGCCTGGTACGCTCGGACGACCCGTGTGCTAGACGAGCTTCTCGAAGAGAACGAGAATATCAACTGGGTCCCCGAGCACATAAAGTGGGGCCGCTTCGGGGACTGGCTCCGCAACAACGTGGACTGGGCGCTCAGCCGCGAACGTTACTGGGGCACCCCGCTTCCTGTCTGGCGCTGCTCCGAAGGCCACACCACCGTCGTTGGGAGCGTCGAAGAACTCGCGGAGAAAGCCCGTGGTCCCGTTCCCGACGACCTGCACCGTCCCTACGTGGACGACGTAAAGGTCTCCTGCGACGAGTGCGGCGAAGAAGCGGCGCGGGTTCCCGAGGTGCTCGACGCCTGGTTCGACTCCGGCAGCATGCCGTTCGCCCAGGATCACTACCCGCTGGAGAATGAGGAACATTTCCAGAACAATTTCCCGGCGGATTACATCTGCGAGGCCGTGGATCAGACGCGGGGCTGGTTCTACTCGCTCTTGGCGGTCTCGACGCTGCTCTTCGGGGAGAGCTCGTACAAAACCTGTCTTGTTCTGGGTCACATCCTCGATGCCGAGGGCAAGAAGATGAGCAAGAGCCGGGGCAACGTGGTGAACCCGTGGGAGATCTTTGACCGCCAGGGGGCCGACGCCCTCCGCTGGGCGCTCTACACCGCCACGAGCCCCGGCAACCCGCGCCGTTTCTCCGAGGAGCAGGTAGACGAGGCCGTTCGCAAGTACCTGCTCACCCTCTGGAATACCTACTCCTTCTTCGTCACCTACGCCCGCATCGACGGCTTCGATCCGAAGAAAGACTACGTCCAACCCGGAGAGCGGAGTCTGATGGACCGTTGGATCCTCTCCGAGCTGCAGCTCACGACGCAAACCGTCACAGAGAAGCTCGACGCCTACGACGTAACGGCGGCTGGACGGGCCATCGGAGAGTTCGTAGACGAGCTCTCCAACTGGTACGTCCGGCGCAGTCGCCGCCGTTTCTGGAAGGGTGAAGACGACACCGATAAAAAAGCCGCCCACTCCACGCTCTACGAGTGCCTCATCACGGTGGCGAAGCTCACCGCCCCCTTCACCCCGTTCGTTGCGGAGAGCCTCTACCAGAACCTCGTCGCGAACGCGGACGTCACAGCGCCGCGGAGCGTCCACCTGGCGGAGTGGCCCACGGCGAACGAGTCGCTCGTGGATCGGGACCTCTCTAACAAGATGGCCCTCGCGCGCCGCGTCGTGGTCCTGGGCCGGGCGGCCCGCAACGCCGCCGCAACAAAGACCCGCCAACCGCTGCGGGAGGTCGTGGTCGTTCCGAACGATGGAACAGGGGACGGCGGGGCCGACGCGGTCCGTGCGGCCATCGAGAGCCTGGAGGAGATCGTCCTGGACGAACTGAACGTAAAAGAGTTACGGTTCGGCTCCACCGAAGACGTGGTCGCCTACGACCTCAAGCCGAACCTCTCGGTCGTCGGCCCGAAGTACGGCCGGCTCGCGCCGGCCATCCGGGAAACACTGGCGACGGCCCCTTCGGAGGTTGGTGACCGCGCCGCCGCCGGTGAGAGCATCTCCGTAGTGGTGGAAGGCGAGGAGATCACGCTCTCCCTCGACGAGCTACTCGTCGAGCCCGGCGAGCGGGAAGGGTACGCCGTAGAAAGGGAGCGGGATCTCTCGGTGGCGCTGTTCACAGAGCTCGACCCGGAACTCCTCGACGAGGGCCTCGTCCGGGAGCTGGTCCACAAAGTGCAGAACCTGCGCCGGGAAGAAGGCTTTCAGATAGAAGAGAACGTCTCCGTGGCGCTCTCAGGAAGCAGTCGCGTCTCCGGGCTTCTCCAGGGTCCGTGGGGGGATTACTTCAAGACCGAGGTGCTGGCGGGCTCCCTGGAACTGGACGGCATTTCTGAGGAGTCCGAAAGCATCCGGGTAGACGGCGAGGAGCTTCGGGTAAGGCTGACTCCGCTAGGCGATTCATAGTCCGCTGGCGGCGGTGGCGCCGGGTCCGCCGCCGATTTAGGATAAAGGCCCGGCAAAACGGGTATGATGTAGGCAGTACCCCTTAACAAGCGAGCAGAGAGGGAGGTTCCAGGTGTTTGGGAGAAAAAGCCGAGCAGAGAGGCTCAGAGAGCAGGCCGAGTCCAGGTCGTTCATCCCGGTCGCGGCGCTGAGCGCTTTCTTCGCAGAAGCCCGGCCGGTAGCAGAGAGGTTGCTCTACGACGACGAGCTTCGCAACAATCTCCGCACCTTTATCGAGGCGGCCAACAAGGTTTACGGAGAAGTCTCCAGCGACAGCCCAGGCAAGATAGTCGCCCGCCTCTGGGACGACGACAAGCTTCGGGAGCAGATCGAGGCCGCCACCGCAGCCGCCCAGGAGGGCAGCAAGCGGGTGCGGGGCGAGAAGGTAAAGAGCAGCGGTGGCGGTGGTTCCGCCATATTTTTCTTACTCCTCGCCGCGGCCGTGGGCTTCCTGTTCCTCAATCCGAAGACGGGACCCCAGGCCCGCAAGCTCGCCCAGGATGCGGTAAACGCCCTGGGCTCCGGCAGCTAGGGAGCAGCGTCAGAGAGCTTGAGAACAGGATAAAGAAGCGCGACCTCCTGGTCGAAGGCTAATTGTCCTTCTCTGCTTCCTACGGTTGCCCCGAACGAGGCGCGAAGACCGGCGAGTTCATCGGCGACCTCTCTCTCGGCTCTCTCGGCGCGGTTATGCGCGCTGTCACTTGGCGTGCCCTCGCGCTCCAACCGCTCGGCCCGCGCCCTGAGACGCTCGGCCCGCTCGAAGAGCGTGGCGTGAGACTCGGCGTGCTCCCGAATAACGGCCGCCGCTCGAGCGCGCAGGACTGGGTCGGGCGCGGGTTTTGCGTAACGGGGCCGACGGAGACGCCCTTTGAAACGCCTAGCGGCGCGCCTCGCTAGAGAAAACGGCAAAAAGTTGGACCTGAAAACACCAAAAGGCGGTAAACTTCCTTCACTCATGGCGAATATGATAAACCGTTTGACACTAACCGTTGTGATAATCCTCGCAACATTTCTCGTATATGGCTGTTCAGGTTTCTCCGAAGACCCCCGCGAGCAGGCCAACGAGGCGATCTCCTTGGCCAACGAAGCCGTGGCGCAGCACAACGAGCTCTTCCGTCAGACCCGCGACACCTACCAGGAAGTCAAAGAGCAAATAGAGACCAGTGGTGGCGGCTCCGAGGACGAAAATGCCTTTAGAGAAGAAAAGGAGCGCATAGCCGCCGCGCAGAGCGACCTCGAAGAAGCCCGCTCCAATCTCGAAGAGGCCCGCGGATCGCTCCAAGAAATACAGGATCTGGAAGTAGAACAACCAGTTAAAAGGTATGCCAACCTGCTCAGCGAGGCGATGGAGGCTCAGATCTCCGCCGAGTCGAGCGAGATAGAGTTCTACGGCCTCCTCATAGAGGATCCCACGCTGGAGAATAATCGGGAGAGGGCCGAGGAACTGCTTACCCAGGCCAGCGACAGCTATCAGGAAGCAGAGAACTCCTACCAGGAAGCCCAGGAGCTGGCGAACTCGAACCCGGATCTACTCGGGCCCGGCCCCACCGTCCCGGAGACCACGCCGGAAGGCGAATCCGGCAACCTCGGCTACAGTCCGTCTGGCGGCTGACACGTCGAACAGACGTGCGTCCCCCGTCCCGCGACCTTTAGCTTGGAGATCTCCGTGCCGCACGCAAGACACGGCTCCCCGTCGCGGGTAAAAACCTGTAGCTGATGCTGGAACTTGCCGGTCTCTCCGAAGGCGTCGTGGTAGGAGTCGAAGGTCGTGCCCCGCAACTCGATAGCGCGCCGGAGTATGTCGCGGGTGGCCGCATGGATCTTCTCTATCTCCTCCAAACTCAGCGTGTGGGCCCGACGCGTGGGATGGACGCCCGCGGCGAAGAGCACCTCGTCCACGTAAATGTTTCCCAGGCCCGCGACCACCGACTGGTCGAGTAGCAGCCCCTTTACGTTCGCCTTGCGCCTGAAGGCTCGCACCAGATACTCGGTCGTGAACTCTTTCGAGAATGGGTCGGGGCCGAGGCGGGAGATCAAGGGATGGTCGTCGACCTCTCCGGGCTCGTACAGGTTGAAGTAGCCGAGCCAGAGCCGGGTAAAGGCCAGCACCGGTCCATCTTCGAACTCCAGGATGGCCGTGTTCATACGGTCGGGTTCCTGCCATTCCGAAAGACGCATGACGCGCCCGGAGATGACCAGATGGATGACGCCCACCACATCCCCGAAGTCGAGGACGATGATCTTGCCGCGCCGGCCCGTGCCGAGCAACGTCCTACCGACGAGCCTCTCGCCGAACTCATCCAACGCCACGTTCGTAACATCCGGGCGAAAAACGGCGGCCCGGAGGACTTTTTTGCCTCCGGCCAGGGCGCGGATGTCCTCCGAGATCACCGTCGTCTCCGGTAGCTCCGGCACTAGCTTTTCCCTAGCAACTCTTCGACGTAATGGGCTACCCCGTCCTCGTCCACCGGGGGAGCAATGGTATCGGCGGCCTCGCGCACGGCCTCCGTCAAACCGCCGATGACGACCCCGTGGCCGGCGAAGCGGAGCATATCTATGTCGTTGTCGGCGTCTCCGAAGGCGAGCGTGCGACGCGACTCTATCCCCCATTTCTCGCACAAGTATCCCAGTGCCTGAGACTTCGTCCCTTCGAGGCCCCCGACCTCGACGTAGTGCGGCAGGCTGCGGGTGACGAATAGGCGTCCCGAGAATGCCTCGCGGGCGTCTTCCAGCCAACCGCCGATGCGGTCCGGGTAGTCAACGAAGACGATCTTGGTAGGGTTCTCTGTAGCCTCGCGGAGCCAATCGGCGGGCGAGTCCACGACCGAGACCTCCATGACCTCGGGGTGTTTGAGGTTTTCGAGCAGGGCGGTGGTGCGCGGGGAGGATACGATGTGGCCGTCGAGGAAGATGCGGACGTGCAGCCCTCTCTCCTGCGCCCATTCGAGGACCTCCACGCCGAGATCGCGGTCTATGGTGCGATGCAGGAGGGTCTCGCCGTCTATGCTCCGGATCATGGCCCCGCCGTAGCAGATCACCGGCTCAGAGCCGCGGAACCCCAGCCGGCGGGCGTGCTCGCGGGCGCCCTCGTACTGTCGTCCCGTGGCGACCACGAGCCGGGCCCCACGCGCCCGGAGCCGGCTCACGGCGTCCATCGTGCGCTCCGTTATGACCAGGTCCCGGCGCAGGATGGTCCCATCGAGGTCGAAGGCGCACAGGTCGAACGGCAAGCCGTTCGTTTTTCCATCGTGCTCTACAGACAAGACTCGTGCCTTTCAGTTGCAAGGTAGAATAGGTCCGGTTCCCAAAGGATCCGGGCCCTCGAACTCCGAACATTAAACCGACCGGCATATTCTAGCGCGTATCGCGGGGCGTCTCGCGCCAGATTCGTCCTCCGGCGTGTGTTGTAATGCGTCGGCGGCATCAGGATAGAGAGGAGAAGAGTCGGGTTGAAGCTGGCGGGACGAATGAAGCGTCTGGGCACCGAGTCGGCTTTTTCGGTGCTGGCGAAAGCGAAGGCCCTGGAGGCACAGGGCCGCGCCATCGTACACCTGGAGATCGGCGAGCCGGACTTCGACACCCCGGAACACATCGTAGAGGCCGGCTGCCGGGCGCTGCGCGACGGCCAGACTCACTACACCCCGGCCGCCGGCATCCCCGAGCTACGTGAAGCTATCGCCGCCGACATCTCAAAGAGCCGGGGCATAAAGGTCGAGCCTGAGCAGGTCGTCGTTACACCGGGCGGGAAGCCGATCATGTTCTTCACGATCCTCGCCCTCGTCGAGCGGGGCGACGAGGTGCTGCTGCCGAACCCTTCCTTCCCTATCTACGAGTCGATGGTCAACTTCGCCGGCGGGCGTCCGGTCCCGGTGCCGCTGCGCCAGGAGAACGAGTTCCGCTTCGACCTGGAGGAGTTCCGCGCGGGCCTGGGCGAACGCACGAAGCTGGTGATCCTGAACTCTCCCGCCAACCCGACCGGCGGCGTTCTTACAAAAGAAGACCTCGCCGGGTTGGCCGAAATCTTGCGCGGGCGCCCCGACGTTTTCGTGCTGAGCGATGAGATCTACTCCCGCCTACTCTATGAAACTCCCTTTTCCAGTATCGCCTCTCGGCCGGAGATGGGTCCCGAGAACCGCACCATAATCCTCGACGGCTTCTCCAAGACCTATGCGATGACCGGCTGGCGTCTCGGCTACGGCGTAATGCCTGCACCCATGGCCGAGCAGATCACCAGGCTCCAGGTCAACTCCAACTCCTGCACCAACGCCGCCACCCAGTACGCGGGCCTCGAAGCCCTCAACGGACCCCAGGACAGCGTAAAAGAGATGTTGGAAGAGTTCCGCGCCCGCCGGGACCTCATAGTCGCCGGCCTCAACGACCTCCCCGGCATAGAGTGCGTAACACCCCGGGGCGCCTTCTACGCCTTCCCACGAATCACGGAGACCGGTTATGACTCAAACACCCTGGCCGACCTGCTAATGGAGAAAGCCGGCGTTGCCTGCCTCTCCGGCACAGGCTTCGGTGAGTACGGCGAAGGCCACCTGCGCTTCTCCTACGCCAACTCGCGCGAGAACATTAGCCGGGCGCTCGAACGGATAGAGGGATTCTTAAAAAACAAGATATCTTAGGGTGGAGCCGAGGGGATTTGAACCCCTGACCTCCGCCGTGCAAAGTCAGAGCCTTTCTGTCGTGAATGTTCGCTGATGTCCGAAAACTCCTGCAAATAAGCATATTCGCTCTAGCAGGTTATTGTGGGTGTTCGCCGTTGTTCGTGCGGGTTGGTGTATTACTGGTGTAAATTGGTGCCTTGATGCCTACCTTGCCCCTACTCGCGCGGCTAGAAGCTCGGCTCGTTGAAGCTCTCGGGCGCCACAGGGTAATGCAAAACGAGGAAAGGCTGAGGCTTGGACGTAGACGCGGCCGACGCCCGGCGGGACCCACG
>JALYGE010000175.1 GCA_030777225.1 Actinomycetota bacterium
CTCCAGTCCCACTCCCCGGTTTAAAGCCGCGCCCGTCGTCGGAGACTTCCGCTACTAGATCGACGCCTTCGAGCCACACGGTTACCAGCACGTTCTTTGCCCCGGAATGTCGCCGGACGTTGCTCAGGGCCTCCTGGATTATCCTCAGCAACTCCGTGCCGGTCTCTCCCAGGGGTGCCTGCGGGAAGCCGCCGTCCACGGCCAGGCGCAGGTCGCAGTGGGGCCATATCCCGGTTCTGGGCTACCAGCGCCTCTAGCAGCGCCGGGAACGGCCGGTCTCGCTCCTCCTCCAGGCGCAGGTTGTAGACGGCGCTGCGCAGCCCTCTTTCCGCGCGCCTCAAAGCCTCTAGCTGCTGAGACAGCCTCTCCTCCAGCTTCACGTCCTCGGAGAGGGCCTAGATGATCTGCGCTTCGGCGAGGGCGTAGGTGAGGTCCTGGAGGGCGCCGTCGTGGAGGTCGCGGGCCATCCGCCGGCGCTCGGCCTCCCGCACCTCGCGCAAGGTCTCGGCGGCCCGCTTGCGTTCGGTGATGTCCCGGACGACGATGCACAGGGTCTCTTCGCCGGAGTAGGAGATCACGTTCGCGCTCACCTCGACGTCCACCAGCGAGCCATCCTTGCGGCGGTGGCGCCGCTCGCCGCTGACGTAGCTCTTCTGTTCCAGCACGCGCCGGACGTAGCAGTCCATGGCTTCCCGGGGGTACGGGACGAGGTCGTAGAGCGTCAGGCGCAGGATCTCTCCGGGGGCGTAGCCGAGCAGGTCCTGGTAGACGGCGTTGGCCTCCAGAACGCGCTTGCTGTCGACATCGACCAGCAGTATGCCGTCCGCGGCCTGTTCGACCACCGCCCGGTAGCGTTCCTCGCCCTCCGCCATCTTCCTGGTCGCGGCCTCAAGTTGCGCGGCGCGCTCCGCGACCCGCTCTTCGAGGCTCTTGTTGAGGAGCCGGATCTCTTCTTCCAGGTATCTCCGCTCCGTTACGTCCCGACTGACGCAGACGATACCCCCACGTCCGGGTCGTCCACCAGGACGTTCATGGTTGTCTCCAGGTGGCGCCAGGAGCCGTCCTTGTGCCGGTAGCGGGCCTCTATAGGACCGAAGGGGCCGGAGGCGGTCTGGATCTCCTCGATAATCCTCTGACCATACTCCGCCAGGTCATCGGGATGGACGAAGTCGGAGACCGTAGCCCCGATCAACTCCTCCGGCCTGTAACCCAGAACCCGCTCCACCGAAGGGCTGATATACAGGAACGTGTTCTCGACGCTGCAGACTGAGATCATATCCAGCGCATTGTCCACCAGCGACCGATAGAGCCGCTCTTCGCGCCCCAGCGTATCCTCGACTCTTCTACTCTCGGTGGAAGTTATCTGTCCTACTTCTATGTCCGTCTCCTCGAAACTCCAGCTAATTCTACTCGAGCATCGCGACCCGACAATGCCCGGGGCCGCCAGATATTTCCCGTAAGCCAGGTTTTCATGGGTCTTTCCGTGCTACCGTCCGCGACAGAGTCCCCAGCGTCTTGGATGCTGACGGCGCGGCGCGTATACTCGCCGGGACGTGCGGAGAAGAGTCCGGTCAGGGAGGGTTGTGAGCGAGAGAGCCTCGGTGGAAGCGGATACAGGGGGGAAGCCTCTTGTCGGTGTGATCATGGGCAGTGCCTCCGACTGGGAGACGATGCGCCACACGGCCGAGACGCTGGAGCGGTTCGGGGTGGCGCACGAGAAGTGCGTGGTCTCGGCGCACCGGACGCCGGAGCTTATGGCCTCGTACGCGAAGGAGGCGGAGGAACGCGGGCTGGAGGTGATCATCGCCGGCGCCGGCGGCGCGGCCCACCTTCCGGGGATGGTCGCCGCCCACACCACCGTGCCCGTCCTCGGCGTGCCGGTCGAGAGCCGGGCGCTCTCGGGCGAGGACTCGCTGCTCTCCATCGTCCAGATGCCCGCCGGCGTGCCGGTCGGGACGCTCGCCATCGGCCGGGCCGGGGCCACCAACGCCGCCCTGCTAGCCGTCGCCATCCTCGCCAACGGCCGGCCGGAGCTTCGGGAGAGACTGCGGGAGTTCCGGGTGGAGCAGGCGCGGAAGGCCCTGGAATCGGAGCTCTCGTGAGCGCGGCCATCCTGCCCGGCTCGATTGTCGGGGTGCTCGGTAGCGGGCAGTTGGGGCGGATGCTAGCGCTCGTCGCCTGGCGGATGGGCTACCGGATCCATGTATTCTCCCCGGATTGGGACAGTCCCACGGGACAAGTCGCGGACCGGGAGTGGAGCGCCGCCTACGACGACCTCGACGCCGTGGGGGAGTTCGCCCGCAGCGTGGACGTGGTGACGCTGGAGTTCGAGAATATCCCGGCGGCCACCGTGGAGGCGGTCTCCTCCGTCGTGCCGGTGCGGCCCGGCTGGAAGGCGCTCCACACGGCGCAGAACCGACTGCGGGAGAAGACGTTTCTCCGGCGGGCGGGTTTTCCGGTGGCGCCGTTCCGGGAGGTTCCGGGGCGGCCAGCACTGGACGGCGCGTTGCGGGAGATTGGGGTCCCCGCGGTGCTCAAGACGGCGGGTTTCGGCTACGACGGCAAGGGGCAGTCGAGGATAGACGCGCCGGAGGCGGCGGGTGGCGCGTGGGACGCTTTGGGCGGCGAGGCGGTGCTGGAGTCCTGGGTAGACTTCGAGAAGGAGGTCTCGGTCGTGGCGGCGCGGGGGATGGATGGCTCGTTCGCCCACTACGGCGTGGTGGAGAACACGCATGACCGCCACATTCTTGACGTTACCGTGGCGCCGGCGGATGTGACGCCGGAGGCGGAGCGGGAGGCGGTGGAGATAGCGCGGGGTATCTTCGAGGAGTTGGAGATAGTCGGGACGGCCTGTGTGGAGTTTTTTCTGACTAGTGAAGGAAAGTTGCTCGTCAACGAGATCGCACCTCGCCCCCACAATTCGGGGCATTGGACCATCGAGGGCGCCGTAACCTCCCAGTTCGAGCAGCAGCTCCGGGCCGTCTGCAGGCTGCCGCTCGGGAGTACGGAGCGCGTGCGACCCGCGGCGATGGCGAACCTGCTCGGGGACTTGTGGGTGGACGGTGAGCCGGATTGGGAAACGGTATGCTCTCTGCCGGAGGTAAAGCTGCATCTCTACGGGAAAGCGGAGGCGCGTCCGGGTCGCAAGATGGGGCATCTGACCGCGCTCGCAGACACCGCCGAGGCCGCTGTCCGGCGGGTGTTAGAGGCGCGGGACGCGGCGCGTTCGCGGGTTGCCGGGGAGCTTTAGGGAAGGTTCTGCCGGGCCTCGCGGTCCAGGATGGCGACGGTGTCGTGGTAGAGCTTGCGGGCGCTCTCGCGGCTGTCGCCGATGCAGACGGTGCCGAGCTTGCCAAACTCCGAGAGCGCGCCGATGAGGTGGAAGACGACGCCCTGCTGGTCGGCGGCGTCGAAGTGTAGCTCGTTGTTTACGGCGATGTCTATGAGGTCGTCGGGGGTGAGGCCCACGTAGTCGTCGCTCTGGAGGTTGTCCGAGGCGTAATAATAGCAGGGCTGGCCGGTAGGTGTGTAGTACAGGCCACGGCTCACGTCGTAGTCGCCGTCGGTGAGGAACTGGAGCATGAGGTAAGGGTGGGTGGTGCCGCCTTTGCGGATGTTGATCTCTATCGCCGCGTGCTCCCAGCCGTCACCGCGCCGGACGGAGACGAAGTCAACGGCGAAGCGTCCGAGGACGCCTTTCTCCTGGAGCACGTTGCATACCCTGTGGCCGGCCTCGTGGATGTCCTGGCGGTACTCCTCGTCGGCGGGGAAGGCGGCGCCCAGGAAGATCTGACCGGAGGGGCCGCCGAGCACCTGGTCGTGGGTCGAGACGATGCACGCTTGCCCCAGAGGCTCTATGCGGCATTGTACCGACGGGGAGCGCACCTCTTCACCCTCCACGAAGCTCTCGACGATGCCGCCCATCTCCTCGAACTTCTGACAGTAGCGCTCCCAGGTCTCGTTCTTGGCCTCGAAGCGGATGCGCCGCGGCAACTCGGAGGAGATCCAGCGCGTAAGGTCGCCGGACTCCGGCGCGCCGCCATAGGAGAAGGTAGCGTTTCCCTCGCCCGAGAAGCCTTCGTTGAGCTTTACCGCCGCGCGGCGCAGCCCCGGGTTGCGGCGTTTGAGGTCGGCCAGGGCCTGGGCGATGTTCCCGGCGTCTCGCAGATGCTCGGCGCCGTCCGGCATGTCTATGCCCGCCTCCCGAAAGACCTCTTTGTTTCCGCTCTTGATGCCGAGGTGGTTGAGGGCGGGGTCGTTGGCGTAGATGGGTATGTCGAGCTGTACGGCTAGGGTGCGTTCGAGGGGGGTGGTGTTGAAGCAGGTCATGTGGGCGGCCTCCCGGTCCGGGACGGCGGCCCGGATGCGGTCCATGAGGCGGGGGCGGTCCAGGATCTTCCGGGTTAGAGGGGCGCTCGAGGCGTCATGGCAGGAGAGGAGCGTCAGGCGGCGGCGGCGGGCGTGGCTGGTCGGTATGCCCGGCAGCAAGTGCAGGTAGTAGTCGATGATCGTGGACGCTATCGGCTGGCTCGTGACGTAAATAAGGTTGGCGCCGGGCATCCTCAGGAGCATCAGCATGCACAGGAGCCGCTCCTCGTAGTGATGGACGCCCGAGATCTTCGCCAGCTCCTCCACGTCCAGCGAGAGGCTGGGCACCACGAGAACCGTCTGACGGGCCCGCCGGTCCGGGAAAGCCTTCTCGAACAGCGGCGCGAGTCGGCGCTGGACCTCGGCGAACCGCCGCAACTCCTCGGCCGAGCCGGGGCGTGGCATCAACTTTCTGCCCTGCGGCATCGTACCCGTATCACTGACGGAGCGAGTTTCCACCTTTTCCACCTGACGCTATCTTGCCTGTAGCGGCGACACCCGTCAAGACGCCGGCCCGTCCGTAGTTTCGGAAGACGGTCGAATGGAACTCAGCGGGTGACGCGGATCCCCGGCTCTTCGACGAGCTCGCCGACCACCGACGCCCGCGTACCACGGTCCTCCAGCGCGCGGACGAATTCAGCCCGGCGCTCTTCGGCGACGGCGATGAGGAGTCCGCCGCTCGTCTGCGGGTCGTAGAGTGGGAGCAGGTCTTCCCGAGTCACGTCTTCGGCTATTACCGTATCCCCGATGTAATCCCGATTGTTCACCAGTCCACCGGGGTAGCAGCCCTCGGCGGCCAGCGGCGCGGCCTTCTCCCAGACCGGCACGTCGCCGTGACGGATCACGGCCCCGACTCCTCCAGGTTCGAGCATCTCCGAGAGGTGGCCCAGGAAGCTGTAGCCGGTTACGTCCGTGGCGGCGGATACTCCTACCGACTGCATAGCCTCGCAGGCGGCCTTGTTGAGCGTGGCTGCGGCCTCGATGGCGTCCTCTATCTCCGACTCGGAGAGAATGTCGCGCTTTACCGCCGTGGTGAGTATCCCCAGGCCGAGCGGCTTCGTGAGCACCAGGGCATCGCCGGGACGGGAGCCGGCGTTCCTGATGACCCGGTCTTCCTCTACGAAGCCGGTTACGGAGAGGCCAAACTTCGGCTCGTCGTCCTGGACGGAGTGGCCGCCGCAGAGCTTCGCGCCGGACTCGTCGATCTTGGACTGCCCACCGGCCAGTATCTCGCGCAGTATCCCCAGGTCCAGCGAGCAGGGGAAGGCGACCAGGTTCATGGCGGTAAGCGGATTTCCGCCCATCGCGTAGATGTCCGAGAAAGCGTTGGCCGCGGCGATCTGCCCGAACCGGTACGGGTCGTCCACGATGGGCGTGAAGAAGTCCGCGGATTGCAGGAGCAGGCCGCCGCCGAACGGTATGTACCCAGCGTCGTCCCGGGTCTCCATGCCGCTCATAAAGCCGTCAGCCGCGGCCGGCGTGAGTCCTTCGAGTGCTTGCTCCAGGTCCCCCGGAGCGAACTTGGAGGCTCAACCGGCCTTTGTAGAGTACTTCGTCAGCCGTATGCGCGTTCGTTCGTCCATACCGACAATTATATGTCCGCGGCCCGGTTTTTGCTCTCCACAGTGACCTCCGTCACCAGTGCCTCCAGCGCCCCACGCTCGTGTTCCGGCGAGACCAGCCGCCGCCGGGCCTCGCACGCGACCTTTAGCGACCCGTAGAAACCTTCGTCGCGCTCGGCCTTCTCCAGCAGCGACGCCAGCGCCTCCGTGTCGCCGGGCGGGTAGTAACCTGGGTAATCCACGCCTAGCATGCCGACGTTGCCGGGGATGTGGGAGCCGACCACCGGCACCCCGGCGGCCAGCGCCTCGCAGACCGAGTTCGCCCCACCCTCCATTACGGA
>JALYGE010000176.1 GCA_030777225.1 Actinomycetota bacterium
TGTTCTGGGTTGTCTATGCATCGGGTGGCGAGGCTTGCCGCTGCATCCCTCGGCGGGCGGCCGCCGAGCTTCGACGCCGAATCTACGCGAAGCGCAACGCGGTCGAGCGGTGCGTGAACCGGCTTAAGCAGTGGCGCGGAATCTCATGCGCCGTCGCCCGTGTCCGCGCTAGACAAGAGTCTCCGCGCTCGCTTCCGGCCTTCGTCTCCTCGCGGGCCTCGTCACCGCGTTAGCCGACCACCTCCACGGCGGCCTCGCCGTTGGGGGAGAGCGTAGCGTAACCTAGAATAAGGCCATAACCGGTACTTCTATAAGGAGGTTTCGCCATGGAGCTAGAAGGCTCGTGCCACTGCGGGGCGGTGCGCTTCCGCGTGGACTCATCGACGCCCTACCCCTACCAAGCGTGCTACTGCTCGATCTGCCGCAAGACGGCTGGTGGCGGGGGCTACGCAATCAACATTGGTGCCGCTTCGCGCACTCTGGAGGTCGAGGGCGAGGAGAACCTCCGTGTCTACAACGCGAAGCTCTACGATCGCGGTGACGCGGACGAGGTGCCGGTCAGCGAAGCGGAGCGGAACTTCTGCGGGCTATGTGGCAGCTTTCTCTGGCTCTTCTCCCCGAGCTACCCGGAGCTAGTACATCCGTTCGCCTCGGCGGTAGACACGCCGCTGCCCGAACCTCCCGAGCGGGTGAGGATCATGCTGGAGTTTGCCGCTCCGTGGTGTGAGGTGCCCGAGGAGGGAGACGGCGAGTGGCACTTCCGACGATACCCCGAGGAGTCGCTTGAGCAGTGGCATCGCCGGCACGGGCTCTACGAGGGAGACTAATGCACTCCAGCTGAGGTTAGCGTTTTGGCCCAGCGGAATCGATAGGCATGAGTCGGTCAAGGCACACAATATAAGGAACGACCGGCGGGTGAGCCTCTGCGTGGACGACGAAGAACCACCGTTCGCTTTCGTCCTGATCGAGGGCGAGGCCGAGATCAGCGAAAATGACCCGGACCTTTTCTACTGGGCGACGCGCATCGCCAACCGGTACATGGGGGAGGAACTGGCCGAAAGCTACGGAGGGCGAAACAGCGTGGAGGGCGAGCTATTGATCCGGGTGCGCCCGAACAACGTGGTCGCCCGGAAGAACATCGCCAACTGACTTTGCACCGGGGACGAAATTTTGCGTATCATGGCGTTTGTTGCGACTGGGCTATTTTTGAGTACAGGTTACGGGCCTGACGGAACTTTTCGAAACAGGCTTTGAGGACGGTGAGTCGGTAGTGGACTATTTAAACGAGCTTTGGAAGGGTATACCCCTGACCCAACTCCTGATCTCGCTCGGCGTGGTGGTCGGTGGAACCCTGATCGGGCTCATTTTCGAGAAGGTGGCGCTCAAGAGGCTCTACCGCATGGTCCGCCAGACCGCATGGAACGGCGACACCATCATTATCTACTCCCTGCGCCACGTGGTAACCATCTGGTTCGCCCTCGCCAGCATCTACTTCGTCATCCTGCGCCGCGACATTGACCAGACGCTCGCGGGCCTGTTCAAGAATATACTCCTCATAATATTCACCATCTCCATCGCCCTCGTGCTGGCGAGGATCGCCGCCGGTTTCATCCGCCTCTACTTCAACCAGGTCCAGGGGCTACCTTCGTCGTCCCTGATCACCAACGTCGTGCGAATAACAATCGCGGTGCTCGCCGCCCTCGTTATCCTGCAGAGCCTGGGCATCAGGATCACTCCGATACTCGGCGCCCTCGGCGTTGGTGGTCTGGCCGTGGCGCTCGCCCTGCAGGAGACGCTCGCCAACCTCTTCGCCGGCATCGTCATAATCCTCTCCAAGCAACTCCGGCCGAACGACTTCGTGGAGCTCAGCTCGGGCGAGCAGGGCTACGTGGAGGACATCTCGTGGCGGAACACGACGATCCGGTCGTTGCCGAACAACATGATCATCGTCCCGAACGCCGAGATTTCGTCCTCCATCATCACCAACTACTATCAGCCGGAACAGCAGATGTCGGTCCTGATACCCGTCGGGGTGAGCTACATGAGCGACCTGGAGCACGTCGAGAAGGTGACGGTCGAGGTGGCGACGGAGGTCATGACGGAGATCGAGGGCGGAGTTCCCGAGGAGGAGCCGTTTATCCGGTACAACAACTTCGGCGACTTCAGCATAGACTTCACGCTCATCATGCAGACCACCGAGGTCGTGAACCAGTACCTGATCAAGCACGAGTTTATCAAACGCCTTCACAAGCGTTACGGGGAAGAGGGGATAGAGATCCCGTTCCCCATCCGCACGATCCAGTCCATGGACGGCTCTAACGGCAAGAGCGATGGCCCCTGGACCAAAGAGGTCTCCCACCAGGAAGACCGGCGTTCCTCGAACTGACCGGCCGTGGCCGCGTTCTCATTTGCTCGTTGGACGATGGTCTATTATTAGCTGCGTGAACGAGCAGAGCAGAGCGCTTTACGGCGACCCCAACGATTTCCCGAGCCTGCTGCGCGAGGTCGTGGCGCGTCCCCTGGAGGACTGGCACCGGGTGTACGAGGCATTCTCGCCGGTAGACATCGAGACCGGCGAGCGGCGTCCCAGAATTCCGCCGCCGGACGAGAGCTCGCGCCGGGCGGCGGTGCTCGTGCCGGTTTTGTTAAACCCGGATGGCGCGGAGCTCGTGTACACCGTCCGCAAGGGCCACCTGAACGACCACGCCGGCCAGATCTCCTTCCCCGGCGGCAGCCTGGAGCCCGGCGACGACTCCCTCCTGGAGACCGCCCTGCGCGAAGCCGAAGAGGAGATAGACCTGAGCCGGGAGATGGTGGAGATCATCGGGGAGCTGGAAGAGATGTACATCCCGCCCTCGAATTTCCGGGTGAGCCCCTACGTCGGTCTCTTGCCCCACGAGGCGGAGTTCGTCATAGACCCCCGGGAGGTCGAGGAGGTCTTCACCGCACCGCTCAGGGATCTACTATCCCCAGACACGTTCCAGAAGGTCATCTGGACCCGCGACGGCCGCGACTACGAAGTGCCGGTCTTTGCCGTGGAAGGTTACGAGGTGTGGGGTGCCACCGCCGCCATGACCGCCGCCCTCCTGGCCCGTCTTGGATGGAAGCCGCCCGCCTGACGGCGGATGTGATTTTACTCGCCACTGGCGACACCCAAGCTGGTACAGTTACGCCTCGTGACTACAGAAACCGAGAGAGAGGGCGGGGTCCGCAAGGTCTACAAGGACCACAATCTGAACGTCCTCTTCAGCATAACCCTCATGGCCGTGCTGGGCGTCACCAGCGTCACGCCGGCTTTTCCGAAGGTCATACAGGAGTTTGGTATAAGCAGCGGGCAGGTGGGACTCCTGATCACCTCCTTCACTCTGCCTGGTATCGTTCTGACACCGGTCCTGGGCATCATGTCCGACCGCTACGGGCGCAAGTCTATCCTGACGCCCGCGCTCCTGCTCTTTGGCGTCGCCGGCGGACTCTGCGCCTTCGCCACGAGCTTCGACATGCTCCTGGTCCTGCGCTTTGTCCAGGGGATGGGGGCCGCCGCGTTGGGTACGCTGAACGTCACCGTGATCGGGGACATCTACGATGGTCGCGAACGCTCGGCCGCGCTGGGCTATAACTCCAGCGTCCTCTCCACCGGCACCGCGACTTACCCCGGTATCGGCGGCCTCTTGGCGACATTCGGTTGGTTCTACCCGTTCCTCCTGCCTTTTTTGGCGATTCCCGTAGCCTTCGTGGTGCTCTTCTCGTTGCACAACCCGGAGCCGGAGAACGACCAGGGCCTGAAGGAGTTTTTCGGCAACGTCTTCGGGAACCTCTGGCCGCGCCTGACGAACATAAAAATACTCGGGGTGCTCACGGCCTCCCTCGTGTCGTTTATCCTTCTCTTCGGCGCCCAGTTGGCCTACCTCCCGATCTTGATGAACGAACGCTTCGGCGCGCCCTCCTACGTCATCGGGTTCGTCCTCTCCGGGGCGTCGCTGACCACCGCCCTGACCTCCTCGCAGCTCGGACGCCTGACGGGTTACTTCCGGGAGAAGACGCTCCTCAAGTTCGCCTTCCTGCTCTACGCCGCGGCGCTCGTAGTCGCCTCGCTGGTGCCGACCTTACCCCTGCTGCTGGTGTCCGCCGCGCTGCTCGGCGTCGCCAACGGCATCAACATCCCCAACATCTTCTCCCTCTTGAACGAGGTCGCTCCCGTAGACAACCGCGGCGCCTTCCTCTCGATAAACGGCATGATCCTGCGGCTCGGCCAGACCATCGGTCCACTCTTCATGGCGACCCTCGCCGTCCCTATCGGCCTGACCGGCGCCTACCTCGCCGCGGCCGCCCTCGCCCTCGCCACCTTCGCCCTCACCGTCGCTATCATACGCTAGCCCCATAATGTTTCATTAAATTTTGCTAAGACTTCGCGTCCGTCCGTAGGCAAACTCACGCTTTGGTGGTACCTTACGGTGTAAGTATTGGTGTAGGCGAAGCTGAGGTCGTTGGATGGTGGAGTCGCTGTCGGGGGTTGTGGCCGGGTCGGGATACTCGTTCTGGATGACCGGGCTTTTCGCGTCGGGTGTGGCGGGGTTATTGTTGGTTCTGGTGCTCCTCGTAAGTGGCGGGCGTTACGGCGGTGCGCCGGGACTGTTGAGCCCGGCGGAGTTGAGGGAGGCGCGGCGGGAGGTGGAGGGCAGGATCTCGGAACTCGCGCCCCGGGTGATCCTTCTGGCCGGGAGGCTCCGGACCGTGGACGAGGCGCTGGCGGGCGGAGACCTCGAAGATGGACTGTGGCGCAGGGTGGAACGTCTGTCGCGCGAGGCCCCGGCGGCGGGGGTATGGAGGCGGTACTCGGGCGCCTCTGCGCTCGCCCGGGAGCGTCCGCTGGCGGCGCTCGAAGAGTTGAGAGAAGTGGAGTGGATGGTGGAGACGGCTGTCTCCAAGTTGGAAGAAGCGGAACTGCTGTGCAACGCGGGAGAGAGGTTATGAGCAACGGCGGAGCCCAGGACTTGCTGGAGCGGATCGAGGACCTGGAGAGAAAAGTCGAGGAGCAGCGCCTCCTGCTCCGGGATGCCCTGGGAGATCTCGGTTGCCAGACGCCGGACGCGGCAGGAGAGCCTCTCGCGCGGCGAAGCAACGAATCGTGGGGCGAGAAGTGTGGAGACGCGGGAGAGTGGTGGCGAGGGGAGGCCCGGCGGGCTCACCGAGCTGTTCCGCCTGCGAGGATGGGAGTGGTGGCTCAACAAGATCGGCATCGGGCTGTTATTGTTCGGGCTCGCGTTCCTCTTCAAATTCTCCGTGGACCAGGGCTGGCTCAGTCCGGAGGTACGGGTCGGGTTCGGGCTGGCGGTCGGGGCGTCCCTGATCGTGACCGGGCTGCGCGTCTACGAGGAACGCCGGGCGTTTAGCCAAGTGTTGCTCGGTGGCGGTATCGGCGCTTTCTATACGACGGGCTTCGCCGCGTACACACTCTACGCGCTGGTGCCTCACGCCCTGGCGTTCGTCTTTATGGTGGCGACGACGTCGCTCGCGTTCGCGTTCTCGATCCGCCAGGACCAGGCGGCGCTCTCCATGATCGGGGCCGCCGGAGGGTTCGGGACACCGTTCCTGCTCTACACGGAGACCGGGAGTACGGGGACCTCGCGCTCTACGCGAGCCTCCTGCTCCTGGGGATCGTAGCAATGTACTGCTACAAAGGCTGGAGCCCGCTGCTTCTGATTTCGACCGCCGGTACGTGGGCGATGCTTCTGATCGGTTACTGGAACGCCGGCGGCTTGGGCGTAGAGATAACTGAACCGGATACCATCGCACTCCAACTCGGCGTGGTCGCGGCCTTCCTGGTCCCCTGGCTTGGATCGTTGATGCGGGAAGCTCTGCGGTCCGACGAGGCGGAGTCCCTCGCCGGAGGCATCAGCAGCCGGACTCCCATTAGCAGCCGGGCTCCGGCGCATCTGCTCGCCGTATCGTCCCCCCTGTTACTGGTGGCCTTTACCGCGGAGATCTGGTCGCTCACGTCGGACGCGGCGGGCTGGATAGCGACGGCCCTCGCCGCAGTCTACGTCCTCGCTTACGCGATCCTGCGGCGGTTGAAACTGGGCGAGCTAGCGTACACCCATGCTCTCACGGCGTTGTTGCTGGGGACGGTGGCGATTACGTTGTTGTTGGAGGGGGCCACACTCTTTGTCGCGTTGGCCGTAGAAGCGGCGCTGCTGCACGCGGTGGCGCGCCGGACCTCCGACCGGATCGTCGCCATTCAGGCGCACACGATCTTTGTCGTGGTCGGGTTCTGGTTTATCGGTCATCTGGTTTACGTCACGTGGGACAGCGTGTTCGCCAGCGCCGATGAACGGGCTCTCCTCAACGTTCGGACGCTGGCGGACCTCGTCACGCTCTGGGCGGTCGTGGCTTCGAGCTTAGTCTTTTCTTCGCGCCGGATCTCCTCCGCTTACAGAATCGCCGCCCACGCCGGCCTTCTGGCCCTGATCTGGCGCGAGTTTAGCCTGTTGCCGGACGGCGCCGCCTACGTGACGTTGGTGTGGGGAGCCTACGCCGTCGTGCTCATCGTTGCCGGGTTCAGGTCGGGTCACGCGCTGCCGGGCCGGCTCGGTCTCGTCACGCTCTTCCTGGTCGTGGGCAAGCTGTTTCTGGTGGACCTCGTGTGGGTCGGAGTCGTCTGGCGCATTCTGCTCTTCCTGGGGTTCGGGGGACTCTTTCTGGTCCTCAGCTACTACCTGCAGGCGTTGTGGCGGCCGGGAACTCTCGACCGAGAGGAGGGCGATGGTCCGGCAGATGTGAGAAAGAAAGGACGAGTCCGTGTTCGATCTTGACTTCCCCTGGTGGTTCGGGTCGGCGCGATACTTTGCTTCGCCGCGGCCTTGTGTGGTCTTCTCGAGGGCTTCGTGAACAAACGACTTTCTGGTGAAATAGCACAGGCAAACGGAGGCGAATACTGTAACGACGTTTTTGAATCTCTCGGTCGGGACGTTGCCTACCCTCACGCCGGAAAAGTTTGCAGCGCCAGCGAGCTAGAAGACGCAACCCGGCGGCCCGCAAGTACGGCGCAGGTTTAACCGTCGGGGAACAATATACAGTGTGTCCAGGTCCGGGATGGCCGAGTTATCCACATCATGTTGTGGATAAAGCCCGAAATCCGTGGATAACTGATATATCTGTAACAATGGCTTAACACTGGCTTGTGAATAGGAGCAATACAGTATCCTGATCGAAGGAGTAGCAGACGAAAGAAAGGTTTCCGATGAGTGATGCTCGCGAGATCCTCGAACCTACGGGCCGGCTGGGTGTTTTGCTGCCGGGTATGGGCGCGGTCGCGACGACGTTTATCGCCGGGACCGAGCTTATAAAGCAGGGTCTAGCCAGGCCGGTCGGCTCGCTGACCCAGCTCGGGACCGTCCGCCTCGGGAAGCGCACGGAAAACAGGACGCCGAAGATAAAAGACCTGGTGCCGTTGCAGGAGGCAGGAGACCTCGTCTTCGGCGGCTGGGACGCGCTGCCGGACGACGCCTACGAGGCCGCCACGGTCGCCGGGGTCCTGGAGAAGGAGCACCTGAACGCGGTACGGGACGAGTTGAAGGAGATACGCCCCTGGCCGGCGGTCTTCGACCCTCGTTACGTCCACAAGCTCTCCGGGACGCACACCAAAAGCTACGGTTCCTTGCGCGAGGCCGCCGAGCAGGTGCGGGAGGACATCCGAAACTTTAAGCGGGAGCGTGGGTTGGATCGGGCCGTCATGGTGTCTTGCGCCTCGACGGAGGCCTATCTGCAGCCCTAGGAGGCGCACTTCAGCGTCGAGAACTTCGAGGCGGCGCTCGATTCTTCGGACCCGGCAATCTCGCCGGCCATGGTCTACGCCTACGCCGCCATCATGGAGGGCGTACCTTACGCCAACGGCGCCCCGTCTCTGGCCGTGGACGTCCCAGCCCTCACACAACTCGCCAGAGAACGCGGCGTGCCGGTCGCCGGCAAAGACTTCAAGACCGGCCAGACCCTGATGAAGACCATC
>JALYGE010000177.1 GCA_030777225.1 Actinomycetota bacterium
ATGCGAAGTCCCAGAAGGCGGCCCACAACGGGTTGTCTATGTGCTTGCGCAACTCTATGGAGAGGCCCCGGACCACGAGCAGCCACAGCACGATGATGAGCGGCAGGTAGAACCCGGAGAAGCCGGCGGCGTACAGCAGGGGGAAGGCGAAGAACAGCACCCCGCCGGAGGCTATGAGCCATACCTCGTTACCGTCCCACACGGGGCCTATGGCCTGCAGGATCATGCGCCGCTCCCGGTCATTTTTCGCCGCGACGAGGTGTATGGCCCCGGCGCCCAGGTCGAAGCCGTCCAGCAGGACGTAGGCGGTGATCATCAAGGCCACGAAGATAAACCATGCCGTCTCCACTACCGTCTCCTCTCTTTAGGCCCTCTGGGACTCGGAGCCGCCAGACTCTTCCCTCGGGATGCCCAGCATCTCGTCCTCGCTCTCCGGGCCATGGGCAACATCGCGGACCATGAGCACGAAGTAGAGGAGGCCGATGAGCAGATACATCCCCGCAAAACCGATGATGGTGAAGAGCACGTTGCCCGAAGAGATCAGGGGTGAGACGCCGTCCTCGGTACGCAGGAGCCCGTAGGCGATCCAGGGCTGCCGGCCCAACTCGGCGGTGAACCACCCGGCCGTGTTCGCTATGAACGGGAACGGTGTGGCGAGCATCAGCACCCAGAGCATCCAGCGCGACTCGAAGAGCCTGCGCCGCCACAGGAGGAATGCCGCCAACGTCATTATCCCGATGAAGATGGTCCCGAGCCCGACCATTACGTGGTAGCTGTAGTAGAGGAGCGGGATGTTGTCGGGCCAGTCCTCGCGCGGGAAGTCCTGGAGTCCCCGGACCTCGGCCTGCGGGCTCCCGTAGACCAGGATACTCAAGGCGCCGGGCAGGACGATCGGGTTGTCTATCCGGAGGTTCTCCATATCCGGCTGCCCTATAAAGACCAGGCCGGCCTGCCTCTCGGTCCGGAAATGTCCCTCCATGGCGGCGAGCGTGACGGGCTGGTGCTCGGCGACCTGCTCGCTGGAGAGGTGCCCGCTCGGGAAGAGTTGCCATAAGCTGGCGATGACGCCCACTATCACGCCTAGCGTGACGAAGACCCTGCCGTGCTCCTCGTGCTCCCGGGCCAGCAGGTAGTAGGCCCCCAGACCCGCCATCACGAAAGAGCCGGTTACCACGGCGCCGCCCATCGTGTGCGCGTACTGGGCCCACATCCAGGAGTTCGTGAGCACGGCCCAGTAGTCGTTGAGCACCACCCCGTCTGCGGTCCGCTCGAAGCCGACCGGGTGCTGCATCCAGGCATTGCTCGTGACGATGAAGTAGCCGGAGGCCCAGGTGCCTAGAAAGACCATCAGCGACGAGAACCAGTGAACCCTCTGTCCGAACCTGCGCTCCCCGAATAAGAACACGCCCACAAAAGCCGACTCCAGGAAAAAGGCGAAGGCTCCCTCCATGGCGAGCGTCTGGGCGATTATGTCTCCGGCGAAGGCGGAGAAGGCGGCCCAGTTGGTCCCGAACTGGAACTCCATCGGAATGCCGGTTACGACGCCCATGATAAAGGTGACGGCGAAGATCTTGCCCCAGAACCGCGCCGCCCGGTTGTAGACTTCGTTGCGGTTGCGCATGTAGATCGTCTTGAGCACGAAGACGAGCAGCGCGAGGCCCATGGTGAGCTGCGGGAAGAGGTAATGATAGGTTATGGTAAAGGCGAACTGCAACCTGGATAACATCAAGGCGTCTTCCACGCCTGACCTCCTAAGCTCTCTCGCTACCCGGCGTTACATAACGAGTATGCACCAGGAAAGGATAACCAAATTCCGGATCGCTGTCCTGGTCAATATTGACCAATTTCGGCCGGTCCGCACGACCGAAGATAAACCGTTCACACCTCCGCCAGCATCTGGTTCTGCACCGTGAGCATCCGGGCGTAGAGGCCGCCCGCCCGGCGAAGCTCGTCGTGGGTGCCGCGCTCGACGACGCGCCCGCCGTCGAGGACCAGGATCTCGTCCATGCCCTCCATGTCCACGAAGCGGTGGGTGATCAAAAGCGTCGAGCGACCCTGCATGAGCTCCCACGCGCTTTCGAGGACCTCCCTCTCCGTTACCGGGTCCAGGTTGGCCGTGGCCTCATCCAGGATAAGTATCGGGGCGTCCTTGAGGAACGTCCTCGCCATCGCGACCCGCTGCCGCTCGCCGCCGGAGAGCTTGAGGCCCTGCTCCCCGACGTAAGTGTCCAGCCCCCGCGGCAGCCGCTTCACGAGGTCCGAGAGCCGCGCCCGCTCCAGGGCTCTCTCCAGCATCGCCTCGTCCGCCTCCGGGTCGGCCAGGAGCAGGTTGTTTCGCAGGGTGTCGTTGAAGACGTGCTCCCGCTGGGAGAGAACACCAATCCGGGATCGCAAGCTTTCCTGAGCGTAGTCGCGCACGTCGCGCCCGCCGAGCCGGACCTCGCCCCTCTCCGGATCGTAGAACCTGAGCGCCAGGTTAACCAGCGTGCTCTTGCCCGAGCCGC
>JALYGE010000178.1 GCA_030777225.1 Actinomycetota bacterium
CTCGTTGATACCAAAGAGGCGGCCGGCACCGTAGGCGCGAAGTCCTGGTTCTTCACCATCAGGTAGTGGCCAAGCAGTAGCCCCCTTTCGAGCCAAGTGTCGACACTCTCAAATCCCGACACCTGACTCGCCTATTCGGCCACTCTTCAACCAACTGTGAGTAGGGGATCTGGAAACACACCGTGGTTCCCGCTCCGGGTTCGCTTTCGACCCGGAGCTCTCCGCCGAGATTCCGGGTCCACTGCCGCATGGAGTGCTGGCCCACTCCGCCCGTAGAGGTCCGGGGGTCGAAGCCCCGCCCGTCGGCCACCTCCGCCCGGAGCAGATCCCCGTCGACGCCAAGGCTTACCCGGACGTGCGAGGCGTCCGAATGCCGCCGCGCATTGTTGAGCGCCTCCTGAATAATGCGCAGGAGATCCCGCCCACCGGCCTCCGGGATCTCCTGCGGGAACCCGGCCTCCACGGAGAGCTCCAGCTTATATCTCTCGCGGGACATCCGCCGGTTCAAGTCCACCAGGGACCGCAGCGAGGTGATGAAGGACTGGTGCAGCGTCTCCAGCTGCAACTCGAAGATGGCGCCGCGCAACCCTTCCACCGAGCGCCGGAGAGCATCGTAGATCTCCTGCAGTTCGGGAGCACTCCCGTCCCCGGAGAGGACCTGCAGAATCTGGATCTCCTGCAGGGCGTAGACCAGGTTCTGTAGACTGTCATCGTGCAGGTCGTGGGCTATGCGGTTGCGCTCCGCCTCCCTCACCTCCTGCAAAGCCTCTTCCTGACGCTTGCGCTCGGTGATGTCTCGCACCACTTTGGAGAAGCCGCGCAGCGTCCCATGCTCATCCCGCAACGCCGTGATGAGCACGTGGGCCCAGAACCGTGAGCCATCCTCGCGCACCCTCAGACCTTCCTCCTCGTACCGGCCCTCGGACGCTACTATGCTCAACACTAGGCCAGGCTTGTCGCTCCGGATCTCCTCTTCCAGGTAGAAGCAAGAGAAGTGTTTGCCAATGATTTCATCAGCCGCATATCCTTCGATGCGCTCCGCTCCCGTGTTCCAGGTCGCCACGCACCCCTCCGGGTCGAGCATAAAAATGGCGTAGTCCCTCACTTCCTCGACCATCAGCCGGAACCGCTCCTCGCTCTCCCGCAACTCCCCCTCGGCCTTCTTGCGTTCGGTCACGTCGCGCGCCGTGGCCAGCATCTGCGGCGTTCCCTCGCTCTCGAACATACCGAGGCGGACCTCGACCGGGAAGGTGGTCCCATCCTTGCGCCGGTGCAAGCCTTCTAGCGTACGCTGCTTACCGGAGGCGACCTCGCTCCACAGTTTCTCCAGCGCGCCGGGCCTGTAGTCCATCTCCACGTCCGGGACGGACATCCCGAGCAACTCCTCCCGCGTGTAGCCCAGCGACTCGCACGCCCGCCGGTTTACCTCCAGGAACCGGCCTTCGCGATCGTGCACGAACATGGCGTCCGCGGCCTGCTCCACCAGACGGCGGAACCGGTTCTCGCTCCGCCGGAACGCCTCCTCGGCACGTTCGCGCTCCCGACGCACTCTGGCTTCTCGCAACTCTCTCTTCACGGCGGCGTTGAGGCGGACCATGTTCTCTTTGGTGATGTAGTCTTGGGCGCCGGCCTGCATCATCTCGACCGCCAGCTCTTCCCCCACCTTGCCGGAGACGACGATGAACGGCAGATCGTAGCCGAGGGTTTTCAGGAGGTCGAGCGCATCTGGGCCTTTAAAGCGCGGCATGTAGTAGTCGGAGATCACGATCTCGTACGGCTCGCCACGCCTGTCGGCTTCTTTGAGGGCCGCTTCCATGTCCTCCGGGGCGTCGTCCACCCGCTCGTAGTCCGGCTCGTATCCCCGCGTCGAAGCTCTCGCAAGAGCAGCATGGCGTCGTTCTCGGAGTCCTCCACCAAGAGTAGCCGCAGCGACTTCCGCGTCTCCTTGTTTCGCGTCTCGCTACTTCTCGTCTCGCTCACGCTAGCTCCACTTTCTGCGGTGCTTCTTCGCGTTCCACATGGTATCTGCCGAGCGTGAAGTAGAACGTCGCTCCCTCGCCCACCTCACCTTCGGCCCATACGCGCCCTCCGTGACGATGCACTATGCGCTGTACTGTGGCGAGACCTATTCCGGTGCCCTCGAATTCCTGGGCACGGTGCAACCGCTGGAACGTCCCGAAGAGCTTCTCCGCATACGTCATATCGAAACCCGCCCCGTTATCCCGGACGTAGTAGACCGGACCAGCGGGATAGTCTGGAGAGGAACCCTTTCGGACACCGAACTCTATCCTGGCTACGGGTTCTTTACGGGTGAACTTCCAGGCGTTGCCGATGAGGTTCTTCAGGGCCACGAGGAGCAGGCTGTCGTCGCCCCAAGTTATTACGCCCTCCGCGATCACGAACTCCGCTTCTCTGTCGGGGTCGGCTTCGCGCAGTTCCCGGGCGATCCCGGAGACCAGGGAGCTCAGGTCTACCCGGTCCCGGCGCAGGGGGCTCCGGGTAACCCGGGAGAGGTTCAGGAGGTCGTCTATGAGGTGGCCCATGTGCTGGCTGGCGTTGCGGACCCGACCCAGATAATCCTGTCCCTCCGCGTCGAGAACCTTCTCGTAGTCTTCCAGCAGTATCTGGGAGAAGCCGTCTATGGTTCGCAGGGGAGCACGCAGGTCGTGCGAGACCGAGTAGCTGAAAGCCTCCAGCTCCTTGTTGGCCCCCTCCAGGCTCCGGTTTGCGTCCTCCAGGCGCTCGCTGATACGCTCCGCCCGGATGCGGCTACGGATCAGGAGCCAGGTGACGCCGAACAACAGGAGACTTACGAGCACGCCGCTCGTCAGGACAAAGGAAGGCAGGTTGCTACTGGCATTTTCCTCGAACTCATCGAGGGTAGAGAAGTACAGGGTCCATCGACGATCGGCGACCTCGATCTCGGTCTGCTCCGTAAAAAGGGTGTCTTGCCGGGGGTCCGCGGCGCGTTTGATCCCATCCTCGTCGTAGAGCAACCGGCTCTCTTCGACGTTCTCCCCATCGTAGATCTCCAGGTCTATTCCCGGATTGAAAGACTCGCCCAGGACTCTTTCGAGAAGGCTGCCCATTCTAAAGGTTCCGACTACGAAACCGTCGAGCGCGCGTCGCCTCGACTCCTCGTTGCTGGTGTCCTCGCCCCTTCTGTATACCGGCAGGTACACGGCGAAGCCGGGACGGAGCGCGAGGTCCGCGGCCGAGTCGTCGTCGGTCCCGGTTAGCACGTAGACCATGCTCGTCGCCTGCGGCGAACCCGTGTCGCGAGCCTGGTTCATGGCGCTGCGATGCGCAGGGTCCGAGTAAAGATCGTTACCGACCATGCTGGTGTTCGCCTGGTTGGGCGGCCCGACGTAGACTACGGGAAAGTAGGCCGGCCGCTCCTCGCCGGGCTCCACGTCGGGGGTGAGGTCCGGAAATCCTTCCCTCCGGGATCTCTCGACGAACTCTTCTCTCTCAGCCGGCGTCACGTACTCGGCGAATCCCAAGGCCTGGAAACCCTGTAGCCGGTCTGTGGGATCTATCCCCGCCACGTACTCGCTCCACTCCTCCCGTTCGACCGACTGGCTGGACATGAAGAGCGCCCGGGCGCCGAACATCGCGTCTATGTAGGAGGAGGCGACTTGATCCACCGAGTCCCGGGTCGCGTCTACCGTTTCCTCGAACCGAACCCGGTTTTGTTCCTCGACGTTGACGCTAACGTAGCGCCAGGCCAACAGCGTCAAGATCAGGGCGATCAGGAGCACTAGATATGCTACCGCGGAGTGCCTCAGATGGTGAAGGACCCCTCGCAGGGTAGACTCGGTCTTCATCTCGTTTTCATCTCATGCTCGTCGTGGCCACAGAAGATTTTGCGTCGTTTAACAAGTCCTTTAACAAGTTCTTCTCTGCCCGGGACCACCACGGCGGTGAAACTCGGTATCTATAGCTCCACCCTCTCATCTCGCTAACAGCGGTACCAGGGCCCCCGTTTGTTAGGTGCTCGACAAATATGTTACTCGCAGCGGTAACGTCCCGCAAGAAACTCGCCGGAGAACGCCGAGGTTCCGTCCGCCCAGACGAAACTCTGGTAGGATTTTCCACCGCGAGGAGCAAAGCTTCTCGCCAAACGCACCCTAAAACGCTAGAAGACAGGAAACCTCGAAAATATGCGCGCAAACATTCCCGACAGACTAACAAGGATCACCGAGGCGGCGTACAACCTCTTCTGGACCTGGAACCCGAAGGCCCAACAGCTCTTCTCCCGGTTGGATCCGGATCTGTGGAAAGCATCTGAGCACAACCCGATACGGCTACTCGACGAAACGGCGAATCTGGAAGCCACCGCGCAGGACGAGGGGTTTGTGAATCTGTACGATGAGGTCCTGCGGGACCTCGACTCCTATATCGCCCTGCGAGACACCTGGATGGAACATGTGTATCCGGGCTTCGATGGACCGGTAGCCTACTTCTCGGCGGAGTTCGGGCTGCACGAGTCGCTCCCGATCTACTCTGGCGGCCTGGGCGTGCTGGCTGGGGACCACGTAAAGAGCGCCTCGGACCTCGGACTCCCGCTGGTGGGGGTGGGCATTCTCTACGCCCAGGGATACTTTCGCCAGCGCATAAACGCCGAGGGGCGTCAGGAGGAGGTCTACGAGCCGTTCGAGCCTGCGACGAGGCCCATCCAGCCAGCCACATATACCGACGGACAGGGAATTCTGGTCACCGTCGGGCTTCCGGGCCGGGAGCTCCACCTGAAAGTCTGGAGGGTGGAGGTGGGGCGCTCCACGGTGCTGCTACTGGACGCCGACATCCCGGAGAACGATGATGAAGACCGGGAACTCACCGCCCGGCTCTACGGCGGCGGGCAGCGCACGCGCATCGTGCAGGAGTTGATCCTGGGCGTCGGCGGCGTCCGGGCCTTGCGGGCCGCCGGCATCCGGCCCAGCGTCTACCACATGAACGAGGGACACGCCGCCTTCTCCGGCCTGGAGCGCATGCGCGAGTTGGTCTCGGCCGGTAGCTCCTTCGAGCAGGCCCGCGAAAAGATGGTCGAGAGCACCGTCTTCACCACCCACACCCCCGTGCCCGCCGGCCACGACGCCTTCCCGCCGGACCTCTTCGAGGAGTTTATGGGTGAGTGGTCCGAGGCTCTTGGCATCAGCAGAGATGCTTTGTGGCACCTGGGCCACGAGCAGGAAGAGTGGGGACCGACCTTCAATATGACCGTGCTGGCTATGAACCTCTCGGCGGTCAGCAACGCCGTCTCCGAGCTACACGGCGAGGTTACCCGCGAGATGTGGAACCAACCCTCCGAATCATCCGCAAGCGAGGCAGATGGAGACGCGCGACGGATCACGCACGTAACCAACGGCATCCACACTTGGAGCTGGCTCGCCCCCGAGCTGTTCGACCTCTTCGGCCGGCACGCCGGCGGACGGGCCTGGCAGCAGATGGTCCAGGACACCTCGGCCTGGTCGTTCCTGGAGAAGATGCCGCCGGAGGATCTCTGGCGGACGCACGCGGCCACCAAGCTTGGGATGGTAGAGTTCGTAAACGATCGGCTGCGGTTACAGGCGGAGCGAAACGGCGGACGTCCCCAGGAACTGAACCCCGACGCCCTCACCATCGGCTTCGCCCGACGCTTCGCCACCTACAAGCGGGCCACCCTGCTCCTTCACGACCCCGAACGGCTGCGCCGGATCGTCAAGAACCCGGACCGCCCCGTCCAGTTCGTCTTCGCCGGCAAAGCCCATCCCGCCGACGAGCCGGCCAAGCAGTTCATCCAGGTGCTGTACAGAGCAGCCGAAGAGGAAGATCTCGCCGGCCACCTCTTTATCCTCGAAGACTACGACATGAACATCGCCCGCCACCTCGTACAGGGCGTGGACGCCTGGCACAACAACCCGCGCCGCCCACTGGAGGCCAGCGGCACCTCCGGCCAGAAAGCCTCGCTCAACGGCGCGCCCAACTTCAGCGTCCTCGACGGCTGGTGGCCCGAAGCCTACAACGGCAAGAACGGTTGGACCATCGGCGAGGCGAAGGAGTACGACTCCCAGGAAGAGCAAGACGCCGCCGACGCCGAATCGCTCTACGCGACGCTGGAGGAGGAGATCTCCCCTCTCTACTACGACCGCAACGCGGCGGGCGTTCCCGAAGGCTGGGTTGCGATAATGAAAGAGACTATAGCCACCGTCGCGCCGAAGTTCAGCACCCAGCGCATGGTCCGCGACTATATCCACAAGCTCTACGTGCCGCGAATGGCGCCACGGGGCGAGTAACTTCGGCCAGAGGTCTGCCCGATCCCGAGTCCTGTTTCATACGATCCGAAAGATGACCTACCATCTCCGTGATTGGAAGGAGATTCGGGGATGCAGAAGAACGAACAGCGGCCACCTGCCGCCCTTCGACGAGGCGTCCGCCAGAGAGAAGGTGCAGAAGGCTGAAGATGCCTGGGACACGCGCGACCCGGAGCGGGTGGCCCTCGCCTATACGGTAGACTCGAAGTGGCGCAACCGGGACGAGTTCTTCGAGGGGCGCGAGGCAATAAAGGACTTTCTCCGGCGAAAGTGGGCGCGGGAACTGGATTACCAGCTGAAGAAAGAGCTCTGGTGTTACCAGGGGAACAGGATCTCCGTGCGCTTCGAGTACGAATCTCAGGATACGGAAGGCCAGTGGTGGAGAAGTCACCTCTACGACCGGATTGCAACACCTTTCAGCCCTCCGTCTGCGGGTGGTCCTGGACCGCGAGCCGTCGAGGCGGTCACACCGTAGCGGTGCCGGGCAGGCCCATGCCACGTTGATACTCGAAGGGGACGCGGCGTGATGGCACACGGCATCCAGAAACCGCCCTACGCTCGGTTTCCAGGTCTCGCTGGGCGAGGAGCCGGAGATCGAGTTGGCGCCGGTCTAGCTACTACGCGCTCGCTCCTTCTC
>JALYGE010000179.1 GCA_030777225.1 Actinomycetota bacterium
CGCCGCTTCCGCCGGAGAACCGGTTGAGAAACCGCAGCGGCTGCCGCTAACTTACCAGAACGAGCCTGTAGGGGAGCTGCTGCTCGGCACCCGCGCCGGCGAGGGAGAGTTCTCCGCCGCCGACCGACGGCTGCTCGAAGACCTCGCCCGCCAGGCCGGGGTAGCCGCCCGCGCCGTGCGTCTCACGACGGACCTCCAACGTTCGCGGGAGCGGTTGGTCACTACCCGGGAGGAAGAGCGCCGTCGCTTGAGACGCGACCTGCACGATGGGCTGGGGGCGCAACTTGCCGGGCTGAATATCCAGGCGGGCATTCTCCGGCGGCTGATCCCGCACAATCCCGAAGCCGCCGACGAGTTGGTGGTCGAGTTGCGCGACGAGTTGCGCGCCGCCATCTCCGACATCCGACGGCTGGTCTACGACCTCCGTCCACCAGCTCTGGACGACCTGGGACTGATCGGCGCCCTGGACCGGCTCGCCGAGCGATATGGGGCGCAGGACGACGGTTTACGGGTGGCGGTGGAGGCGCCGGAGGAACTGCCGCCGCTACCGGCCGCTGTGGAGGTGGCCGTCTACCGCATCGCGCAAGAAGCGCTCACAAACGTCGTCCGCCACGCCCGGGCCGGAGAGTGTATTGTGAGGCTCGCCGCGGTGAAAGGATGGTTGAAGATGGAGGTCTCGGACAACGGTATCGGCATTGCGAAAGAGCCTGGCATCGGCGTGGGTTTAATCTCCATGCGCGAACGCGCGGCCGAGTTGGGCGGAAGCTGCCTCGTTGAGTCCCCTGCGGAAGGCGGAACCCGCCTGTCAGTCCATCTGCCGCTGATAGAGGAGTGAACTCGTGGATCCCCTGCGAATACTCATAGCTGAAGACCATCCGCTCTTCCGCAAGGGCATAGTCTCCTTGCTCTCTTCACAGTCCGGGTTCGAGGTAGTTGGCGAAGCTACGACGGGCGCGGAAGCCGCCGCGCTTGCGGAGAAGTTGCAGCCGGACGTGGTCCTCATGGACCTGCAGATGCCCGGCGGGAGCGGCATAGACGCTACGCGGAAGATCGTGGCGGAGAGCCCGAGCGTCCGTATCCTGGTCGTCACCCTCTTCGAGGACGAGGACTCGGTCTTCATGGCACTCCGCGCCGGCGCCCGCGGCTACGTCCTCAAGGACGCCGAAGAGGAGGAGTTGGTGCAGGCCATAAGGGCTGTGGGCCGGGGTGAGGCCATCTTCAGCCCGCAGGTGGCCGAAAAGGTGCTGGCCTACTTCGCCTCCCCGCAACCCAAATCCGCCCCGCCGCAGGCCTTCCCAGCCTTAACCGTTCGGGAGCGCGAGGTGCTGGAGCTCATCGCCCTGGGACACCCAAACCCCTCCATCGCGAGAGAACTCTCCCTCAGCACCAAAACGGTGGGCAACTACGTCTCAAACATCTTCACCAAGCTCCAGGTCGCCGACCGGGCGCAGGCAATGATCCGGGCGCGCGAGGCCGGGCTGGGCGGCAGGGGAAGCTGACCACTCACTCCAACCAGTCGGCTATATACTTGCTCTATGGCCAAAGGTCCCATAATCGTGGTCGGCGGGGTTACGACGTTGCCGAGAGACTACCGGGAGCTCGCCCGGATACTGCGCGAGGTCTCCGGCTCGGAGGTCTACGTAACGCCTCTCACGCCGGTTGACTGGCTCGTGGGACGGCTCCGAGGCTTCGGGCAGTTGGTGTTCGAGATCGCGACCACCGTAGACCGGGCACTGCTGGAGAGCGAGTCGGATAAGGCCGTTCTGATCGGGCACTCCGCGGGCGGAATAGCTTGCCGGGTTTACATCGGGGGCGATCCGCCCTACGGTGGGCGAAGGTATTCCGGGCACCGGCGGGTCTCGCGCCTGATCACGCTCGGAAGCCCGCACGCCGTTATCGCGAACAAACGCCTCGCCTCCATAAATCGGGTTAACGAGCTATTCCCCGGCGCGCTACACGCAGAGTCAGGGTTGGAGTACCTCTCCGTCGCGGGCAACGTCGAGGACGGCTCGGAATCCCGCAAGGCTCGCAAACGCTACGGTCGATTCGTCGAGGACGGCCGGGTCCCGGGAGACGGCGCGGTCCCGGTCGAGGCGGCGTTGCTTCCCGGATCAGAGCATACAGTCCTCGATGGCGTCTATCACAACAAGCATTTAGGCCGCTGGTACGGCTCGGATCTGGAGACAATAGAACGGTGGTGGCCGAAGAGCCTGCGGGTAGATGAGAACGTTGTGGAAGAACGCCGTGCGTAGTAGCCTCAAGCCGCTCGCGACGACTTGCACCATCAGGAGAGACAGAGATGCCGGCTGACGGGCCCCACGACGCGAAAGAACGCCAAAATTGGGAGATAAGGGATGCCGACGCCGACTCTTTGAGGGCGGCGATGCGGCTGTTTCCGACCGGCGTTACGGTGGTTACCTCGGGTCGCGAGGAGAACGCCGAGGGCATGACGGCGAACGCGGTGATCTCGGTCTCCCTCGATCCCCCGCTGTTCCTGGTCAGCGTCCACAAAGAAGCCCGGCTGAACCCCCGCATAAAGGAGGAGGGCTACTTCGCGGCGAGCATCCTCTCCGACGACCAGGAGGGCCTCTCCATGCTCTTCGCCTCTCCCGAACGCTCCAGCGGTCTCCCGGCGGTCCACTCTTTGGGCGGCGGGTATGGTGTGACCGGCGCGCCGCTGGCGGCGGGAGCCCTGGCGGTCGTCGAGTGCGAGCTTGAGGCCGTCTACCCCGGCGGCGACCACGAGCTCTTCCTCGGGAAGGTCGTCTCCGTGCGCCTCGGCGACACGCGCCGGGGGCCGCTCGTCTACCACGAAGGGGGTTATCCCACCCTGAAGTCCGCCCCTCGCGCGGAAGAATCCGGGGCGTTCGTCGACGCGGTCCGGGGCTACGACGCCCGGTTGAGCCGGCTCCAGACCCGGAGGAAACGGCGCTAGATGTTCAAGAAGGAGTTGCTCTCCATCCTGCGCGACGACTTCAGCGACGACCGGGGGTTCGTCTACTTCCAGGGGACGGAGGAGCGCGGCGTGATCCGTCGTGGCAAGGCCCGCTCCCCCGCGACCGGCGAGACCTACACCATCAAGAACGGCTACCTGAACATGATGGGTCGCAACCTCGGGGCCGACAACCTCGCCAACCTCGCCAACTTCCTCCCCGGCGCGGGCTTCGGCTACGAGCCGCTCTGGCGCGTCCACTCGCTCTCTTTGCTCATCGGCGAGCACTTCACGAACGAACGCGAGATCCGCATGATGATGAGCCTGGTGCGCCTCGACCGCGGCGGCCGCTTTCTGGACCTCGGATGCTCCGCCGGGCTCTACACCCGCACCATGGCCGACCGGCTCGGCGACGAGGGCGATATGGTCGGCCTGGACATCGCCCCCTCGATGCTCCGCGAGGCCGCCCGCCGCGCCCGGAAGGCCCACGTCCATCCCTCTTTTATCCGGGCCGACGCCGACCATCTGCCCTTCGCTGATCTCTCCTTCGACGGCGTCGTCTGCGGCGGCACGCTGAACGAACTCGGGCACCCGGAACGCGCCCTGAAAGAGGTTTGCCGCGTCCTCCGGCCGGGCGGGCGCGTCGCGATCATGGGCATCCTCAAGGCCGAGTCCACCAGTGGCGGCTACTTCCAGCGCTTCCTCACCACCGGCGGCGTGCAGTTCTTCGCTCCCGAGGAGGTACAGAGCCTGCTCAAAGAGGCCGGTCTGGAACCCGACGACCTGCTGAGCCGCGGTCCGGTCTTTTTCGCCAGCGCCACCCGCCGCTCCTGAACGAACCCTTCAGAAAGGTACCCCGCACCGCAGGACGACGTTGGCATAGGGCGTCGCCTCGCCGGTCCGGACGACGAGCCGGGCGGTAGACGACAGACGCTTCAGCTCTTCGTGAGGAACGAAATCCAGCCCCGGCAGCCGCGAGATGAGCAACTCGTGGACGGCCGGGTTCTGCTCCACAACCTCCCCGGCGGCAGTGGCGCCCTCAATGACCAGTTCATCCAGCAGCCCGAGTAGAACCACCTCGAACGACGGGACGCCGAACCGGAAGGCGAGGTCCACGACCTCCGGGCCGGGCGGTATCGGTAGCCCCGCGTCACAGACTACGATCCGGTCTGTGTGCCCGAGCTGGGCGAGTTGGTAATCGAGCTCCGCGTTTATGATGCCGGTCTTTTTCACAGCTTCTCTACCGTCTCGGGGTCCGGGAGGGCGCCTTGCGCCCCTTCTTTCGTAACGGCCGCCGCACCAGCCCGCACCGCGTAGGAGACGGCCTCCTCCAGGGAGGCACCGTCCGCCAGCTTTACGGCCAGCGCCCCGACAAAGGCGTCGCCCGCGCCCGTGGTATCTACTACGTTCACTTCGGGAGAGGGTACGTGTTCGCCACTGTCACCCTCCGCATAGACGGCCCCGTCGGGGCCCAGCGTGATCACGACCGACCACGGACCGAGTCCCAGAAGTCCCGGCGCGGCGGAGAGGGCCCCCTCAACCCCCTCCACCTCGCCGCCGAGCAGGAACGCCGCCTCGTGCTCGTTCACCACCAGCGGGTCGAGCTTCTCCAGCGCTTCCCCAGGAAGCTCCATCGGTGGGGCCAGGTTCACCAGAGCGCGGGTACCGTGCTCCACTGCGACCTCCACCGCCCGGCCCACAGTCTCCGCCGAGACCTCCATCTGGGCGACGAGGACCTTCGCGTCCCCTAGAGCTTCCGAGGCGGCGGTTACGTCTTCCGGCCGCACGCGGCGGTTGGCGCCGGGGGCGACGGTTATGGCGTTCTCCCCGTCGGGGGTCAGAGTAATAAAAGCGGCGCCGGTGGATTCACCCTCGGCGGCCGCGATCAGGGCCGTGTCCACCCCCTTCTCCTGAAGAGCTTCCACGAGCGGTCCGCCGAGGTCATCGTCCCCGACACGCCCGAGCATCGCGACCGAGGCGCCGAGCAGGGCTGCTGCGGCGGCCTGGTTCGCCCCCTTGCCGCCGTTGTGCAGGGAGAGTTCGGCGCCCGTTACCGTCTCGCCCGGTCGAGGACGTTTCTCCACTTTGAGGAGGAAGTCCTGGTTGATCGAACCTACAACCAGAACATCAGCCACCCGTGCCGCCCCCGCTCATGAACTGCGAAACGTTCTCCTGGGTTACGAGCTTCACCTCGACCGGTATCCTCTCCGGGATGGACTCGCCGTCGATCACCTTTATAGCGTTTTCGACGCCAAGCGTGCCTATACGACCCGGCTGCTGGGCGACGGTGGCGTTCATTTGACCGTCCTGGATAGCCTGCAGGGCGTCGTCTATGGCGTCGAAGCCGACGATCTTTACCTCGCCGCCGGCCCGCTCCCCGAGGGCCTGCACCGCGCCGAGGGCCATCTCGTCGTTCTGGGCGAAGATGCCCTGGACATTCGGGTTGGCCTGGAGGAGGTTCTGGGTGACGTTCAGACCCTGGTTCCGGTCGAAGCCGGCCGGCTGGCTGGCGACGAGCTGTACCTGGTTCTGCGCATCTATCGCCTGCTGGAATCCCTTGCCCCGGTCCCGGGCGGCGCTCGTGCCGGGGATGCCTTCAAGCTGTACCACGTTGCCGCTGCCGACGAGCTCGATGAGCTTCTCGCCCGCCATCTTCCCACCCTGCACATTGTCTGACGCTATAAGGGTGGCTATCTCGCCGCCGGAGGCCCCACGGTCGAGGGCCAGCACCGGGATGTTCGCCTGGTTGGCGGCCTCTATCGCCGGCCCCACAGCCTCGGAGTCGACGGGGTTTATCAGGATAGCGTCGAACTGCTGGGTGACGAAGTTCTGGATGTCGTTCTGCTGTTTGGAGGCGTCGTTCTGGGCATCCGAGACCTCCAGCGTCGCCCCGGCCTCCTCCGCCGCCTGCTGGGCACCGTCCCGCATGGAGACGAAGAATGGGTTGCTGAGCGTCGAAACCGAGAGCGCCAATCTGGGACCGTCGTCCCCGCCTCCAGTCCCGCCCTGGCCACCGCCACCGCCACAGCCGACCGCGAGGGCGACCACCGCCAGCGTCGCCAGCAGGTAAGTTACCTTGGACTTCATCTTATCTCCCTTCATAGCCTTCCTTTCATAGATTTGCCCTTATCCTTTCCGCCGCCGCAGCGTATCGGTCATGACCGCGAGCGCTATCACAGCACCTATAACCACCTGCTGCCAGAAAGCCGAGACGTTCAACAGGTTAAGCCCATTACGAAGAACGCCCAGGATCAAGGCCCCGATCAGGGTCCCCGTCCCGCTCCCCACACCTCCGGCGAGGCTGGCGCCCCCGATGACGACCGCCGCGATGGCGTCCAGCTCAAAGGTGAACCCGGCCTGCGGCTGGGCGGAGGCGAGCCGGGCTGTGAGCAGGATGCCCGCGACGGCGGCGAAAAATCCGGAAAGTGTGTAGATGAACAGCTTCTGGTTGAAGACATTTATCCCGGAGAGCCGGGAAGCCTCCTCGTTGCCGCCGATGGCGTACATGCACCGTCCCGGATACGTGCTTCGCAAGACTCCGATGGTCAGCAACCACATCAGGAGCATCAGAATAACGGGCAGCGGCACGAAACCGAAGAGGTCCCCGCTACCCAGCGTCTGCACGGGCTCGGGGATCGGGTTGAGCGGCTGGCCGTTGGAGATCACCAGCGCCAGGCCCCGCGCCGCGCTGAGCATCGCCAGCGTCGCGATGAACGGCGGCAGATTCCCCAGGGTTATGAGCAGGCCGTTCGTGAGCCCCGCAGCGGCTCCGGCCCCGAGCCCGAGCAACAGGGCCACCGTCAGCGGAAGCCCGGCGACCGCCGTGGCCCATCCGAAGACGACCCCGGCGAGGCCCAGCACGCTCCCCACGGATAGGTCTATGCCACCGGAGACGATCACGAACGTCTGGCCGAAGGCCAGGATGGCGATCACCGCGATCTGGGTCCCCACGTTGAAAAGGTTGTTGAACGTAAAAAAGAACGGCGAGAGAAAGGACATCACCACGCAGAGCGCGATAAGTCCGCCGAGCGGTCCACCGCGCGAGAGTACTCCCCCGAGGTCTATCCTCTGTAATACGCTACTCAACGGCCTCCTCCTCCTTCTGCTGGGTCGCAAGCTCCATAACGTTCTCCTGGGTCGCTTCCTCCGCCGAGAGCTCGCCTGTTATTCGCCCCTGGCTCATCACCAGCACCCGGTCGCTCATCCCGAGCACCTCGGGGAGCTCGCTGGAGATCATCAGGATCCCGGCCTCGTTCGCGGTCAGCTCGTTCATCAGCTCGTAGATCTCGACCTTCGCCCCCACGTCTATCCCGCGGGTAGGCTCGTCCATAATGAGGATCTTCGAGTCGCCCAAAAGCCACTTCCCGATAACCACCTTCTGCTGGTTGCCACCGGAAAGGTACCGGATCTCTTGCTCCGGTCCCGGCGTGCGGATGTTGAGACCCGAGATCATCTCCTCCGCCTGCCGTCGCTGCTTCCGGCGGTTCACCAGCCCAACGCTGCTGTTCTCTGCCAACGCCGCCAGCCCCAGGTTCTCCGACACCGAGAGCGGCGGCACGATTCCCTCCCCCTGGCGATCCTCTGTAATGAAACCGATACCCCGGTTTTTGGCCTCCCTCGGCTGGCCCGGCCGCAGCGCCTCGCCCCCGACCCGCACCTCGCCCGAGTCCGCCGGCTCGACGCCGAAGATGGCCTGGGCAAGCTCCGTCCTCCCGGCCCCGACGATACCGGCGATCCCGACTACCTCCCCGGCTCGCAACTCGAAGGAGATGTCCTCCAACACCCCCTCCCGAGAGAGGTTCTTTACCTCCAGCAGCGCGTCGCCGATCTCGGGCCTGCGCCGGGGGAACTGGTCCTCGATATCCCGGCCGACCATCAGCCGCACAAACTCCGAGCGGTTCGTGCTCGCCGGAACCCGATCCACGTACTCCCCGTCGCGCAGCACCGTTACCCGGTCCCCGATCTCGGCGACCTCCTCCAGGTGGTGCGAGATAAAGATGACGCCGACGTCGTCCTCCTGCAGGCCCCGGATAATCTCGAAGAGCCGCTCGACCTCCTGTCCCGAGAGCGAAGCCGTGGGTTCGTCCATTATCAGGATGCGGGCGTCCAGGCTTAGAGCCTTGGCGATCTCGACCATCTGCCTCCGGGCCACGCCGAGGCTCTCTACCCGCTCGTCGGCGCCTACCCGGACTTTTATCCTCTCTAGCAACTCCCGCGCATCTTTTCTCATCTTGCTCCGGTTCACAATCCCGAAACTCCGCGGCTGGCGTCCGAGAAAGATGTTCTCGGCGACGGTGAGTTGCGGGACCAGGTTGAACTCCTGGTAGATCGTGGAGATGCCCAATCTCTGGGCGTCCATGGCCGAGCCAATTTTCACCTTCTCACCGTCTACCAGGATCTCCCCTTCGTCCGGCTGGTAGGCGCCGGAGAGCGTCTTGATGAGCGTGCTCTTACCGGCCCCATTCTCTCCCAACAGCACGTGGACTTCTCCCCTCTCCAGCTCGAAGTCCACGTGATCCAGGGCCGTCACCCCCGGAAACCGCTTGGTTATCCCCCGCATCTCCAGCAGAGTGTTCACGTCCTGTCCCCTACCTTTCCGCAAGACCCGCGCACCACCAGCTCTGCCTCCAGAATCACGGACTCCACCTCTGCGCCCTCGACCAGCGCCGGCAGCATCCCGGCCGCCGCGGCCCCCAGCTCCTCGACAGGCTGCGCTATGGCCGTTATGGGAGGCTCGACCAGCTCGAACCAGCTAACGTCGTCGAAGCTCGCGAAGGAGACATCTTCAGGGATTCTCGCCCCGGCTCGCTTGAGCGCCTGCAAAGCGCCCAGCGCCATGAGGTTGTTGGCGGCGAACACGGCCGTCGGCGGCGCTTCGAGAATCAGAAGCTCCCTCATGGCTCTGAACCCGCTCTCCCGGCGGAAGTCTCCAATCTTTATACGGTCCAGGCTCACCGGCACGTCCCATTCCTCGGCGCCGGTCAGAAAAGCGTCGAGCCTCTCCCGGCCCGACACGGTCTCGGTCGGACCGGAGATGATCGCGAGCCTCTCGTGCCCGAGACCCGAAAGGTACCCCGCCAACTCGCCCACCGCCCGGCGGCCGTCGGCCCGGACCACGGGCGCCTTGATACCTCGCACGAAGCGATCCAGGAACACGATCGGCACCCCGTCCCGCACTATCTCCTCCAGATGCGGAGCGGCTGCCCGCGCCGGGCTGACGATCAACCCATCAACCTGCTTCTCCAGCAACACGTCCAGGTACTCGGCCTCTTTCTCCGGGTCCTCGTCGGTGTTCCCGAAGACCAGGCTGTAACCTCGCTCGCGGGCAACGTCCTCAACCACCCGGGCCATCTGGGTAAAGAAAGGGTTCCTGATGTTGGGGATCACGAGCCCCAGAGTCCGGGTGTTCCGCGCCCGGAGCGACCGAGCAACCGCGTTGGGCCGGTAACTCAAACTCTCCGCCACCGCAACGACCCGCTCCCGGACCGCCGGGCTCACCCGGTCCACCCCGTTCAGCGCCCGCGATACCGTAGCCACGGATACCCCAGCCTCCTTCGCCACGTCTTTTATCGTAGCCAAAGCTCTCTAACCCCTTTCCAGTCCACATGGTAAACGTTTACGAAAACGTTTACAAGAGGCTGCTGCCTGCCCGCGAACTCGCAACAGGAGATCAGTTTTCGTGGTACGTATCCTCCGGCACCCGGGCTCTACGACGGAGCCAGCCGGGGATCAGGGAGAGTAACACGAAGAGTACGGCGGCTATGCTGAGGAAGATGAAGGTGCGGGTGAGGTTTCCGCTGGTAACGGAGCCGCCGGCGAAGGTGTAGGCGACGACGCCGGGGATTATGCAGATGGCGGAGACGAGGACGTAGGTGACGAGCCCTATTTTTGTCAGGCCGTAGGCGTAGTTCTGGAGGTTGAACGGAAATAGCGGCACGAGGCGGGTTACGACGAGTATCCTCCACCCCTGGCGCTCGACCTCTTCGTCCAGCTTCTTGAGCCGCTCGTTCTCTTCGACCCAGGAGGCGACGAGGCCGCGGGCGGCGTACCGCGCTATGAGAAAGGCCAGGGTGAGCCCCGCGGTCGCGCCGACCATGACGTAGATGGTTCCCAGGATCGGGCCGAAGGCCAGCCCCGCCAGCAGCGTGAGCGGCGCGCCGGGGAGAAAGGCCACGGTCGCCCCAGCGTACCCGAGGATAAAGACCAGCGGGGCGGCGGAGCCGAAACCTTCCACGTAGTCGCGGAGGCGGGCGAGGTTGTCGAGGCTCAAGAAGCCGGTGAGCCCGGTAATCCGGACGACGACCACGACGGCCACCAGCGCGAGCGCGAGGACCGCGAGCCTTATGAGTCGCCTCCGTCTCACCCGAACATCTTGGGAACCGTCGTATCCACGGCGACGTCTACCACGTAGGGTTTCTCCGCGTTTGTGGTGCGTTCGAGGGCCGGGCGCAGGGCCGCCGCTTTCTCGACCCTCTCGGCCTCGCAGCCGAAACCCTCGGAGATCCGGGCTATGTCGATGTCCGGCAGGTCGAGGCCGGGGACTCCCTCCAGGCCGATGGCGTCCCGGTAGCCCTTGAGGATGGAATAGCCTTTGTTGTTTACGACGATAATGGGCAGGGCGGCGGTGTAGAGGGCCTGGACCGAGTACATGCTGGAGCCGTCCCCGATCACGCACACCACCTTGCGGTCCGGCAGCGCGAGCTTTAGCCCGACAGAGGCGGGTATCCCGAACCCCAGGCCCCCGGCGGCGGAGGTGTGGTAGCCCTCCGGCTGGTTCACCCTTATGTACTCGCGGAGGACCCCTTTGCTGGAGGTCGACTCGTCCACCACCACGGGCGGCGGTTCAACCTCCGAGAGGACCTCCGAGATGGCATTCATCACGTAAGCCACCGACACCGGCGAGGTCGCCTCCAGCGCGGGGGCGGGCTTTTTGCGGGGCGGCTCGGGACGGTCCGCTTCGGGCAGAAGCTCTACGAGGCGACGCGTCGCGAGCTCCAGGTCTCCGACGGCGCTCGTGCCGACGGCGGCCCGGGCGGCCTCCTCCGGGTCGTCGGTGATCTGGTATACCCGCGTACCCTCCGCCACGACGGGGCCGGGAATGTACGGGTAGTAGGTAAAGACCGGCGCGCCGAGGACGAGCACGATGTCGTGAGGGGAGAGTTTTTCGGCGGTCTTTTTCTGGGCAAAGGGGAGGAAGCCCTGGAAGAGACGATGGTCCTGGGGAAACCCGGCGAGCGCCGAGACCGGCTCCTGCCACACCGCCGCATGGAGCTTCTCCGCCAGACGGATCATACCCTCGAAAGTGTAGCTCCGCGCAACCCCCGGCCCCACCACGAGCGCCGGTCTCCGGGAGGCCGCGAGGGTTTCGGCTATCTTCTCCAGGACTTCGGCCTCAGGGACGGTACGATACGAGACCTCGCGGACCGCGGGCGGCTCTGCCTCGGCCTCCCAGTCGTCCATCGGGATCGAGAGAAAGACCGGGCCACGGGGAGGCTGCATGGCGGTGTGGTAGGCGCGCTGTAGCTCGAAGGGCACGTCTTCGGCCCGCGGCGGCTCGTAGCTCCGCTTGACGTAGGGACGGGCGAGATCCACGAGCCTCCCGGAGAGCAGCGGCTGCAAGGCGACGTGCCGCCGGTCCTGCTGCCCGGCGGTGACGACCAGCGGCGTCTTGTTTTCATAGGCCGTCACCATCGCGCCCATCGCGTTCCCCAGTCCCGGCGCGGTGTGCAGGTTGACAAACGCCGCGTTGCCCGTGCCCTGGGCGTACCCGGTCGCCATCCCGAGCACGGTCGCCTCCTGCAGGCCCAACACGTGGCGGAAGTCCTCCGGGAAGTTCCTCAAGAACGGTAGCTCCGTCGAACCGGGATTCCCGAAGACCGTTGTCATCCCGAAGCGCCGGAGAAGCTCGAACGTCGCCTCGCGCACCGTAGCCATAGCCACTACTCCCTTTGCGTAGTCTGACCAGCTCAATATAGCAGAGCGGGCCACGAACCCCGCGATTGGAATGGACGCCTCTTCAAGCTAAACTACGCTACGCATGAGCTTTTCTGTGAAAGTAGCCTCCCGAGGAAAACACCGTGAATGAGACGGTCGTACACGGCCGCTACAGCATCCTCCGCACCCTGGGCGGCGGGGGAATGGCGAGGGTGTACCTGGCCCACGACGAGGTGCTCGGACGGGAGGTGGCGCTCAAGGTGCTCCGGGACCAGTATGCAGAAGACGCGGAGTTCGCCGAGCGTTTCAAGCGCGAGGCCCGCAGCGCGGCCTCGCTCTCCCACCCGAACATCGTCTCCGTCTACGACCGGGGCGTGGCCGAGGACGGCACGTCGTACATAGCTATGGAGTACGTGACCGGGGGCTCGCTGAAGGAGCGCATCTCTCAGGAGGGAATTCTGGATACAAAATCCGCCGCTTCGGTAGCGTTGCAGATCACGGAAGCCCTCGAAGCGGCCCACGGGCGCGGTGTGATCCACCGGGACATAAAACCCCACAACGTCCTCCTGACCTCTACGGGCGACGTGAAGGTCGCGGACTTCGGCATTGCCCGCGCCGCGGCCCACACCTCTATCTCCCAAACGAGCCTCGTCCTCGGGACCGCGAGCTACATGTCCCCCGAGCAAGCGCTGGGTGAGGCTGTAGACCCCAGGAGCGCCCTCTACTCCCTGGGCGTGGTCCTCTACGAGATGCTCACCGGCGAGCTGCCCTACGCTGCGGACAACCCGGTCGCCGTCTCCATGAAGCACGTCAACGAGCCGCTGCGCCCCCCGCGAGAGGTGAACCCGGAGATACCGGAGAGCATGGACGCCATAGTCACGAAGCTACTTGCCAAAGACCCCGACGATCGATACGAAGGCGCGACCGAGCTCGCCGAGGACCTCCGGCGTGTGCGCGACGGGCTTCCGCCGCTCGCCGTTGCTCCTGTAGGCGCAGCCACCAGGCCCACGCGGGCCAAGACCCGGCCGTCCATACCTGCGCCACCGCCCCCGCCGGCCCGCAAGCGCCGGCGCAGGACTACGCCCTGGGTGCTGGCGGCGATCTTCTTGCTCCTGGCCCTGCTCGGCGGCCTTAGTTGGACTCTCTCTCAAAACGGCGGCGTGGAAGTCCCCTCCGTAACGGGCGATCCCCAGGAACAGGCGCAGCGGGAGCTACAGAACGCGGGCTTCGAGACTGAGATAGAGCAACAGGAGAGCTCTGCGGAGGAAGCGGGAACGGTGCTCGACCAGTCGCCCGACGGCAGCTCGCGGGCCGAAGAAGGCTCTCTAGTAACCCTGGTCGTCGGTACCGGTCCCCCAGCCCCCTCTACGGTGGCCGTACCCGAGGTTCTGAACATGAGCTACGCGGACGCGGAAGCAACGCTCGACGAGGCCGGCCTGGCCGTCGGGAATGTCCGGGAGATCCCGAGCAACACCGCTGCCGTGGGCGTGGTCATAGAACAGGGCTACCAGCCCGGGACAGAGGTGGAGCCCGGGACCGCCGTGAACCTCGGGATCAGCTCCGGTCCGCCCCCGGCCCCCGCACCCGATACCTCGAACCAGAACGCGCCAGCCCCCGCACAGCCGGAGCAGCCTCAACAACCCCGGCAACAACCTGAAGAGCGGCCAGAACAGCCGCAGGAGCAGCAACAAGATCTTGAAGAAGAGATTCAGGACCAGGTGGATGAGCAACTGGAGGAGGCGCTGGGAAACGGCGGAAACCGCGGGAGAGGTAACAGAGAGGATTGATCTGCAGGAGGCCGCTTATCCGGTGGTCTCGTTACCGCAGCCAACCCCTCTCGTAGCCACCGACGTACCGCGCATAAATCCCCGGTACAATAGTCTCCGTTGGGAAACTACACTAGGGGGGCAGAGGCATGAAAGCGATACGCGTGAACGAGCCCGGCGGACCGGAGGTCCTGGCTTACGAGGACGTTGAGATCCCGGATCCAGGCCCAGGCGAGGCCCGCGTAAAGCTCGCCGCCTCCGGAGTGAACTTCATAGACGTCTACCAGCGCACCGGCCTCTACCCGCGCGAAACGCCGTTCACGCTGGGGCTCGAAGGCGCGGGCGAGGTCGAGGCCGTCGGCGATGGTGTCGAGGAACTCTCACCGGGAGACTACGTCGCGTTCGCCGGGGTTCCGGGTGCTTACGCCGAATACATCAACGCCCCGGTAGAGAGCCTCGTGCCGTTCAACGTCACGATGGTAGAGGCCCGGATAGCAGCGGCCATAATGCTCCAGGGCATGACGGCCCACTACCTCACGCACAGCACCTCCCCCATAGAAGAGGGACAGAGCGTCTTGATCCACGCCGCCGCGGGCGGCGTCGGGCTGCTGCTGTGCCAGATGGCGAAGATGCGGGGCGCGGGGACCGTGATCGGCACCGTCGGGACCGAGGAGAAGGCGAAGCTCGCCAAAGAAGCCGGCGCCGACGAGACCATCATCTACACCGAGCAGGACTTCGTGGAGGAGGTAAACCGCATAACGGAGGGCGAGGGCGTCCACGTCGTCTACGACTCGGTCGGCAAGGACACCTTCGACGGCAGCCTGGACTGCCTGCGGCGTCGCGGCTACCTGGTGCTCTTCGGCGGCTCCAGCGGCCCCGTGCCGCCGGTGGACCTCCAGATCCTCAACCAGAAAGGCGGCCTCTACGTCACCCGCCCCTCCCTCGCCCAGTACACCGCGACCCGCGAGGAGCTCATGTGGCGCGCCGAGAGCCTCTTCTCCTGGATCGGTCAGGACAACCTGAGCGTCCGCATCGGCGGGACTTACGAGCTCTCCGACGCGGCCCAGGCCCACGAGGACCTCGAAGGCCGCAAAACGACCGGCAAGCTCATCCTCATACCGTGAAGCTCGACGTCGGGCTCGGCGTCGAGGGCAAGTACCTCCAGAGGATGTCCGCCACCGCCCGCGCCGCCGAAGAACTGGGCTTCGCCGGGCTCTGGACCAGCGAGACCAAGCACGACTCCTTCCTGCCGCTCGCCATAGCCGCCAACGAAACGGAAGAAGTAGATCTCGGCACCTCCGTCGCCATCGCCTTCTCCCGCTCCCCAATGGAGGTCGCCCAGACCGCCTGGGACCTCCAGAGCCTTTCGGATGGACGCTTCATACTCGGCCTCGGGACCCAGGTGAAGGCCCACGTCGTGCGTCGTTTCTCCATGCCGTGGGGCAAACCCGCCTCCCGGCTGCAGGAGTACATCCTGGCGCTGCGGGCGATCTGGGACTCGTTCCAGAACGAAGGCTCCCTGAAGTTCGAGGGCGAGTCCTACCGGCACACGCTCATGACGCCCTTCTTCAACCCCGGCCCCATAGACCACCCGGAGATACCGGTCTACATCGCCGGCGTCAACACCCGCCTCGCGGAGTTGGCCGGCGAGCTGTGCGACGGTTTCCACGTCCACCCCTTCCACAGCCCGGAGTACATCCGGCAGGTCATACAGCCCGCCATAAAGAAAGGAGCGGAGAAAGAGAACCGGAACCCCAACGACGTAGAGCTCGCGACCAGCGCCTTCGTCATAACCGGGGACGAGGAGCGAGAAGCGGTCCGGCAGCAGATCTCCTTCTATGCCTCCACCCCGACCTACCGCACCGTGATGGAAGTCCACGGCTGGGAGGACGTGTCCGACGACCTCTCGAAACTCGCCCGCGACAAGAAGTGGCGCGCGATGCCGCAACTCATAACCGACGACATGCTCTCAGCCTTCGCCGTCGAAGCCGCCCCGGAGGAGGTCGGCCCCGCCCTCCAGGAACGATACGAAGGCCTCATAGACCGCGTCGCCCTCTACATCCCGTTCGCGCCCGGCGAGAAAGACGAGTTCTGGCAGACGGTGGCGAGGTCGGTGCGTTGAGCGCGGAATTCCAAACAGCGGACATCTGTGACGAGTTCCCGGAGAGTGTGAGCGTCTGCGAACCTATGTTTACTTCCTACGGAGCGGCAACCAGCTTCTCCGGCCCCATCGCGAGGGTCCGGGTCCACGAAGACAACGTACTGGTCCGGCTGGCCCTGGAAGACCTGCCCGCAGGAAATGTCCTCGTCGTGGACGGCGGCGGTTCCCATCGGTACGCCCTGCTCGGCGACAAGCTGGCCTCCATAGCCGCCACCCACAGCCTGGCGGGGAACATCATAAACGGCTGCGTCCGCGACTCGAAAGAGCTGGCGCGGATAGACGTGGGCATCCTGGCGCTGGCGACCCACCCTCTGAAGAGCAACAAAGAAGGCGCGGGAGAGCGGGAGGTAACCGTCGAGTTTGGCGGCGTGACATGGACCCCCGGCCACTACGTCTACGCCGACGAGGACGGGGTCGTCCTGGCCCCCAGGATACTCCACAGCAGCCGGTAGAAGCCCGCGACTACCTATTTCGTACCCTCGCGACAGTCAATTTTAAGTAAGACATAAGGCTGGTGGTCGCCGGGAGCGCTACCGGATAAACCATCCGAGAGAACATCCTGGGGCCGCGTATTCCGTCCGTGACCCCATGGCGCTCCCGGTTTCCGCAATAGGGAGGTGGTACTTGGGAGTCAGGAGCCACCGAACCTGCCCCGGTTGAGCCGCTGCGGTACAATTTACCCGTACAATCTTGTCCGTAATAGAGGGTGTTAGAAGTGGCGCAGACGGGTCGGGTAGAGGTCAGGTTGGACGAGGAGGTTCGCAGGAAGCTGGAGGAAGTGGCTTCCGCACGGGGGGCCACGGTATCCGGGGTGGTGCGGGACCTGATCGAGCGCTCCTACGAAGAAGAGATGGCACAGCGGCGACGGCAGGCGGCCGAGCAACTTGGACGGTTGGAACTCGAAGATCTGCCGGAGATAGAGGTCCTGAGAGAGCAGCTAGACGGAGCGCACGGGCCGGTTGAAGATCTTCGTTGACGCCAACGTGCCGATCTATGCCGCCGGTAGAGAACATCCGTTGAAGGAACCCTCGAAAGAGGTCTTGCGAATAGCGGCGGCCCGGCCCCAAGATTTCTTCACCGACGCCGAAGTGTTGCAGGAACTTCTGCACCGTTACCTGTCCTTGAGGATGTGGCCTGCGGGCAAAGCAGCCGTACGGGCTTTTGCGGACGTAATGCGCGGAAGCGTCGAAGCCGTGCGGGCGGAGGACGTAGAACGGGCCGTAGAGCTTGCAGACGACCACTTCCCGGAGTTGAGCGCGCGAGACCTGCTGCACGCCGCTGTGATGTTGCGGGTCGGGACACAGAGCGTAGTAACCGCCGACAAGAGTTTCGACCGCCTCGCAAGAGAGGGTATCGAACGCCTCGACCCCTCCGGCGTGGAAAGCTGGAAAGAGAGCCTGGCCTAGATCCTTCGTAGTCCACGGGCAAGCCTTCGGGTATGCTTCGTGCGTAGCCGGAAGGAACTGGAGAGGAGTAGTATTGGCTTCGAGTAGTATTCTCGACTCCCTGGAGAGCTTCGCCGCAGCCCTGACGAAGACCTACTCTTCCATGCTCTTGGGGCGAGCCCTGATCCAGCTCCACACCTACGGCGAACGCTTCGCCCCGGAGGGCGCGAGAGGCGGCGTCCCCCAGGGTCGGGCGCGCTACGAGAAGCCCATCCCCGAAACGCCGGAGGGTTACCCGGAAGACTACGCCTACGACGAAGCTACGGAGACGCTGCGCGTCGGGGCGGGCGAGTTCCGCCGGTGAGCCGGGAGGTTTGGGAATACGAGGTGTCGGGTCTGCGGGTGGTGAGGTCCTGGCTCGGCTACCGGATGAAAGAGCCCGCCGGCAAAAGCTCCTCGCCGCTGGACGAGATCCGTCCCGAACGCTGGACCGGCGGAATGACGATGGAGCTACTCGAACTGCTCTGGGTGCTCGAAGCCACCGTGGAGAAGGAGCCAGAACTCGCCGCCTTCCTCCAGACTATCATAGACTCCCCCACCTTCGAGGCCGCCGAACTGCCCGAGCCCTCCGCCGCGGAGCGCAAGCCCCCCGAAAAGCCCACCGCGCCCGTACAGGACGAGCTGGGGCTGGCGTAGCCTGGCGTCCCGCTCGGGTGCCGGGCCAACAGCGCGGACTGTACAGAGGACGAGAGGTTGTAGACTGTAGAAGATCGGAAGGAGCGTCGAAGATGGCCAGGAGAACGGAAAAATACCCCGAGCGTCGAGAGCAACCAGAGTCGAAGCTTCCGCCCTCATCTAACGAAAAGAAGCGCAAGCCTACCCGCAAGCCGCGCGGGGGGCTCTTCCACGGCGCCGATCCCACGCTGGCGAAGCGAGTGGAGGAAGAACTCCATAACCTCGGTCGTTGACGCTTATCGTCGATACTGGCGGTCTTCTATCGGTTCTCGATGACAAGCAGGATGACCATGAACTCTTTCTCGATGCGGTGCGCTCCGCCCGCAGCCCGCTCCTTCTCTCCCCGCTGGTTCTGACCGAGCTGGACCACCTTATCCTGGATCGTTACGGTCGGCAGGCGGAGTTGTCCGCCATCGAAGAGGTCGAGGCTGCCTATCAGGTTGACCGGATCGATAATGAGGACCTGGCAAGGGCATACACGTTGCTCTCCCGTTACGCCGACTTGACTACCTTTGACCTGGCCGACGCATTGTGCGTCGTGCTGGCCGAGCGGTACGAATGCTTTGACATCCTCACCACCGCTCAGCGCGACTTCCGCGCCGTCGCCGGACGTGACGGGCAATTTTTTCGCGTCCTACCCTACGATTTGTAGCGAAGTTCGGCAGCGAAGCAAAGCCCAAGACACCCTACGAGCGGAAATCCTTTAGCAACGCCTTATTCTCCGCGGGGTCCGGCACGAGGACCTGCCGGCCATCGGGGAGGACGGTCGGGTAGCCGGCGAGCTGGAAAGTCTGGAAGGCTGAATCGTCTTCCGCGTTCAGGAGCGACCGCGCCAGGGAGATGTTCGCCATCAGGCCCAGGTCGGTCTCCAGGTTGCCGTGGATCGCCTCCATAACCCCGGGCAGCTTCGACACGGCGCCCCAGCTTACGAGCTTCTCGCGCAGCGCCCCCACTAGCTGCTGCTGACGGGCTATGCGGTCCAGGTCGCCGCCGGGCGTGCCCCGGTAGCGGGCGTAGAACAGGGCTTGGTCTCCGTCGAGAGTCTGGGTTCCCTCCAGGTGCCGGCCTCGCGGCATCTTGCCCTGGATCTCTACCCTAAACCCGCCGACGGCGTCCACGATGTCTTTGAAACCCTCGAAGTCCACGACGGCGTAGCGGTCCACGGAGATGCCGGTGGTCCGCTCTACCGCCCAGGCCATCCGCTCCACGCCGCCGTAAGAGTAGGCGGCGTTGATCCGGTCCTCCACCCCCGGCTCTACCTCGACGAACAGGTCCCGCGGTATGGAGAGCATTTTTACGTTGCCGGTCCGGGGCGTGATGCGCGCCACCATGACGGTATCCGCCCGGCTCCCCTCTATGAAGCTACCGTCCGGCCGCCGGTCCACCCCCAGTACGAGCACGTCCAAAGGCCCCGCGACAGCGGTCTCCTCGATCTCTCCGCGGGCCACCTCCGTAGGCTCCTCGATCTCTCCGCGGGCCGCCTCCGTAGGCTTTATGACGGCGGACTTTACCGGATCTTGCTCCGCTGCCTCGCCGGCCGGGGACCCGGAGTTTGACCCTGCGGCCTCTCTATTGGCGTTATGGTTCAGTTCCAGGTTGCGGGAAGCGTTCTCGACCGTGGCCTTCCCGGTCTCCGTGCCCCCGAAGAGCGGGATGAGCCACACCAGCGCCGCGATCAGCAACAGAAGCGCCGCGATGACTAGCAGAGCCCCGATGCGCCGGCGCCGGTACACCCGGCGGCGCTCTGCGTAGGAGAGGCCGCGCAGGCGCGGGTCCGAGCGCCGGTCCCGGCGCGCGCTGCTCCTGCGTCCCTCTCGCTCTCTTTCCATCCTCTAAACGCCCTTCGGATTGTGCCGAACTCCCTACGAAGCCGGCGCAGATTTCAGGGACCTTAAATAATATCTTACGGCGACCCTGATCGCCTGCGGGGAGCTTACGGTTTGAGGACCACCTTGATCGCGCCGTCCTGCTTTTTCTGGAACATCTCGTAGCCTGCAGGCGCGTTATCCAACGGCATCTCGTGGGTCTTGAGGTCTTCGGTGCCCAGCGGGTCGTCGTCGCCGAGTAGCTCCAGGATCTCCCCCGTCCAGCGACGCACGTTGGCCTGTCCCATACGGACCTGGATCTGCATGTCGAAGAGGTCGCCCAGCTCGAACATCTGTATCGGACCGGTGTAGATTCCAGAGAGGGAGAGCGTCCCGCCGCGCCGGATGGAAGACATACACTCCCGGAGCGCGTGGGCCTTGTCGAGCTGCACCTTTGTAGCCTGGAGCACGGAGTCGATCCTCGACCCGGCGGCCTCCATCCCCACCGCGTCTATTCCGGCGTCCACTCCCCGTCCCCCCGTCATCTCCAGCACCAGGTCACGGACGCTATCCACCGCGGCGAAATCTATCGTCTCCGCACCGTACTTCGCCGCGAGCGAGAGGCGCTCCGGCACGGTGTCGATGGCTATGACGCGTTCCACACCCTTGTGGCGCGCGATGCGGCAGCACATCTGCCCGATGGGACCGAGGCCCCACACGCCCAGAGTCCCGCCCTCTGGCGGGTCGGCGTAGGCGACGGCCTGCCACGCCGTCGGTAGAACGTCCGAGAGGTAGAGGAACCGCTCGTCCGGCGGCCCTTCGGGAACCTTGACCGGCCCGAAATGGGCCTGCGGGACCCGCAGGTACTCCGCCTGTCCGCCCGGCACCGCGCCGTAGACGTGCGTGTATCCGAAGAGGCTCGCCCCCTTACCCCGGCCTAGCAAGCTCGCAGCCCGGGCGAGCTTGCTCTTATCCTGGGTGGTCTCGCACTGGGAGTAGAGTTGCTGCTCACAGAAAAAGCAATGTCCGCAGGAGATGTTGAATGGCACGACCACCCGGTCGCCGGGCTGGATGTGCGTGACCTTCGAGCCTACCTCCTCGACGACCCCCATCGGCTCGTGCCCGATAATGTCGCCCTCGCGCATTATAGGGCCGAGCTTGCTGTAGAGGTGGAGGTCCGAGCCGCAGATGGCGGTCGAGGTAACCCGGATGACGGCGTCTGTCGGCTCCTGGATTATCGGGTCCGGCACGTTGTCTACCCGGACGTCTTCCTTGCCGTGCCACACGACGGCTTTCACGGCTCCCTCCTCCCTATCCCGGTCAGGATCTCGCGTATACGAAGCGGCCCGCTGGTCTTGGGCGAGAGCGGCGGCGTGTCGAGTCCGGCCCCGGTCCTCAGACCCTCCAGGAGGTCCAGCAGGGCGTCCCCGGCGCTGCACTGCGGCTCCCAGCCGAGCTCCTCGCGGGCGCGGGTGGTGTCCATGATCGGGACGCTCCGCGCCATATCCAGCCATCCCGCCGACACGGGCTGTAGCTGTAACCTCCAGGACAAATCCGCCCCCGCACGGGCGAGCCGCCCCGGCAGCGGTACCGGCCGGGCACCGAGAATGCGTCCGACCTCCCGCGCGTCCAGCACCGGCTCTGCGGCCAGGTTGAACGCGCCGCGCACCTCCCGCAGAAGGGCCAGCCGGTAAGCTTCCCCCACATCGTACGAGTGGACCACCTGCGAACGCAGCCCTTCTATCTCCGGGACGAAGTTTATAAGCTCGGGGCGCATCAGAATACCCGGCAAGAGAGGCCCGGCGAATAGCCGTCTTACACCCGTCGCCGCCTCCTTCTTGAAGACCAGCGCCTGGCGCATCCTGACCACCCGCACGTCCGGCGTCTCTCTCTCGAACCGGTCCAGCCGGCGCTCGACCTCGGCCTTGTGCCGCCCGTAGTATGCGGTCGGGACTCCGCCCGTCGGCCAGCTCTCGTCGGCCGCCCTATCCTTCGGCCCCGGCGAGTACGCGCCGACCGACGAAGCGTAGAGCAGCGCGGGCACCCCTGCCTCTCTCACGGCCCGCGCCGCCCGCAGGCTACCCTCCACGTTGGTCATCCAGAGCTTGTTCAGGTCCCGGGAAGGTTGTATGAGCCAAGCGAGCAGAACCACCGCGTCCGCCCCGTCGAAGTGGGGCACGAGGTCATCGGTCGTTACGTCCGCCGAGGCCCACTCGACCTTCGGCATTACGAGGTTCGGCGTCCGGCGCGCCAACCCGAGGATCGACTCCACCTTCTCCTCGCCCACGAGCGAGCGCAGGACACTCGTCCCGATGTTCCCCGTCGCTCCTACCACTACCACGCGCATGGGGGACTTTTACCCCTGTCGGTGACCGGCGAAACCACACCCTGATCGGCAGATGCCGTCTGCTAACATCTTCGGAGCAAACGAGAAGGAGGAGCTTTATGAAGGTGGTCGTAACGGGGTCTGCGGGCAAGGTAGGGAAAGCAGCGGTGGCGGCGCTTATGGAGGCGGGCCACGAGGTGCGGGCGGTGGATGTGCTGCCGCCGGTCTTCGAGCGTCCGGAGCCGGGTGACCCGGAGTACATGCAGGCGGACCTCACCGACGCGGGTGACGCCTTCGCCGTGGTCCGGGGGATGGACGCCGTGGTGCACGCGGCGGCCCTGCCGGAGCCGACCCGCAACCCGCCGCACGTGGTATTCCACAACAACCTGATGGCGGTGTTCAACATGATCGAGGCTTCGATCCGATTCGGCGTCTCGCGCTTCGTAAACATCTCCAGTGAGACGGTCCCCGGCTTCTTCTTCCCGGAGCGGGACTTCCTGCCGGACTACGTGCCGGTGGACGAGGAGCACCCCATCCGACCCCAAGATCCCTACGCGACGGCCAAGCACTTCGGGGAGCAACTCATGGACGCCGCCGTACGGCGTTCGGACATCCGGTGCGTCTCGATCCGTCCGAGTTGGGTACAGCACGAGGGCAACTACGAGCGAAACCTGGGGCCGCAGGTGCGCGACGCCTCGGAGCTCTCGCCCAACTTCTGGAGCTACATTGACATCTACGACCTGGCCGACGCTATAACGCTCGCCGTCGCGTGTGACCTGCCGGGTCACGAGGTCTTCTACATCGCCTCCCCCGACAACGTCGGCAACCGCAACTTCGAGGAGCTCGTCCACGAATACTACGGCGACAAGGTCGAGATAAAGCACCCGCTACCCCGCGAAGACACCTCCGGCATCTCCACCCAGAAGGCCCGGAAGATGCTCGGCTACTCCCCGAAGCGCACCTGGAGCGACTACCTGGACGAGAACGGGAAGCTCAAGCCCGGCGTCAGCGGACTCTTTGCCGAGTTTTAGGTCCTATATCTTCTAGGTCTCTCTGGGTCCGGCCTGGACCGGTGCGGAGGACTCGGTGGCCCACGCCCGGTAGCCGGCCTCTTCGATGGCGCGAACGGTGCCTGAAGGGTTGGTGGTCTCCAGGCGTATCGCGATCACCCGGTAGCTGGCCCTCTCGGCCGGGGCTACGAAGACGCTGGATATGTTTACGTGCCGGTCCCGGATGATGTCGGTGATGTTGGCGAGCATCCCCGGCTCGTTCTGGACTTCGACCTCGACCCAGCTACCCCGGTCCTGGGCTCCGATGAGGAAAGCCAGGGTCCGCATCATGTCCTGGGAGGTGACGATACCGACCAGCTCACCGTCGGCCACCACGGGTAGACAGCCGATCTTGCGGTCGTGGATCTCGCGCGCCGCGTGGTCTATGGTGTCCAGCGGGTGGATGGTGACCACGTCCGTGCTCATGATGTCCCGCACCCGGACCCATCCCAGGGTGTTTTCCTGATCCCTGCCGGCCCGCGGCGGGCTCACGTCCCGCAGGTCCCGGTCGGAGACCAGACCCAGCAACCGCCCCTCCTCCACGATCGGCAGGTGACGTATCCCCTTCTCCCGGCATATTCCCCAGGCCCTGGCGGCGCTCGCCTCGGGCTCCAGCGTGATGACCTCCCGCGTCATGGCATCTCTTACTCGTAACATCCGTATCCTCCTGGCGTATCTCCGGCAGAATCTCTACCCACCCGGCCTGTAAAGGCTGATCTTTTGTCAGCTTAACACCCCTGAATAGCCCCCGCCAGAGCCCGCGGAGGTGCTGTGAGGAGAGCTCTAATTCGTTCTAAGAACCGTAGATCTTCGCCGCGATGAGTTCGGCGTACAACCGGGCGCCGCCTTCGGGCCGGAGGTGCATGCCGTCGTCCCAGAAGAGTTCGGGGCGGTTGGCGCTCGCGCCGTACCAGTCTACGAGCGCGGCGTTCGGGTAACGCTCGACGCCCTGGGCTATAACCGTGTTGTTACGCAGCTCCCAGTTGCGGGGCACTTTGGCGTTCACGAACACGGCCCGGCGCTGCTCGCCGATGATCCTCATCATCTCATCGAACTCCCAGGCCCTCAGAGGACCGTTGTTGCCGACGTGGATGACTACGACCTCTCCGAGCTGGCCCGCGGCCTGTCGCTGCTCCAGAACGGCGATGACGTCCGCCGCCTGAAAGCCGATCTCCGCGTTTATGGTCGAGAGGGTCTCTATTCTGTTCTCCAGGTTGGGGACGGCCCCGATCATCACCGAATCGCCGACGGCGCTGACCGGCCCAACAACTCCCTCAGCCGGCACACCGGGCGACGCGTTGTCGGGAGGTTCGTCGGCCGGCGCGGGTTCGGCCGGCGCGGCTTCCTGGGCGGCTCCTTCCTGGGGCGCCTGTTTGGCCGGGGCATTCTCCGGGCGGACGGCTGCAGCGGCCGTGTCGGGCGTTGAGGAGTGTATTTTCTGCTTTGCGGCGGCGAACTGGGGTTGTTCCGGCGCCTCGGCCTGGACGACGGCCAGCCCGAGCACTACGCAGAGCGCAAGCGTGCCGGCCGTCCCCCCGGCCCACTGGAGACCGAGTCGGAGGCGACGGGCCCCCTCGGCCTCGCGAAGAGACCGCCAGGAGCGTTCCAGGGCGCCGCGCCGGATCGGGGTCTCGACAAAGCGGTATGAGAGGTCCGCGAGGACGAAAGTCGCTACCATCCTCAAGACGAACAGCGGAACCCCTTCTATTGGGAGGTCTAGCTGGGGACGGGTGACCATAAAAACCGGCCAGTGCCAGAGGTAGATGCTGTAGGAGCGAAGACCCACCCAGCGCATCGGTCCCCACCCGAGCACGCCCGCCCCCACCTGGGCTCGCGGGTGGACGACTATCAGGATGAGCAACGCGGTGACGATGGCGACCAGCGCGAAGCCACCCTGATAGAGAAACGGCCGGAACTCGTCGAGGCTGAGGCAGAACCAGATGAGCATCCCGAGCGCCGCCAGTCCGACCAGGTCGAGCAGGCGCGGCACGGTCCAGCCCAGCCGGTGCCGGACGTGCCGGCGGGCGCGCTGCAGGGGCCGGTGGCGTGCGCCGGGGTCGTAGCGGTTGCCGACCCGGATCAGCTCCGGCGCCCACACGAACGCCAGCGCAGCCCCGAACAGGAGGCCCGCGGCCCGGGTGTCGGTGCCGTAGTAGATGCGGGACGGGTCCACGCCGGGCTGGTAGAGAACAGCCATCAGCACCGCGGAGGTAACCGCGCCGCCGAGCACGGCGGGCATCCAGTAGCGGCGGGGCAGGAACATCAGGGCCGCCGTCATGAGTAACGGCCACACGATGTAGAACTGCTCCTCGACGGCAAGCGACCACAGGTGCCGGAGCAAGGAAGGTCGGCCGGCCGCCTCGAAGTACGACTCCTGATTGAAGATCAGGAGCCAGTTCGTAAAGTAACCCAGCGCCGCCACCACATCATCCCGCAGCCGGGCTACCTCGGCGGGCAAGAATATGACGGCGAACGCGAGCGTCCCTACCAGGAGCAAGTACAGCGCGGGTAAGAGCCTGCGCGCCCGCCGGAGCCAGAAGGCTTTGAGCTCTATACTTCCTTTCTGCCGCCACTCCGCCAGGAGGAGGGCCGTGATCAGGTACCCGCTGATCACGAAGAACACCTCGACCCCGAGGAACCCGCCCGGGACCCAGGTCAGCCCCGCGTGGTAGAGCAGCACCGCGATAACGGCGAGCGCCCGCATCCCGTCCAGACCCGGCAGATAAGAGAGCGTCGTGCCGCCGGGCCGTCCCGTGGGCATTTCGCTCCTGCCCACCCGACGAAACAAACCGCCGACGATCCTCCAGACACCCGCCCAGCGGCTCTTTTTGGGGATCTCGGTGGTCTCCGGCTCGGGCTCTCGCTTCTCTTGTGGCCTCTCGCGCCACTCCCACAGGATGAGGTCCACGCTGTTCTGGCCGTCCCGGTCAGCGGGGTCACCGTGGGACCCGGAGCCCGGCGGGCGCGTCCGGCTCCTCAAAGCGCGGCCCGGTTCCGGTCGCAAGCAGGCGCAACATCCGTCCGGCCGCTGTCCGCGCAGGAAAGATCCACGATGCTCATGTTGTTTTGCGCGGCGCTAAAAAGCCCCAAACGCTGCATAAGGTCACCCTCCTGAGCCCCGATTACGGGAGCCCCTATAGTAACCCATGCCGCCAGCGAGGTCATCAGAAAATCGTCCCGGAAACACTAATATTCATCGGGATGGTAAGCTCCCCGCAAAGAGAGGAAAGTGAGGAAGATTGCGTGCCTGGCGGGTGAAAGAACTTGGCTCCCCTAAAGAAGCCTTGTTTCTGGAGGAGATAGAAGATCCATCCCCACAACCCGGCGAGGTCGTCGTAGAGGTCGAGGCCGCCGCCCTAAACTTCTTCGACATCCTGCTCTGCAAAGGAGAGTACCAGGAGCGGCCGGAGCTTCCTTTTACGCCAGGGGCCGAGGTGGCGGGGACGGTTTTCGCCACCGGGGAGGAGACGACGCTCGAAGAGGGGGCGCGCTTCCTCGCCACTCCCCCGCTGCCCCGCGGTGGCTTCGCCGAACGGGTCTCCGTACCGGAGTCGGCGGTCTACCCGATACCGGACTCTATGGGCTTCGAGGAGGCCGCGGCCCTGCACATCGTGTACCAGACGGCCTTTTTCGCCCTCCACCGGCGGGCGAGGCTCGCGGAGGGGGAAACGGTGCTGGTCCACGCCGGGGCCGGCGGCGTCGGCTCGGCAGCGATACAGTTCGCCCGGGCCGCCGGGGCGCGCGTGATCTCCACGGCGGGTAGCGAAGAAAAGGTCGAGGTCTGCCAAAAGCTAGGGGCGGAGATAGCCATAGACTACCGACGGGAGAACTTCGTGGAGGTGGTAAAAGAGGCGACCGACGGTCGAGGGGCTGACGTGATCTTCGACCCCGTCGGAGGCGACGTGTTCGACGGCTCACGCCGTTGCGTGGCCTTCGAGGGACGCATCGTGGTGATCGGGTTCGCCGGAGGGCGCATCCCGGAAGCCCCGGCAAACCACCTGCTCGTCAAGAACTACTCGGTCGTGGGTCTACACTGGGGCCTCTACGGCAAGAAGATGCCGCATCTCATCCGGGAGACCCACGAAGAGCTCGTCAGGCTCTACGAAGCTGGTGAGATAAAATCTCTGATCCACGAGTCGGTCCCCTTCGAAGAGCTACCCGACGCCCTGGAACGTCTGGGCGGCCGGAAGACCTACGGCAAGCTCGTCACTCTTCCGCGAGGTTGACGACCGATCCTTCACTACCTTCCGGGACACTCTCTCCCGGAGGAATGAGCCGATACAGGATACCCTCCACGTGTAGCGTCCTGAACCCGGCGTCGTAGAAGTTGTGGAAGCCGTTGCCTTCCTGGTCGAGGATGTAGACGGGACCGCCTTTGGCGGCTTCGCGGGCGGCGTTCACCCCGGTGTCGTCGCTAACTCCGTAGCGGCGCTCCGTGGCGGCCGCGTCCAGGTCTTCGGGCCAGACGATGCCGGTCTGACGATCCCAGTCGGGACGCCAGGGGTCTATTATCCTGAGGTCCTGGCGACGCTCCTCGACGAGCACCATGTACCACAGACAGCTACGGTGATGGAGGATGGTGGAGTTTTCGGCAGGGCTTCGGCGGCCACAGTGTCGATGATCTCGCGCCCCCGGTAAGCGTCGCTCATGTCGTTCTGCGCATACATTTCCCAAACTCCATAGAGTGGTATCAGAACCAGCAGCGCGGAAACGCCGGCGGCCGCTGCTACGCGCCCGAGTGCCGGGAGCCGATCTGCGAACTGCTCCACCGCCCGCAGCAGGACGCCTAAACCGACGGCCATCATGAGAGCCAGCATCAGGAAGCTGGGGATAAAGTAGATCTGAACGTCGAAGATCCGGTACTCTATGGCGTGGAGCACCCACATGAGATAGGCGGGCAAGATCATCGCCGCCGCGACCCGATCCCGCACGAGCAGGAAAACAGCCCCGATTACCGCAATCGCCAGTAGTCCCGGATGGAAATCCCCTACCAGATAGTCCCAGTAGAGCTCCAGGCGTTCCGGGATCTCCGCAGGTCCGAAGGCGAACGAGTTCTTGTGATGGCCTCCGCCGCTTACGAAATACCAGAAGTTCGACCAGGTCGAGGGGTCCGGCTCGTTCATCGGTGGGTCCATCGAGGCGCGGACGGGCAGGTACAGGTAAGGCGTGATACCTAGCAGGAAAAGACCGGCGCCCCCGAGGACGAGCTTCGCGTCGGTGAGCTTGCGCCAGTCCGTCAGGACCACGAAGAGGAACCCCGCCGGTATTACCAGCCCGCTTGTCAGGTGGTTGGTGAGCGCAAACCCCATAAGAAACGCCGCCAGAAACAGGTAGCGATCCTGGCGGAGCTCCCGCCACACCAGCAGGGAGACGATGGGGAGCATGATCAGGAACGCGTTCAACGTGTAGATCTCGGTAATGACCGCCTGGCTCCAGAAAATGCTCCCCACGCCGAAAGCTATCGCGGCGGCTGCCCCGGCGACAATCCGTCGGCTCAGCAGCAGACCGGCAAAGAAGACCTGGAGCACCGCCAGAGCCGCATAAACGGCCGAGGAAAGGTTGAGCCTGTAAGCCGGGTCCCCAAACGGCAGGTACGTGAAAAGGTGTGAGAGTATAACCCAGGATGGCTCCCCGGTCGGCCCCGTAATACCGAGCGTGATGGCCTGCGCCTGTAGCATAACAGAGTCCAGCAGAAGAGGCCGATCGTAGTACAGAACGGTCGGCGCCAGCGTTAGCAGGTAGAGCGCGAACACGGAAGCGGTTATACATAAGCCCGCAAGAGCCGCGAAAAGTATCCGGTAACGTCTTCTCTTGTCCTCGACAGATAATTTCACCAGCAGGAGGCTACCACAGCGGCCGGACCCTGGAAAAGAGCGCCGTTAGATGTTGGTCGTCTAGCCCCAGACCCTTTCCGCAGTCTCGGCGATGGTCCGCAGCTTATACTCTTCGTCCTCGACGCTTATGGCATTCCCGATCACTGACGTAGCAAAGCCGCACTGCGGGCTGATCGCCAACCGCTCCAACGGCACATACCGGGAGGCTTCCTTTATACGAGCCGCTAGCTCGTCTACCGTCTCGCGCCGGGAAGTCTTGGTCGTAACTAGTCCGAGGACCGCCACTTTCTCTTCCGGCACGTGTTCCAGCGGCTCGAAGCTCCCGGAACGTTCGTCGTCGTACTCCAACATCAGGCGGTCGGCGGCTACTCCACCGAAAATCCTGCGGGCCAGCGGCTCGTAGGAACCGGAGACGAGCCAGCGGCTCCCCTGGTTGCCCCGACACAGATGAAACGCGAACGTGACGTCCGGATGGGCCCCGATCACGTAGTTGTCCAGCTCCACACCGCGGCTGAGCCACCTGTCCAGGTCCCACCCGCGCGCCTCGTAGAACTCGCGGGTCTCCTTTTCAAGCAGCAGCGGATAGTGTGGCGCGTCGAGCTGGATGTACTCCGCGCCGAGTCGGACGAGCTCCTCGACCTCCTCGCGCAGGATCCCCGCCACGTCCTCCACGAACTCGTCCATCGTCGGGTACGCCTCTTTAGATAGCTCCGGCGACCAGAAGTTGGCGTAGAGCGTCGGGCTCGGTAGCGTCACCTTGACCGTTTTGTCGGTCCGGGCGCGGGCGTAGACGAACTCCTCGACCGAGAGGTGCCGTTTTCGGCGCAGCTTGCCGACCACGCCGAGCGTCGCCGGACGCTCCAGTTCTTTGTCGCCCACCGCCTCGTCACCATGCCAGTCGCCCCACAGGTAGGCGTCTATGGTGTGCTCCCCGAAGCCCTCGACGGACTCGATCATTTGACTCTGGAACGACTCCCGGCGCATCTCGCCGTCGGTAACGACTTCCAGCCCCGCCCGCTCCTGCAATCCGAGCGCCCAGTCCACCGCCCGATCCTCGATCTGCTTAAACTCGACGGTCGAAATATCCCCTGCCGCGCGCTTCCCGGCCGCCTCTAACAACTCCGGTGGCCGCAGCAGGCTCCCGACCACATCCGCCCGCGCTGTAACGGCTGGGTTCACGGGGCGAGTCTAGCACACAGCAACAGCGTCCCCGGTCCCATAACGGGCTTCTAGGCTTTCAATCTCGCGGCCATCTCCTCCAGAGCGGTCGCGATGGTTCGCAGGTCGGCGTCGTTTTCGGCGGACTCATAGAAATCGTCCAGGGTGGCGCTGCGGATACCGCGTTCTGCGAAATGCTCCCTGAGCTCGGCGACCTCCGGCAGGTAATTACTGCGGTAGATCTTCTGCGTCTCTTCGTCGTGGAACGTAACGCGCCGGTGGGCGAGGTCGTGGTCCCGGATCACGGGGTCGTCGGATGGCCTGCTGGCTTCCCGTTCTTCTACCAGCTCCACCAACCGCTCCGACTCTCTCAAAGCCCGGTTCCTCAGCTCCGGCCTGGTCAGCCGGTGCCGGACCCGTCCGAAACGCCTCGCCAGCAGCCAGAAGCTCCCGGCCAGAACGACACCCGCGACGATTACGATAGCGACCTGCGCCAACTCCATTGGAAGCTAATCTTAACCCAACAATCAGTACAAATACCCCGCGCGGCCCAGGGTTGGCGAACCTTTTTCCGATCTTTACAGAGTCGTTACAACAACTATATGCAATCTTCACATGTTCCGGGCAATAATTGTCTTGGCCCCGGACATCTCGTTGGAATCCCCTCTAACGACTTGCACAACACACCGGGGCCTTCTGCCGTCAACAGCAGTAGTTTACGCTGGCCGACGTATGGAATAAGATTAGAATCCGAGCGTCCGTAACGCGAGAGGAGCCAGGACAATTTATAGTAGCGGCTGTTTGCACCGTCATGACCGAAAAAAGGGCTCCGCCTCTTCGTCACACGGGCGTTACCGGGGCCGGTAGGATGCGTCAGGGATGCCTCGACTTCATATTCCGGCGCGGGCCGTTAGTAGTAGTATCCGCTGTACTCATAGCGGTCGGCGCTTTGCTGTTGCTCGTCGGGCTACTATCTTCCTCGCCTCTCTCGGGAGCCCGCACGGCGCTCTCGATCATCGCCGCCCTGGTCGCATCCTACCTCTTCATCCGGGTAGGACACAGCATCTGGCGCGACCTGCGCGAACAGCAGATCCCGGATCAGGAAAAAGAAATCGGCGATGATGCTGCGTCCAAAGATGAGTAAGCTACCCAGCGGACGGAAGCCTCTTATACCGATCAAGGGCATTGATGTCCCAATGACTCAACGGCTTCCACCCACCAGGAGAAACCGACGAGGCGGCGTAATCGAGTAAGGTCCCGCCAATAGGGCGCAAGCGCCTCAGTGAGCGCCTCTTG
>JALYGE010000180.1 GCA_030777225.1 Actinomycetota bacterium
CGGTTGAGGTGGCCCCAGGGTGTCAGTATGGCGTCGCCTTCGGTGTCGACTCCTGTTTCTTGCAGGGCGTCGGCCGAAGCCTGTACGTCTGGGGAGTTGAAGGCGAGGCGCACCGGACCGGAGACCCTCTTTCCGACCTCGATCCGATCTATGTGTTCCGCCTGGGCTTCGTCTACTAGCTCCAGCGTCGCCTTTCCGGCGAAGACGACCAGTCCCCGGCCCTCCTCCGAAGACCATTCGTCCACCACGGGCAGCCCGAAGCCGTCCCGGTAGAATCGCGCGCTCCGGTCGAAACCCTCTACGGTGAGCGCGACCCGCAGCTCCTGGATTGCGGGAGGCTCGCCATCTCTGGACAGGTCGCGGAGCTTGTAGCGGCCGCTGGGACGGTCTCCTTTTAGAAGCTCGATCAGGCCGGGCACGCTCTCTTCCGGCAGAGGCCGGTCGCTTATGTCTTCGTCGGGGAACGCCTCCTGATGCATCTGCGTTCGCATGTCGCCGGGATCGGCCCAGTAGACCCGCAGCGACGGATTCTCGGCGGCCAGGATCGCGGAGAGGTGCTCCAGTGCGGCCTTGCTCGGGCCGTATCCGCCCCAACCTTCGTAGGGCTCCACGGCCGCGTCGCTCGTGATATTGACGATGCGTGCCCCCGGCTTCAGCACGTCCCGAACTTCCTGCACCAGCGCGAGCGGCGCCACGACGTTGGTCCGGTAGACCTCTTCCAGCGCGTCGAGTGGGTAGTCCAGAAGCTCCGGCTGCGGGCTTGGCCCGAGGATGCTGGCATTGTTGACCAGCGCATCCAGGCCACCTGCATCTCTTGCGACGTTAGCAAGAGTCCGGCGGTGGGCCGGGTCGGTTACGTCGCCCGGGATAGCGGTTATCTGTGTCAGCTCTGCTAGTTCGGTGCGGACGGTTTCAAGAGCTTCCGCGCCGCGGGCGTCTACGATCAGGTGCCAACCATTGCGGGGGAGCCTGCGGGCCAGTGCCTGGCCGAGGCCGCGAGAGGCGCCGGTGATAAGGGCGGTTTGTGTCGTCGATTCTGTCATGGAGATACTCCTGTAGTTCCTACATAGCCTGTCTCAAAGCGCGGAAGAGCTTGGAGTTCCGTCCGCCGTACCGTTGCAACCTCCAGCCCAGAGCCGGATTCTGTCGGGATCTCTTCTTCCGGTCTGGCCGAGTTGTCCTCGCCAGCCGGTTCATCTCCGCTTCGCGCAACAACTCTTCGCGGCGCTGGCGCCATACCTGAAGTTCGTTCAGACCTTGCACTCCCGAACCTCCTTTTGCCTCGTTTTACTCGCTCTCCCCGATAGATCGGCTATTTCGCTGGAATCCGCCGGTGTCGAGGCCCCAGGCGATAATGCGCTCCGGGTGGACACGGATGAGCGGTTTCGGTTCCTCGACGACTTCCGCCCGTCCGCGGATCTCGATCCCGCGTGGCTGCCACGGGTTCGTGGAGGCAAGATCGTCCACGACGAGGGCGGCGCGTCCGAAGTTCCGGACGTCTCGAAACTTCTTCGTATTCGTCAGGTCGCGTCCACCGACGTCGATGGTGTCGAGTGCCGCGTTGTGTGAGAATATCCCTACCGGTGCGACGTGCGGGGTTCCGTCACGTCCTACGGTTGCGAGGCGGCCGAGGAGACCGCTCCCGAGGTACTCGATCTCATTCCGGGAAAAGACACTCATTCCTACCTCTTTTCGGATTTGCGTCATCTACGCTCCGTTTCTAGGCTTTGTCCCGACGCCTTGCGCCGCTCGGCGGCTTCCGCGCGTTCGTAGCCCAAGCGGAAGAGCCCCAAGGCTCCGGGCAAGTCTTCCGCGCTTCGTATCTGGTAGCTCGCCGTCGTCCGGCTGTCAGGAAACGCGGGGTGAGGGATCGCCCGTCCGGACCGGATCAACCCGTCCCGGATCTCTTTTGGGAACCGGAAGTCTGCGTGACCGTCGTCGTGGACGTGCCCGATCTGCCTGCGGCCGAACCTGTACCCGGTGACGCCGATCCCTCCCGGGCCGTTCTCGTCCCTCTTCTTCCAGACCCCGGCCCAGCCAAGTACTTCGCGCTCGATCTGTCCCAGTAGCTCTTCGTTCATCTCGTTATTCCTTTCGGTCGCAGTGTTTCTATGTTTCTCAACTCAAACCTGCGCCGGCATGTTCCTTAGACCCATAGGCGTCCGCGCGAAGCGCTGTCACTGCCAGCGCAAGCATCAGGTACACTGCCGCGGGGATCATGTTCGTAAAAGGATCACCCACCCGCAGGTGGGCGACGAGGGCTCCCGCCATCAGGGCGGCTATCCACAGGCCCGCCGGTGCGGCCAGCCTCGGGAACCAGAGGCCGGTCAGCATCCCCACCGCGCCCACGATCTCTACCAGTGCCGTCAGAGTCCGGAACCACGGCGCTATCTCGAGCTGTTCGCGCATGGCGTCTGCAGCGCCGGCTAGCTTTGAGACCGCCGAAGCTAGAAACGCTAGACCCAGGGAAATCTGTAACCCAATGGTCATCCACCTCTTCATACGGTCTCCTTCGCTGATCGCTTTTACGTACTCCAAGTGTGGAACCGGAGAGGCTTCTTTACATCGCGCCGGAGGATAGTTTTTGCCCTGTACGAAAGTACAGGCTTCGGACTTTAATCAGTTAGATGTACGAGCCCGCGTTGGGCGGCTACGGTTACGGCTTCGGTACGGTTCGCCGCGCCGAGCTTGCCGAGTATGGAGCTGACATGGTACTTGACGGTGCGCTCGGTGATAAAGAGCTGGCGGGCGATCTCCTGGTTGGAGTGTCCCGCTGCGAGCAGCCCCAACACCTCACGCTCTCTAGGGGTGAGCGGCTCTACGTCAGGCTCTCTTACGTAGTTCAAAAGTCGGTTCGTGACCATGGGCTGGAGTAGAGAGCCACCGGAGTGAACAGTACGGATGGCTTCAAAGATCTCCTGTCGGGAGGCGCCCTTTAGCACGTAGCCGCGGGCCCCGGCGCGCAGGGCGCCCAGGATGCGTTCGTCAGTGTCGTAGGCGGTAAAGACGACCGTTCGGGCTTTGGAATCCGTGTTGCGTAGCCTGTTCAAAACGGCCACGCCATCCATTCCGGGCATCTCCAGATCCAGCAGGATCACGTCGGGCTTTACTCGTTCTGCGAGGCGCACCGTCTCGTTGCCATCCGCCGCCTCGCCCACGACCTCGAAGTCCGGCCGGGTGGCGAGCACTGCGACGAGACCCTCGCGCAGCATCGGGTGGTCGTCGGCGACTAGTATCCGGACTTTCTCTTCCATCCTAGAGCTTCTCCAGCGGTACGGTCACTTCGACGCGGGTCCCCTTGCCAGCCTCGCTCCCGACCTCCATCCGGCCACCGAGCATCCTGGTCCGCTCGTTCATGCCGGTGAGCCCGTAACGGTCTCCGGCCACATTCGGGGCGTCGAAGCCCCGGCCATCGTCCTCGACCACGAGCCGGATCCGCTCCGGGGTGGCGACGAGACGGACGGTTACGTGCCCCGCCTCCGCGTGGCGGGCGACGTTGGATAGCGCTTCCTGGCATATGCGGTAGAGTGCCACTTCGGTGCGGGAGGGTAGTGGACGGTTCGCGTTGACCGCTTTGAAACGGGCGTTGATGCCGTGCTCCGACCCCCAGCCTTTCACGAGCGTTCGGAGGGCTTCCGCGAGCGGCCGGCCTTCGAGCGGGGCAGCCCGGAGGTCCAACACTGAGCGGCGGGTCTCTTCCAGGTTGGACCGGGTAAGCGAGAGGGCGCGGCGGAGCGGCTCGCGGAGGGTCTCAGGTTGGCAATCGGTGTCGAGCAGGGCGTCGGCCGACTCCAGTTGCAGAATGGTGGCGGTCAGGCCCTGGGCGAGGGAGTCGTGAATCTCCCGCGCCAGCCGGTTGCGTTCCTCGACCGCCCCGAGCCGGGCGCTGCTGTCAGAGAGCCGGGCGCGCTCGACGGCGATGCTCAGGAGGTCGCCGATGGTGTAGATCAGTTGCAGGTCTGCGGGAGAGAGGCTCTTCCAGTCGTGGCTCGCTACGTTCATGACGCCGAGCCTCTTCTCCCCGGCGTAGAGCGGGATGCTGGCGTGGTGGCGGAGACCGTCGGTTCCATCCACCAGTCCCTTGAGGCGGCTGCAGGTGACGACGTTGACGTTCGCCGCGCCTTCGAGGTCTCCTTTTTTGTAGGTGTCGAGGCAGTAGCAGTACCCGGCGCCATCCATGAGGGCCGGATTATCTGCCAGGACGGGAGGAAGTTTCCTGGAGGCTGCGAGGTAGAACTGGCCCGTGGCTTCGTTCTGCAGCCAGATCCAACCGGTCCTCAATCCTAGCAGCTCCGCGACTTGCTCCAGGGTGAACTCCAGCGTTTCGCCGAGGTTCACCGAGCGGTTGAGCTCGCGCGCTATCTCGTTGAGCACCGAGAGCTCGTGGTTGCGGCGCTCCAGGTCTTTCGTTCGCCGGTTATCGATGGGGAGGTCGGGCATAGGGTCTACTCCAATACCCTGCTGTCGTCTTGCTGCAGAAGTTTACCAGCGGAAACAGCGGCGAGCGTACCAGGTTGGGCTTTACTACTTACGGCGACGGCGGCGACGATAGTAGACGTAAGCGCCGATGGCCAGAACGACCAGGACCACGACGCCGAACCCGAAGGACTGGGCGACCTCGAGCAACCGGGTCCAGTACTGTCCAAAGAAGTAACCGATGCTTGCATAGGCTATGGCCCAGGCGATTACCGCCGCCAGATTGTATGGTACGAACCTGTAGTATTTCATCCGGCTCAAACCGGCGAAGAGGGGGGTGGTGCTCCGGAGTCCCGGTCCGAAGCGGCCGATAAATACCGTCTTGCCCCCGTGGGACTCGAAATAGCGTTCCACTCGTCCGAGGTGCTTGGCGTCCACGAGCCGGGCGAGCAGGCGGAAGCGAAAAATGCGATCTACCAGGGGCCGGCCTCCGATGCGTCCGATCCAGTACATCGCGTTGTCTGAGACCAGCGCGCCCAGGCCTCCGAAGAGCATGATCAGGGCTAAAACAGCCCGCTCGGTGTTGGCGAGCCAGCCGCCGGCAAAGAGCACCACGTCTCCTGAAGCCGGCATCCCGAAGTTGTCCACCGCCGCCCCGATAAGCACCACCAGGTAGCCGTGGTTCAAGAAAAGGTTGGTGACGAACTCCAGCAAAGCCTGGGGAGAGTTCGGGATGGACTGGACTAAGTTTGCGAGCATCTCCATGACCCGGGCTTTATACCATGCTCCGGGATCTCGTATGTAAAAACCCGGTAACCGCTACGAGCACCGCAGAACGCGGAAGCTGGAATAATATACGCTTACCTTGAACGGGGCGCTGAAACTGACACAGGAATCTGTTGCACGGCTTCACAGCCCGCTCGCCCGGGAGGTCGAAGTGCACGCAGCCCTGAACTCGACCCAGGAGCGGGCCCGCGAGTTGGCCCGTGCCGGAGCCCGGCACGGAGCGCTGGTAGTCTCCCGCGTCCAGACCGGTGGAAGGGGCCGCCTCGGTCGTCGCTGGGGCTCGCCGCCCGGCGGGCTCTGGATGTCTCTCGTGTTGCGCCCGGAACTCGACGTTGCCCTCGCTTCCCGCCTGACGCAGGCCGCGGCGGTGGGAGTGGCGAAATCCC
>JALYGE010000181.1 GCA_030777225.1 Actinomycetota bacterium
TGGCCGTCAAAGACGCTGATCTCAAGATAGCGGCGGCCTCCTCCTCCAAGAACGCCAACGACTTTCTGAAGAGAGTGAGACTCGATGAGTTCGTAGAAGAGGAAGGGCTCGAATACGAGTTTGTAGAGTCCGGCTACACTCTGCTGGACATCCTGGATGCCAACGTAAGCGGGAGGGATTTTGAGGAGGGCAAGCCGCACCCCATGATCTTCCTGACCGCCGCCGAGGAGCTCGGCACAAAACCGGAAGAGAGCTTCGTAGTAGAGGACGCGGCCAACGGTATACAAGCTGCCAAAGCGGGAGAGATGACGGCGTTGGGCCTGGCGCGGGTCGATGACGAGGCGCTGCTGGAAGAGGCCGGCGCGGATCTGGTCGTAACCAGCCTCGACGACGTGGACCTCGATGCTCTTGTCCAGGGTCGTCTGGAACATGCGGGCATCCGATAATGACGAGATGATGTCTGATCCGACACCAGGGGTGTGACGAGCCGTTCGGGTTTTGGGAGGAAAGAAGATGCGCATAGTCCAGATGTCGGACATACACACGGGGACGCCGCTTTTCAGGCCCGACTTCCTGGAAGCTGCCGTAGAGGAGACCAACGCCTACGAACCGGACCTCGTGGCCGTGGCCGGAGACCTCACCACCGCGGGTTACCGCTGGGAGTTCGAGGAGGCGAAGAGCTACCTGGACCAGATCGAGTGCGAGAACGTGGTCGTGATCATGGGCAACCACGACGCCAAGAACGTCGGCTACCAGCACTTCGAAGACCTCTTCGGCCGGCGGACGCGTTCGGTGACGTTCTCGGTTCCCGAGGGAGAGGTCAAGCTGGTGGCGCTCGACTCCTCGAAGCCGGATCTTGCCGAAGGAGAGGTCGGACGCGAGAACTACGCGTGGATCGACGCTGAGTTACGAGGCTGGGAGAAGGGACCGAAGATCGTGATGGTCCACCATCACCTCCTCGCCGTGCCCGGCACCGGGCGCGACCGGAACAACCTCCGAGACTCCGGGGACATGATGGCCGTGCTCAGAGACCTGAAGGTGGACATGGTTCTCTCCGGCCACAAGCACGTCCCCTACGTCTGGAGCATCTCCGGGGTGCGGGTGATCCACTCAGGGACCGTCTCCAGCATGAGGGTGCGGGGGAGCATAGCCCCCTCCTACAACGTTATAGAGTTCGACCCGGAGGAGGTCCTGGTCAACCTCCACCACCCGGGAGAGGGGGAGCAGCCATTTGCCCGGTTCTCCCGCCAGGCGGTCACGACCAGCGAGATCTTCCCGGACCTCGAATACTTCGTCCGCTACGATGAAACGACCGCATAAAGCTGACGCCCATGTCCGAAAGAGAGGGAGAAGATGGCTAGGAACATCAGAGATCTACCAGACGCGGTCGAGCACGAGAAGGAGCTTGAGGAGCGCCTGGAAGGTAAAACCCCCGCCGTATTCCTCGACTACGACGGCACCCTTACGCCCATAGTAGATCGTCCCGAAGACGCCATCATCTCCGACAGCATGAGGGACGCCGTAAGCGGGCTGGCAGAGCGATGTGTGGTGTGCGTGGTCAGCGGGCGCGATAGGCAGGTAGTGCAGGAGCTAATGGGCCTGGACAACCTCATCGTCGCCGGCAGCCACGGCTTCGACATCTGGAGCCCGGAGGAGGGTACGATAGAGCACGACGCGGGAAGCGGTTACGAGGAGCTGTTAGAGGAGGTAAAGGCGCGGCTGCGGGAGGAGGTAGAAAACATCGAGGGCGCTTCGGTGGAGCCAAAGAAGGCCTCCGTGGCGGTTCACTACCGGCTTGTCTCCGAGTCAGAGCGGCAGAAGATCAAGCAGAGCATAGACCAGATACTCTCCGACTACCCCGAGGACTTGAAGATGACGCCGGGCAAGATGGTCTACGAGATTCAGCCGAAGCTCGATTGGGACAAAGGCAAGGCCGTCATCTATTTGCTGGAGACGCTGGAGCTAGACCGCGACGGCGTGGTGCCGCTGTACCTGGGAGACGACCATACCGACGAGCACGCGTTCGAGGCGCTGGAAGACAGAGGACTCGGCATCTTCGTAGGATATGCCGACGACCCGGAGGTTGGTGAAAGAACCACGTCCGCAGACTACGTTCTGAATACTGTAGAGGAGGTGGAAACTTTTCTGGACCGCCTGGCCCGCTAGACGAAGGTCGGGTAATTGTTAAGAGAGGTTCGAACTTTGAGTAAAGACGCTAAAAGCCCTTTCCTGACCCAGCAGACGGCAACCGTTCGTGTACGAGGAGGATTTTATGACAAACTGGACGCTCGCCTATGACTCCTTTGATCCCGAAGAAGAGAGGCTTCGCGAGGCGCTGACCTCCACCGGCAACGGCTACTTTTGCACCCGGGGCAGCTTCGCGTGGACCGACGCCGACGACGTCCACTATCCCGGAACCTACATGCACGGAGGCTACAACCGCGAGACCACCCTCATGGCCGGGGTGCCGGTCCTGAACGAGGACCTGGTAAATCTCCCAAACTGGCTTCTTCTGGAGCTCCGCATCGAAGACGAAGAAACCGTCGGCCCGAACAACGTCGAGCTACTCTCCTACCGGCACGCGCTGGACCTCCGCAACGCTATCCTGATACGGGACCTGAGGTTCCGCGACCGGGCAGGCCGGGAGACGACCATCGAGACCCGGCGCTTCGTCAGCATGGCCAATCGGCACCAGGGGGCCATAGAGTGGAAAATCACGCCTGAGAACTGGTCCGGGAAGGTGGAGATCATAACGGCGCTCGACGGACGGGTTACGAACAACGGCGTCGCCCGCTACCAGGAGCTAGAGGGACGCCACCTCAACCCGTCCTCCACCTCCACACCGCGCGAAGACGTGATCGGGCTGAGAGTCCGCACCAGCCAGTCACGAATCTATGTCGCCCAGGCCGCCCGCACCCGCGTATACGAAAAGAACGCTGAAGTAGGCGTAGAGCGCACCATCTACCAGATGGACGATTATGCCCATCAGGTCCTCGCCTTCGAGGTTAGGGAGAAGGAGCCGGTGCGCGTGGAGAAGATGGTATCCTTCTACAGTTCCCGCGACACCGCCATAAACGAGCCCCTCACCAACGCCGAGAAGTCTGTCCTCCGGTTCGGTAGTTTCGAAGAAGCCCTTGACCGGCACACGCGGGCGTGGGACGAGTTGTGGAGCGTCTGCGACGTGCAGGTTCCGGGCGACGATCACGTACAGCTCCTGCTGCGGGTACACATCTCCCACATCCTGCAAGTTTGCTCTCCTCATACCGCAGACCTGGACACCGGGGTTCCCGCCCGCGGCCTGAACGGCGAAGCCTACCGGGGACACATTTTCTGGGACGAGCTCTACATCTACCCGTTCCTGAACTTCCGGCTGCCGGAGATTACGCGTGAGTTCCTCATGTACCGTTACCGTCGCCTCGACGAAGCCCGCGCCGCCGCCAAAGAGGCCGGTTACAAAGGAGCCATGTACCCGTGGCAGAGCGGATCTGACGGGCAGGAAGAGACCCAGGTGGTCCACCTCAACCCCAACTCGGGTAAGTGGGAGCCGGACCTCTCGCACAACCAGCGGCACGTGAACGCCGCCATCTTCTACAATATCTGGCGCTACTACCTCGCCACCGACGACTTCGAGTTCCTGCTGGATCACGGCGCCGAGATGATGCTGGAGATAGCCCGCTTCTGGTCCAGTATTGCTCACTACAACCCGGACCGTGATCGCTACGAGATCCACGGCGTCATGGGGCCGGACGAGTTTCACGAGAAGTATCCCCCCGGCTCGGAAGAAGAGGGCCTCAGAAACAACGCCTACACGAACGTGATGGTCGCCTGGATCTGCGAGGCCGTCCAAGAGGTGCTGGAGCTGCTCCCCGAGCGCAGCCGCGACGCCCTGTGCGAGAGGATCGGGCTGGGCGACGATGAGATAGAGACCTGGTCCGAGATGAGTGACAAGATGTTCGTCTCGTTCCACGAAGATCCGGACCTGGGCGGCGGCATCATAAGCCAGTTCGAGGGCTACGAGGATCTCGAAGAGCTCGACTGGGACCACTACCGCGAGAAGTACGGCAAGATTCAACGCCTCGACCGCATCCTGCGGGCCGAAGGGGACGACCCGGACAAGTACAAGCTCGCCAAGCAGGCCGACACGCTGATGCTCTTCTTCCTTTTCTCCGAGGAGGAGCTCCAGGAGCTCTTCGGGCGGCTCGGATACGACTACACGCAAGAGACGCTTCGCAAGAACGTTGAATACTACGAACCCCGTACCACGCACGGCTCCACCTTGAGCTTTGTGGTTCACGCCGACGTCCTTGCTGACCTGGATCCGGAAGCCTCGTGGAAGATGTTCCTGACGGCCCTTGAGAGCGATGTCGGCGACGTACAGGGCGGCACGACCCAGGAAGGCATCCACATGGGGGTAATGGCCGGGACTTTGGACCTCATACAGCGAGGCTACCTGGGGACCGAGATCCGGGAGGGCGCCCTCTATTTTGCCCCTCGTCAAACCGAAAAACTAGAAGGGCTCTCGCTCCCCATGCGCTTCCACGACACGCCCATAGATATAACCCTGGAAGGCGGCAAGCTGACCGTAGCCGCACAGACCGACGGTTTCGGACGGAGCGTAAAGGTCGGAGTCGGAGACGAGGTTCAGGAGCTCACCGGCGGACAAAGTCATACGTTCGAACTGTGAGGCACCGGGTCGATCTCTCGAACAAACACTGATCACAGTAGCTCCGGTGTAAGCTCCTGCCAGGCTGGAAGCGGGATAGGGATACCTGGCAGGATGGCTACATGCTCTTTACGCCGGAGATGATGTCCTGGAGGCCCTGCTTGGCGTCGGCGAAGAGCATCATGGTCTTCTCCTCGTCGTAGAAGAGCGGGTTGTCCACGCCAGCGAAGCCGGGGCTCAGGGAGCGTTTGACGAAGACCACCTGGCGGGCCTCATCCACGTTCAAGACCGGCATGCCGCTTATGGGGCTGTCTACCTCGGGATCTTTGGCCGCCGGGTTGACGACGTCGTTCGCCCCGACTATTACGACGGCGTCAGTATCCGGGAACTCGGCGTTTATGTCTTCCATGTCGTAGAGCTTGTCGTAGGAGATGTCGGCCTCTGCGAGCAGGACATTCATGTGGCCCGGCATCCGACCGGCTACGGGATGGATGGCGAACTTCACGTCCTTGCCCTGGCCCTCCAGGACGTTGGATAGCTCGGACATGAGGTTCTGGGCCTGGGCGACGGCGAGGCCGTAACCGGGGACGAAGATGATCTTGTCCGCGTCGTACTTGAGCAGCGCCGCCACGTCGTCGGCCCCCACCGAGCGGACGGGCTTCTCTTCCTCGTCGCCCTTCTTGTCCGGCGCGGCCCCTACGGCGCCGAAGATGATCTTGCCGAGCGGCCGGCCCAGCGAGCTGCTCATAAGCCGCGTAAGAATCGTGCCCGAGGCTCCGACGAGTGATCCGCTGATAATGAGCACGTCGTTGCTGAGCGCGAAGCCGCTCATCGCCGCCGCGAGGCCGGTGAAGGCGTTCAAGAGCGAGATGACGATGGGCATGTCCGCCCCACCTATCGGGATGACGAGTAGCACACCCAAAGTAAGCGAGAGGGCAAAGATGAGGCCGACGGAGAGCAGCGGCGCGGGCCCGCCCGCGACCACGTTGATGCCCAGGATCACTACAGCGCCGAAGATCACGGCGTTGACCACCGTCTGGAGCGGGAATCTCACGGAGCCGCTCAAGAAGAGTTCCTGGAGCTTGGAGAAAGCTATGGCGCTACCGGCGAAGCTGACGCTCCCGATCAGGACGCCGAGCAATATCGTCGTCGTGATGAAACCACCCTCGGACTCCGCGCCGAGCTCCTGAAAGCGGTAGAACTCGATGATCGCCACGAGCGCCGCAGCCCCGCCGCCGACGCCGTTAAAGGCGGCGACCATCTGGGGCATGGCCGTCATCTGGACTCGCTGGGCGGAGACCGCCCCGATCACCGCACCAACGGCTATCGCCGCCATGATCTCCCAGAAGTTCACGATCTCCGCGCTGAGGAGCGTGGCGACTACGGCGATGATCATTCCCAGAGCTGAAATCGTGTTGCCCGAGCGCGCCGTGTCCGGCGAGCGCAACCGGCGGATGCCGACGATGAACAGCAGCGCCGCGATGAGGTAGGCGATGGCCGTCGGCACGCCCACGACCTAGTTCCCCTTCCGGCGGCGTCGGCTGCCGGCTCGGAACATGTCGAGCATCCGGTTCGTGACCCAGTAGCCGCCGACGATGTTTATGGTGCCGAAGACCACGGCGATCAGACCAACGACCCGGATAAAGGCGTTGCCGCCCTCGGCCCCGACGGCGATTATCGCGCCGACCAGCACGATGCCGTGGATGGCGTTGGTCGCGCTCATGAGCGGCGTGTGCAAAAGGGTGGGGACCCGCGAGATCAACTCGAACCCGATGACGATGGCGAGGATAAAGACGGTCAACTCGGCGATAAGCCCGGTCGTCACTGCGCCTCTTCCTCCTGCGCTTGCTCTTGCAAATCCTTCAGGGCTTCGATCGTGGGGGCGTGACGGATCTCGCCATCGTGGGCTATGCAGGCACCGTCCGTGATCTCGTCCTCGAAGTCCAACTCCAGCTCGCCTTCCGGGGCCAGGTGCCGGAGAAAGGCGAGCATGTTGCGCGAGTAGAGCTGGCTCGCGTGGATTGGGACGCTGCTCGGGATGTTTACGGGACCCACGATCTTTACCTGCTGGTGGTCCACGATCGCGCCCGGGTCCGTCAGCTCGCAGTTGCCGCCGTTCTCGGCCGCCAGGTCCACCACCACCGAACCCGGCTTCATCTCTTCGACCATCTCTTTCGTGAGCAGTATCGGGGCCCGCTTGCCGGGGACGAGCGCCGTGGTTATGACGACGTCCGTCTCCTTGAGTTGCTCCCGGATGAGCTCCCGGTCCCGCTGTTGCTTCTCTTCGTCCTGGATCGTCGCGTATCCGCCGGTGTTCGTTTCCTCATTCTCCTCCGACATCCCGTTTTCCTCAGCCTTCTTCGGCTCCGGCGGCTCGGCGAACGAGTTGAATCCGAGGGCCACCATGAACTTCGCCAGTCCGGTCGGCTCGTACTCTTCGTACTCCTCCTTCTCTTGTGCCGACGATTCTTGTCTTTCTTCCAGGAACGTGGCGCCCAGAGACTCTATCTGCTCTTTGACTTCGGGGCGGATGTCGAACGCCGTGACCTCGGCCCCGAGGCGTTTGGCGGTGGCTACGGCTTGCAGGCCCGCGACCCCGGCTCCCAGCACCAGTACCTTCGCCGCCTTGGTCGTCCCGGCGGCGGTGGTCATCATGGGGAAGTATTTGCCGAGATACTCCGCCCCGATAATGGCGGACTTGTAGCCGGAGATGGAGCCCATCGCCGAGAGCGCGTCCATGCTCTGCGCCCGCGAGATACGCGGAATAGCCTCCACGGAGAAGACGGTCACGCCGGCCTTCGCCAGCCACCAGACCAGTTCCGGGAAAGCCGGGCCTTGCAGAAAGCAGATCAGTACGGTCCCCTCGCGCATGGCCCGGACCTCTGCCCGGGTCGGCTTCTGGACCTTGAGGATTACGTCGGACTCCTCGTAGAGTTCTGCGACTTTCGAGACTATCCGGGCCCCGGCTTCCTCGTAAGCCTCGTCGAGGTTGTAGTTCCGGCCTGCGCCGGACTGGACCAAAACCTCGAAGCCTTCGTCCACAAGCTTACTCACGGTCTCCGGCACGAGGGCTACACGGTGCTCGCCTTCGACCCTTTCTTTAGGAACCCCGATCTTCACACGAGCATTATAACGTGAAAGAAAAGACGAAACCGCGACCGCGTTTCGGGCAACTGTTTACTCCTGGCCGGACATGTCCATGCCTTCCATGTCCATGCTTTCTTCCTCCTCGACGGGCGAGGCGCCTATGTCGCGGAGCATCTCCTGCATGATCGAGATCTCGGCTTCCTGAGAGGCTACGATGGAGCTTGCGAGCTTCTCGACCGCCGGGTTGCTGGTGCGTTCCAGCACGGCGTTCGACATCGGGATGGCGGCCTCGTGGTGAGGGATCATGAGCTGCAGGAAGAGCCTGTCGGCTTCTTCTGGTGGCAGGTCGCGCAGGCGGTTTATCTCTTCCCGGGACGCCATGCCGGGCATTATCCCCTCGGTGGACATGTCCATCCAGGCCATCGGAGGTTCCGTCCCGGCCACCGGCAGGCCCCAGATGTTTAGCCAGCCTTGCATCTGGCCGATCTGGGCCTGCTGGGTGAGCGTGATATCGGTGGCAAGGGTGTTTATGCGGTCGTTTTCGGTTGCGTCACGGATTATCTCGGCCATCTCGACGGCCTGGGCGTGGTGCGTGATCATGTCCCGCGCGAAGCCCGCTTCGGCGGAGTCAGTGCCGGGCTCCCGGGCCGCGAGCCACAGCCACACCGAGAGCCCGAAGAGCACAATCACGGCCCCGGCGAGGACCGCGAGCAGCAGCGGGGATGCTCCTGATTTGCCCCTCATGCCGGCTCCCCGACGCCCCCGGTGCACGCGGCGCCCGGTTCCGGTGTCTGCTCGCCGCGCAGGTAGGTCCCGATAAAGCGGTTCAGGGCCGGGTCGTCGGCGCCTTCGAGCTCTAGCTGCTTGCCCCAGGCGGAGGCCACGACGGGCGCGTCGAGGCCAGGATAGGGGCTTACGAGCACGCACTCCTGACTATTTGCCAGATCCCGTAGCTCGTCGACCTGCTCCTGCGGTAGGTCGGGACGGTAGGTAATCCAGACCGCCCCGTGTTCCAGGGTGTGTACCGCCGTCTCGTTCCTGATCGGCTCCGAGTAGAAGCCAGCGTTCTGCCATACGTCGTTGTGTTCGCCACCGGCGGGCGGGCTCTGCTCGTAGTCCACCTCTCCCTCGGTGTGCTGGCCTGCTTCGCCCACGTCTATGTCTTGCACGCCGCTTGGAGGACCGCTCGCCGCCCCGCTGCGAAAATCCAACGCGACCACGACGATGAACGCGGCGATGACCGCGACCACTGCTGCACCAATAATTATGGGTCCCCAGGAGCGTTCGTTGCCGACTCTTCTAGGCCGGGAGCTTCGTTGTCTACCCAATTGCCTGCGCCTTTCTACAGATAGCGATACCGTAAGGGATTTTAACGTGACAGGCTCCGCTTGCCCAAATGGAGCTTGGGATCAACGGTGTCGGAATAGCCGCAAACCATTCAGGGTGACGGCTATGGAGGTCCCCATGTCGGCGAGGATCGCGAGCCAGAGGGTCACGAGCCCGAAGGGGGCGAGCAGCACGAACAGACCTTTTACGAGTATGGAGACGGCCACGTTCTGGCGGATGATCCTCGTCGCCGCCCGGGAGAGCTTCACCGCCTCCGCCACTCGCGACAGGTCGTCTTGCATGAGCGCCACGTTCGCGGTCTCCAGCGCCACGTCGGTGCCGGCGGCTCCCATCGCGAAGCCTACTGAGGAGGCCGCCAGCGCGGGGGCGTCGTTCGTCCCGTCGCCCGCCATACCCGCCGAGCCGTGCTCCGCGACGAGATCCCGCACCACCCCGACCTTTTGTTCGGGGAGCAGCCGCGCCCGGTAGGCGATGCCCAACGCATCCGCTACCCTGCGGGCAGGAGCCTCCGCGTCTCCGGTGAGCATCACCAACTCTTCCACACCCGCCTCTCGCAGCTTCGCAAGGGCCGCTTCCGCGTCCCGGCGCGGGGCGTCGGCGAGCCCGAAGACGGCGAGGGCTTTTCTGCTATCGCCCAGGATAACGGGCGTCTCGCCCGCCTGTTCCACCGCTTCTAGCGCGTCTCCGGCGTTTTGCGCGGATACACCTTCGCCGGAGAGGAAGCGGGGGCTGCCGATCACGTACCGGTGACCTCCGACCTCGCCTCTCGCTCCCCGGCCGGGGAAGGACCGGAAGTTCTCTACCTCCGGCAACTCTTCACCCTCCGCCGCCGACAGGATCGCGTGCGCCAGCGGGTGTTCGGAGCGCCGCTCCAGCGCCGCCGCGAGACGCAGAGCTTCGGCTTTGTCTATTTCATTCAGCGCCGCGACGCGTGAGAGGACTGGACGACCCTCGGTCAGCGTGCCCGTTTTGTCGAAGGCCAGCGCCCGGAGTCTGCCCGCGGCTTCCAGGACCGCGCCCCCTTTGAGGAGTATCCCGCGGCGGGAGGCGGCCCCTATCCCCGAGACCACCGTTACCGGCGTAGAGATCACCAACGCGCACGGACAGGCGATGATGAGCAGCGCCAGCGCCCGGTAGAACCACTCCCCGAAAGAAGCCCCGAGCGCGGGTGGCACAACGGCGAGTCCAATCGCCACAGCCACCACACCCGGCGTGTAGATCCTGGAGAAGCGGTCCATGAACTGCTCGGCGGGGGCTCTCGTGGCCTGGGCCTCCTCGACTAGACGTGAGATCTTCTGCAGTGTCGAGTCTCCAGCTTCTCTGGTCGTCCGCACGAGCAACCCGCCCGCGCCGTTGAGGCTGCCGGAGTAGACTTCGTCACCGGATTCTTTCTCCACGGGCGCGCTCTCGCCGGTGATCGGGGCCTCGTTCACCGATGAAGATCCCTCCACCACCTCGCCATCCACGGCCAGCCGCTCGCCGGGACGCACCACTACGATCTCTCCGACCTGAACCTCTTCCACCGGCGCTACGAACTGAGAGCCGCCCCGGTGAACGAGGACCTCGTCGGGAGTGATGCGCGCCAGCGCCCGCACCGCGCCGCGGGTCCGGTCGGTAGCGTAGGATTGAAGGGTGTTCCCGGCGGCGAAGAGCACCACTACCAGCGCCGCCTCGGCCCACTCCCCGATCCCCGCAGCCCCGATCACGGCGGCGCTCATGAGTACGTTCATGTCCAGGTTCCGTGCCTTTATGCCGGCGAGCGCCGCCCGGAAGATAGGCAGCCCGCCAGCCAGGATCGCGGCGAGAAAGACCAACACCCGCGGTGCTTCGGGGACCCGCGCGAGGCCGAGCGCGAAGCCCAGGATGAACAGCAGAGCTGAAGCGAACACCAGGATGGTGCGCCGCGTTAGCCACAAGCGCGCTTCTTCCGTCCGGTTTCCGGCCACCGAGTAGCCCGCGGCCTCGACGGCGTGTTCGATCTCCCGGCGACCGAGCTCCGGGGCATGCTCGGCGTCGAGCCTGCCCGCCCCAAAGTTCACCACCGTCCGGCGCACGCCCGGCAGCGCCGCGACCTGTCTCTCGACCGTCGAGGCACAGCTAGCACAGTCCATCCCCTCAATGCGCAGGATCGTTCTGGTCGCCGGAGGCTCGTCTGTCGTCTTCCGAACGGGCGTAACGGGGACATCCGCCGTCCGCTGTCCCAGCACCGGTAGCGGCTTCTTCATCGCCGCAGCTTCGTATCTTCTTCGCTGAGGACGGCGGCAAGGAGCGAGTGTCCGGCCTCTGTCAGCGTGTACATCACCATCTTGCCGTCGCGGCGGGAGTCGACGAGGCCCACCGAACGCAAGGCTCTCAGGTGGTGCGAGACGAGAGCCTGGGTGCGGCCGGAGATCCAGGCGAGGTCGCAGACACAGAGCTCCCCACCCTCCCCCAACGCCGTCGCCAACACGAGCCGTGTCGGGTCCGAAAGGGCTTTGGCCCGATCCGCCGCAGTACGCGCCACCTCCTCATCCGGCAATGCGAGGCGGATGACCTCTGCCCGCGGGGCGTCCAGACATAACAGATCACAGCGCTCGTCCACAAAGTCATTCTAACAGTCGTTTATACATTTGTGGATAGTTGCGACGCTACTTCGCCTTTTTGCGGGGGCGCAGCTCGGCGGCCAGGCGTTCGACGGGTTCGCCGTCTTTGAGGTGGCTTTCCACTACTTCGGGGACCTTTTCTTTGTCAAGGCCGAGGTACCAGGTGCCGGAGGGGTAGACGACGGCGTTCGGGCCGTGTTTGCAGAGGCCGAGGCACGTTACGTCGTCTACCCTGACGTCCCGGTTCAAACCTTCCGAGCGTAGTTCATTTTTGAGTTGTTTCCTCAGGTCTTTAGAGCCGCGTTTTTTGCAGTCGCCGCCGTTGCAGATCAGGACGTGAGAGTCATAGTCCCTTACCTTCGCCGCCGGCCGGGACTTTACCTGCCCGTTCTTTTTGCCGTTCTTTTTCGAGATAGGCTCCTCCGCGCAAAATCTTCTTAATGAGAGTCGTTGTCAATAAACTGTAATATATCATCCTGGGGGTTCGGGCGTTATGATGTGGTGTGCAGGAGATCACGTCTGGAAGACCTGGAAGGAGACATGGCCGAGACGGTAGAGAAGACGAACCTGTCGGACCCTTCGCTGTATATAAATCGGGAGCTTTCGTGGCTCGCCTTCAACGAGCGGGTGTTGGAACAGGCCCGGGACGAGCGGCATCCGTTGTTGGACCGGTTGCGGTTCGTTTCGATTTCGGAGACGAATCTGGACGAGTTCTTCATGATCCGGGTCTCGGGGTTGCAGCAACAGGTGGCCGCCGAGCTGCCGAACCCGGTGCCGGACGGTATGACCCCCGAAGAGCAGCTCTCCCGGATACACGAGATCACTGAGGAGTTCCTCACCGAGCAGCGCAAGACCCTGAACGGCGACCTTCTGCCCGCCCTGGAGGATGAAGGAATCCGGATCGTCCCCCACGGAAAGCTCAACAAGACGGAGAAGAAAGAGCTCCGGCAGCGGTTCTCCGAGGAGATACTGCCGGTCCTGACGCCGCTCGCCATCGACCCGGCGCATCCTTTTCCACACATCTCGAACCTGTCTTTGAACTTGCTGGTGGTCATCGAGGACGAAGGCCGCAAGGTCATAGCGCGCGTGAAGGTTCCGACGACCATAGAGCGCTTTATACGGTTGCCGGAGAAGCCTGCCCGCAACGGCGAGGGACGGCCGGAGATACGGCTGGTGCGGGTCGAGGAGGTCATCGCGGCGAACCTGGACGAGTTGTTTCCCGGCAAGAACGTCACGGCGAGCTACGTCTTCCAGGTGACCCGCAACGCGGACTTCGTGATCGAGGAGGACGAGGCCGGCGATCTCTTGCAGGCTATCGAGGACGAGCTGGAGGGCCGGTGGTTCGGGCGGAGCGCCCGGCTCGTCGTGTCGGATAACATGCCCGAAGATCTGCGCGAGTGGCTCGTGCAGAACCTGCGGATAGGCGAGAACGCGGTCTACTGCGTACCGGAGCCCATCGGGCTCGCGGACTTCGACGACCTGACGCATCTGGACCGTCCCGACCTACTCTACCCGCCGGTCACGCCGCGGGTACCGCAGGAGATCCGGAACGCCCGTTCTATAACCCAGGCGATCCGGCAGGGCGACATCCTGCTCTATCATCCCTACGACTCTTTTAGCCCCGTCGTGGAGTTCGTCCGGGCGGCGGCCAACGACCCGGACGTCCTCGCCATAAAGCAGACCCTTTACCGCGTCGGCTCCAACTCGCCCATCATCGAGGCGCTCTCCGAGGCCCGCGACGAGCAGACGCAGGTGGCTGTTCTGGTGGAGCTAAAGGCCCGCTTCGACGAGGAGCCGAACATCGTGTGGGCGCGGCAGCTAGAAGCGCGGGGTGTCCACGTCGCCTATGGTATTGTGGGGCTCAAGACGCACGCCAAGATCTGCCTGGTTGTCCGGCGCGAGGGGTCGCGACTCAGGCGCTACATACACCTGGGCACCGGCAACTACAACCCCTCCACCGCCCGGCTCTACACCGACTTCTCGTATTTCACCGACGACCCGGACCTGGCGGAAGACGGGTCCGACCTCTTCAATCACCTGACTGGGTACTCCGAGCAGGAGGAGTACAAGGCTCTGCTCACCGCCCCCACGACCATGCGGGACGGGATCCTGCGCCTTATAGAAGAGCAGGTAGAGAAGGCTCGTAACGGCGAGCCGGCGCGCATTCTGGGCAAGTCCAACGCCCTCACCGACCCCGAGATCATCGAGGCGCTCTATAAAGCCTCGCAGGCGGGCGTCAGGATAGAGCTCGTTATCCGCGGCATCTGTTGCCTGCGGCCGGGGCTGGAGGGGATCAGCGAGAACATCCGGGTGGTGTCTATCGTGGGGCGTTTTCTAGAACATGCCCGCGCCTTCGTGTTCGGGGAGGGCAATGACGAGAAAGTCTACCTGGGCAGCGCCGACCTCATGCAGCGCAACCTCGACCGGCGGGTCGAGCAGCTCTTCCCCCTGCGCTCGGAGCGCCACCGGGAAAAAGTCCGCTGGCTGCTGGAGTTACAGCTAGCCGATACCGTAAACGGCTGGGAGCTAAGGCCTGACGGCTCCTTCGAGCGGATGCAGGCCGGAGACGACGAACCCCTCGACAGCCAGACACTCTTGCTCGAAGAAGGGTTCTAGGAACCTTCTGGAAACTGCTACTCGACCTCGTGCAGGCCGCCGATGCCTGCGCGCTGCACGTTGGGGACGGTGGCGATCTCCCCCAGTACGTCCTGAACGTCGCGGGACGGGGGAATGCGGATCTGGATGCTGTAGCTGGTCTGTCCGCTCTCAACTTCCGCGCTCAGGTTGCGCACGCTTATGTCGTGTTGATCGAGAATCGAGATCACCTCGGAGACCTTGCCGCCCGCATCTCCGAAGGTGACCTGCAGCACCCCGAAGTCCGTGCGGAACCGCGGAACTATGATGGACTGGAGCTTGCGTAACAGGTACAGCGCCACGATGACCACCACGGTTGTCGCTACGGCCCCGAAATAGTATCCGGCGCCGACGGCCATACCGATGGCGGCCGTCGCCCACAGACTCGCCGCCGTGGTCAGGCCCCGGACGTCTATTCCCTGACGGATGATCGCGCCGGCCCCCAGAAAGCCGATGCCCGTGACGATCTGGGCGGCTATCCTCGTGGGGTCCACCACCACGCCGCTCCGGGCTCCACCCTGGGTGGCCACGGCGGTAAACGGCTCGAAGCCGTAGGCCGAGACGAGGGTGAACAGCGCCGCCCCGAGACCCAGGAGGATGTGGGTGCGAAAGCCCGCCGCGTGGTCGCGCATCTCGCGTTCCAACCCGATCACACCGCACAGCACCACGGTGATGAGGAGCCGGATCGTTATCTCCGGGTATGAGGTCGTCAACTCTTCCACGAACTCACTCCTGAATTTGCCAGGTGTATCTGGCTACACCAGTCCTCAGTAGAATATATGATCTGGAGAAGGCTGGCGGTGAGAAAGAGATAGAGCCCGTAAAAATCTTACCCGGCAGCCATCAGGGACCTCACCCTCTCGTCCTGATAAAGTAGTCCTTCGCTGCTAGCAACACGTTGCAGTTTCGGCAAGAAATAGCCAACGGAGGTGGTCGCCAACTTTATGCGGGATTTAGCCTCGGACCAGCAAGAGGTCGAGTGGCAGTTCGACGCTCTGGACGTAAGGTCTGTCGGACGCTGGCTGGAAGAGGACTCGCGCGAGCAGCACCTTTCCATAACCGCCGGCGAGGCGCGGGAGATCTCCGACACCTACCTCGACACCGACGACTGGCGGCTCCACCGCGCCGGTTACGCCCTGCGGATACGCCGTAAGAAAGGTGAAAGGAGAGCGGAGGCCACCATGAAACTTCTGGCCTCCGAGAACGGGAAGCCGGGTCTCCGGAGTCGGCGAGAGATCTCGGAGGTCCTCGACGGCGTGAGCCTCGAAGCTCTGGGCGACGCCTCCGGCCCGGTCGGCGGGCGTGTGCGATCAATCTCCGGACAAAAGGCGCTCCGGCAGATCTTCGAGGTCAATACCCGGCGGAGCACCTACGAGTTGGTCCTCGACGGCGCCGGGGTGGGAGAGATAGCGCTCGATGAAACGTCCATACCGGTAGAGAACGGCGGGAAACCCGCCATCCTCCGACGCGTAGAGGTCGAGGTAGAGCCCGAGGAGCTCTCCCGCCTGGAACCGTTCGTCGAGCGTCTGCGCGACGCCTGCCGACTCTCGCCCGCCACCGCCTCCAAGTACGAAGCGGGACTCTTCGCCCGGGGCCTCACGCCACCGGAGCCTCCGGAGTTCGGGCCTACCGGCGTGGACGACTCGCTCACGGCCGGAGAGCTGGCGTTCCGGGTTCTGCGGGAGCAGTTCGTGGTCTTTCTGGTCCACGAGCCCGGCGCCAGGATCGGCGACGACCTGGAGGAGCTACACGACATGCGGGTGGCGACCCGCCGGATGCGGGCGGCGATGAAGATCTTCGAGGAGCCTCTTCCGGCCCGGGCCCAGAAGTTCCGGGACGAGCTCAAGTGGGTCGCCGGCGCCCTGGGCGAGGTGCGGGACCTCGACGTACAGCTCCAACAACTGGAGGGCTGGGTCTCCGCCGCCGCGCCGGAGGATCGGGAGCCGCTCGGCGCCCTCAGAACTCTGCTCGAAGAGCGGCGCGGGAAAGCCCGCAAGGCCATGCTCCGCACGCTCGACTCCCGCCGTTACGCGGACTTCGTCGGGTCGTTCGGCGAGTTTCTGCGGCGTGGGCCTTCCCGACGCTCGCCGGCCGCCCGCCGGCCCATACTGGAGGCCGCCCCGGATCTGGTCCGGCGTCCCTACAAGAAGGTACGGAAGCTCGGGGACCCGCTTACCGAAGAGTCGTCCGGCGAGGAGTACCACGAGCTTCGCAAAAAAGGCAAGCGTCTGCGCTACGCCCTGGAGTTCCTCTCGGATATCTACGGAGACCCCGCAGAGGAACTCATAAAATCTCTCAAACAGTTCCAGGATGTGCTCGGGGATCACCAGGACGCCGAAGTGACCATAGCCCATCTCAGGGAGCTGACCGTCTCCAAAGGCCGCGGCCCTAAGTTGCCGCCGGAGACGGTCTTCGTGATGGGCGGCATCGCGTACCGCTACGAGGTCCGGGCCCGGGAGTTGCGCGCCGAGTTCCCGGAGGCTTACGGCCAGGTTACGGGCAACCGCTGGAAGAAGCTGCTCGACGCCTTGGAGAAGGCTCGCCAAGAGACGGATCGGGACGGCTGAGCGGTGGACCTGTACCTCGTCCGCCACGCCGTCGCCCACAAACGGGATTACGAGCGCTGGCCGAACGACGCCGAACGCCCGCTGACGCCCGACGGTGAGAAAGACTTCCAGGTAGCCGCCCGCGGCCTGGAAGCCGTACTGTCGCCGCCCGTGATGGTGCTGAGCAGCCCCTACGTCCGGGCGTGGCGGACGGCGGAGATCCTCGCGGCGCAGAGCGGTTGGCCGGCCCCCCGTGTCCTGCCGGCGCTGGAGCCCAACGTGCCGCCGGAAAAAGTCACCCTCGCGCTCTCCTCCTACGCAGAGAACGGTCCGCTCGTCCTCGTGGGTCATCGGCCCTCGATGCACGAGCTGGCTTCTTACCTGCTCGTCGGAGAAGACGATACCCTGAACATCGGCTTGAAGAAGGGTGGGGCGGCGTGCATCCGGTTCGACGGTCCTCCGGAAGTGGCGTCCGGCAAGCTGCGCTGGCTGCTGACGCCGCGGATTCTCGGCGCGCTAGGGGGTTCGTAGCCCTGATTTACGTTCTCCCGCGAGCGGCATCCGGGCCAGACATTCCGGCGGTGGATAGTCCAGGTTAAGGTCCAGGAGCGTTAGATCCACCCGGTCCACCAGTATCTCGCCGACCGGCCACGTCCGGAACCTGGAGAGGGCGGAGACCAGGGGTCCGGGAACAGTGGTGCCCTCCGGGGCCTGGAAGTAGGCGAGCGTCAGGTGGGGCAGGCCGTCTGACGCTTCGAGATCACAATTTTGGCACACCGCCTCGCGCAGCTCGTCTAGCTTTCCGCCGTCGTACACCTCGATAAACGCCGCGCCGGGGAAAGCGTTGAGGTTCGCGAGCTCTATGCGAAAGGCGGGAAAGCCCGCCAGGGTCTTCCTGCACTCCGCCTCTATCTCGGTGAGCCTCTCCGGGGAGATCTCATTCTCCTGCTCGGGTTCCGGGACGAGAAAACCCAGCATGAGGAGCGTGATGTGCATGAAGTGATCCGGATGCAGCGAGACGAACGGCAGGGTCTTCATGGCCTCCCGGAGCGGTTCGATGCGCCCGCGCAGGCTGGGAGCGTCCACCGGGACCACCAGGGAGGCCGAGAGCGTGTGCCCGTCCTGCCAGGTAGGGTCCATGTGACCGCCGAACTCTAGAGAACGCTCCGAGATAAAGCGCCGCCACACCTGTTCGTAACGATCCATCCGAGAACTGTAACAGAAAGGACGCGAGAGCCTCCAGTACGGACACGATGCCAGAACGCCAACGAGACGCTACTATTTACCGGCCAGCCCGGACTACGAGGATTGGAGAGCGATTCCGGCGGAAGCGCTGATAAGTCTGTGGAGAAGGTTGTCAGGAGTTCTGGTCCTGGCGATGATGCTCGCGCTGTTCTCCTCTTGCGGAGACGAGAACAGCGCCGATGACCCGCAAGCGGCGGCCGCGGAAAGGTCAGTTTCAGACATCCGACTAGAGGAGACGCCGCACACCGAGAAGCGGAACGTAGTCCTGATCCTGCTGGAGTCGTTCCGGGCGCGCTCCGTCACACCTTATAACCCGGACTTGCAGACGACGCCGTTCCTGGACGAGCTCGCCGGCGAGAGCCTCCTCGCCGGGCGGGCCTACACCATAGTGCCGCACACCACTAAAGCCCTCGTCGCGGCCGAGTGCGGCATAGAGCCGCACCTGGTGCAGGAGATCACGGAGTCAACCCCGGACGGCATCCCCGCCCGCTGTCTGGCCGAGCTTCTCGATGAGCAGGGCTACGAGAGCGCGTTCTTCCAGCCCGGTGGCGTGGATTGGGAGGGCCGCCCGCAACTGGTCGAGAACTTCGGCCATGACGACCTCATCTCCCTCGAAGACATGAACACCGAAGGCTTCCAGATGGCCAACTACTTCGGCTACGAAGACGACATCATGCTGGAGCCGAGCCGCCTGTGGCTCCAGCAGCACGGCGACGAACCGTTTTTCGTCACATACAAAACCCTTACCCCCCATCACGACTACGAGACCCCTCAGCGCTACGGCATCGAGAACTTCGTCGAGGACGATATGCTAAATGGGTACCTCAACTCCGTCCGTTACGTGGACTTCTTCCTGAAAAACCTCTTCGACCAGTACAAGGAGATGGGGCTCTACGAAGACACCATATTCGTCTTCTACGGCGACCACGGCGAAGGTTTCATGGAACACGGCCGCACCCAGCACGACAACACCATCTGGGAGGAAGGACTCAAGGTCCCCCTGATGGTCCACGACCCGCAACGCTGGGAAAACGGCCGGCGCGTAGACGAACTGGCCGACCTGACCGACATCGCGCCGACGGTGGTGGACCTGCTCGGCTACGACGTGGTTGGCGGAGAGTACCCTGGATACTCGCTCCGGGATCTGCCGGAAGACCGGACCCTCAAGTTCAGTTGCTGGTACGACGACAAGTGCGTCGCGAGTTTGCGTGGAGAAACCAAGTACATCCACCACTTCGACGAGCGTCCCGACCAGGTATTCGACCTGAGGAGAGACCCCCTGGAAAAAAACAATCTCGCCAAAAAGCGCCCGGAGTTGGTCGAGGAACGCCGCGAGGAGCTTTTCGAGTGGCGCGAGGAGAATGACGAACTCTACGGGCGTTAGAAATCCAAAAGAGCTTTCAGATGAGATGGTCGGGTTCCTCGAAGCGGGGTAGGGGCAAGGTGCGGCTTATGGCCCCGAACCTGCTGGAGCCTGAACTGGGAAACGTGCTGCGACGCCGTTATCGGCGGAAGGAAATTTCTCCGAAACGCTTGAGGAGATCTATCTGGACCGCGTTTGAAGCCGCCCCACTGACATTATCAGGGACCGGATCCCTTATGCCCGCGGCCCTGGGGATAGCTATAAGTTACGGATGTATTGTCTATGATGCGTTCTACGTTGCTCTTACGGAGGTCCAGCGAGACGCGGGCGCCGCGTTAACGGCGGACCGCAGGCTCGTCTCCAGATTTGAAGATACTCCTTTCGCCGAACGTCTCCGTTTGTTAGGGGCTAGAAGCGGGTGAGGCCGGCGAGCCCACCGAACTCGTCGCGCAGGGTGTCGGTGTTCTCGTTTTCGCCGCGCATAAACTCCAGGCGGGCGCCGCTGGCGGCGGCCAGGTCTACGAGAGCGTCCTTGAGGGGCCGCACGCGGGTCTCCTCGCCGGAGTAGGGACTCTCCTCCCGGGTTACGTCGAGGATGATCAGGCCTTCCGCGTCAGACCATCGGACGTGGCCCTCCAACTCCCAGAGGATAAGCAGGTGGTGCACCCGGTTCTCCTCCTGCATGGCGGTGACGGTATCCTCAAAGCCCCATACACCGCTCTCCCGGACCTCGTCGAGCATCCCGCGTTCGCGCTCGAACTCGGCCCGCTCTCGGGCAGCCTCCAGGCGCTCCAGAATGTCGCCCTCGGCGGCGTCCAGCGGCACGGGTTCTTCGGCCACAACCCGCTTTTTCACGTCCTCCGGCAGCCGATCCCGGAACTCCACGATTCGCTCGTGGGGTCCGCCCAGGATCAGGCGCCGCACCCCCTCCTGAAAGGTCAGGTCCCGGACCTGCTCCGCCAACTCGTTGTAGAACTTGCTCACATTGGCCTCCGTGCGGCGGCTGACGGGTTCGTAGTCCCGGCCCCCGCGCGGGTACGGGCTACTGGGAGACAGGTCCAGTTCCTTGTAGCCGTTGCCCTTGACCTCGTCCGGGTCCTCAACGTCCTGGAGCGGGGAGACCACGAAGTACCGGAACCTCTCGGCGTCCAGGACGACGGCCCCGTAGGGCTCCCACTCCTCCAGGACCATGAAGAGCGGGGCGATGTAGGGCTCGCCCCAGTGGAAGGTGTCGGGCAGGTCCACCTGCAGACGGTACACCTCAAAGAGGCCATCTTCGTCCGCGAAGATTACGAGCGTCCGGGCCCGCGGGTGCGTCTCATCTTCCAGATACTCCCGGACTCGCAACTGCAGCTCCTCCGGTACGCCCTGCTCGTTCATACCCTCTCTCAGCCGCACCAGGTAGGCCCGCTCCTGGTTCTCCGGGATAGCGGCGTTGACGCTCAGGTACGCCGAGAACACGGGTCCCGAACGCTCAGAGATAGAGCTGATCGCCTGCCGCAACTCCTGTATCTGTGCCATGCTAAATCTACGCCTCTTTCTGTTTTCTTGCTGTCCAAAAACCGGGGAAAAGGTTACCAAACTTTTGTCTACCCAGAAATATCCTGCATATGATCCTACCATCCATAGAGGCCGGTTTCGCACAGTTGGTGGCGGGGTAGTAGGACTCTGAGACCTGATAAGAGCGGAGAGCGAAAGGTAGAGGAACATGGGACGCCACAAGAGACCGAAACAAATTCCGGAGGGGCAGAAAGAAGCCGCGGACCCCGTCCCTGAAGTAGAGCCCGACATCCCCGAGGAGCCGAAAGGAGATCCTTCTTCCCGCATCGAAGCCTCCGAAGAACCGGCCGAGAACGAAGAGAAACGCCGGGTTCGCGAGAAGCTCGAAGAGCGAGAACAGGGTTCGTAGCGCTGGCCTGTCGCCGTGAAAGGCCGCTAATCTCTACCGGAAGAGCTCTTCCGTCATGCTCCCGACGAGGAGTTCGAGCCGGACGAGTTGCGGGACGTTTGCCGGGAGGCCGGAGAGAAACTTGGGGAATGTAATGTCAAGGGGCCGCGGTTCCGGTCGGCGGTGGAGATGGTAGCGCTGTGGCGGGGGTTGGATCTACCGGCCTGGAAGGCTCCGTACATTCTGCGCGACACACGACTCGGATACCTGAA
>JALYGE010000182.1 GCA_030777225.1 Actinomycetota bacterium
CGGATTATCGCGGAGACCGGGGCCGGCCAGCACGGCGTCGCCACCGCGACCGTCGCCGCGCTCTACGGCAAGGAGTGCGTCGTGTACATGGGCGAGGAGGATACCCGCCGGCAGCGGCTCAACGTCGTGCGGATGCGACTCCTCGGGGCTGAGGTCGTGCCCGTCACGAGCGGTTCGAGGACGCTCAAGGACGCGGTGAACGAGGCGATCCGGGACTGGGTCACTAACGTCGAGGATACGCATTACATCATTGGGAGCGTGGTCGGACCCGCGCCGTACCCCCGGATCGTGCGGGACTTGCAGACGGTGATCGGGCGCGAGATCGAGGCCCAGGCCCACGAGCGTTTCGGCGGCGACCCGGACGCCATCGTCGCGTGCGTCGGCGCGGGCTCGAACGCCATCGGCGCCTTCCACCCGTTTATCGGGCGGGACGTGCGGCTGGTGGGCGTCGAGGCCGCCGGCCGGGGTCTCTCCTCCGGCGAGCACGGGGCGTCCCTCGCGGAGGGCAACCTCGGCGTGCTGCACGGGGCGATGAGCTACGTGTTACAGACGGAGGACGGCCAGATCCGGGAAGCCCACTCCATCTCCGCCGGTCTCGACTACCCGGCCACCGGGCCGGAACACGCCTACCTCAAGGACAAACACATAGCTGAATACGTGAGCGTGGATGACGAAGAGGCTCTAGAGGCTTTTACCCTGTGCTCCCGGGCGGAGGGCATAATCCCGGCGCTGGAGACGGCCCACGCTATCTTCTACGCGGAGAAAGTTGCCCGTGAGCTTGGTCCCGGCAAGAACACGGTCATAAACCTCTCCGGCCGGGGCGACAAGGACGTGGATACGGCTGCGGAGGCGCTGGGTGTCGAGGGGTAGCGAACGCCTACGGGAGGCTTTCTCCGAGGGTAAGGTGGCGCTTATGCCTTACCTGACCGCCGGCTACCCGACGCTCGACGGGGCGCGGGAGGTGGGGGAGGCCTACGTCGCAGCAGGGGCGGACATCGTCGAGATCGGGGTTCCATTTTCCGACCCGCTCGCTGACGGGCCGACGATCCAGGACACCACGACCCGCGCCCTTCAGAACGGGGCAAACCTGGACTACTGCCTGGACCTGGCGGCGTCTCTCGCAGACCGGGTGCCGGTGGTCTTTCTCGTGTACTACAACGTGATCTTCGCTTGTGGGACGGAGCGGTTTCTGGAGGTGGCCGCAGATGCCGGGGTCTCGGGGCTTGTAATTCCAGATCTTCCCATAGATGAGGTCGGCGGGTTCGGAGAACTGGCCGAAAAGAAGGGCGTAGCCCTGTGCCCGCTCGTGGCCCCGACCTCCACGGACGATCGGATAGCCGGGATCGGGGAGGCAGCCTCGGGATTCGTGTACTGCGTCTCGGTCGCCGGGGTTACCGGAGCGCGGGAGAAACTGCCGCCGGGCGCGGTGGAGTTGTTGCGGCGGGTGCGCTCAAAGATGAACGCGCCGGTGGCGCTGGGGTTCGGTATATCTTCCGTCGAGGCCGCCGCCGAGACCGCGGGAGAGGCGGACGGCGTCATTATCGGGAGCAAGCTGATGCAGCTCGTCGCCGAGGGCGGAGCGCAGAGGGCCGGAGAGTGGCTGAGTGAGGTGCGAGAGGCCATCTCGCAGGGCTCGCGGGTGGAGTCGGGGGAGCGACATTAGGAACTGGCTCAGCAAGAGGCGCGAGTACAGTCGCTCGCCGGCGCCGGAGACCGAGAGTGGCCTCGGTCCGGTAGACGGCGTTTTCAAGAAATGCCGGCAATGCGGCCAGCCTATCTACGAGAGAGAGCTATCGGCCCGCTTCAACGTCTGTCCCAACTGTGAGTTTCACTACCCACTCCCGGCCAGGTCGCGCATCCGGCTGCTCACGAACCCGGGGAGCTTTCAGGAGATAGACGGTGGTATATCGGCCGCGGATCCTCTGGACTTCGAAGGCTACGAGGAGCGGTTGGAAGGGGCCCGGAGAAAGACCGACCTGGAAGAAGCGGTCCTCAGCGGTGTGGGCAATATCCGGGAGCAGCGGCTGGCGTTCGCGGTTATGGACTTCGGGTTTATCGGGGGCTCGATGGGCAGCGTGGTCGGCGAGAAGGTCGCCCGCACCATCGAGTTCGCGTACTCCGAGGGATTGCCGCTCGTAGTCGTCTCCGCCTCCGGCGGGGCGCGGATGTTCGAGGGGGTCTACTCTCTCATGCAGCTCTCCAAGACCAGCGTCGCGCTCTCACGGTACATGGAAGGTTCGTGGCCGTTCGTCTCCATACTCACAGACCCCACATTCGGCGGGGTTACGGCCTCGTTTGCAACCGCGGCGGACGTGATCGTCGCGGAGCCCGGAGCCCGCATCGGCTTTGCCGGGGCGCGGGTCATAGAGCAGACGACCAAAGAACGGTTGCCGGAGGGCTTCCAGACGGCGGAGTTCCAGAAGGAGCACGGGATGGTCGACCGCATCGTTCACCGGCTGCAGTTGAAAGAAAACCTCGGAAGGCTTCTGGAGTTCGTAGCGTGAAGGCTGCGCGGTGATACTGGACTTCGAGAAACCGATCCTCGAGCTCGAAGGGCGCATCTCCGAGCTTCATCGCCTCGCGGGCGAGAGCGAGGAGCTCCAGGCGGAGATACAGCGCCTGGAAGACGCTCTCGACGCGGCGCGCACGCGCATCTACGCGAACCTCACGCCCTACCAGCGGGTTCAGGTCGCCCGCCACCCCGAGCGGCCCAACTTCCGCGCCTACCTCGACGCCGTGGTCGAGGACTTCTACGAGCTCGCCGGCGACCGGCTCTACGGCGACGACCCGGCGATATGGGGTGGATTCGCCAAGATCTCCGGCCACAAAGTTGTCCTGATCGGCCATGACAAGGGCGCGGACGTAAAGAGCCGGGTAAAGGGGAACTTTGGAATGGCCCACCCGGAAGGTTACCGGAAGGTCAAGCGCCTCTACGAACTCGCCGCCCGCTTCGGACTGCCGATAGTTACCTTGGTAGACACCCCCGGAGCCTTCGCCGGGCGTGGGGCTGAAGAGCGGGGACAGGCGTGGGCAATCTCCGACGACCTCATGGCGCTCGCCCGGTCGCCGGTGCCGGTGATCTCCGTGATAGTCGGTGAGGGTGGCTCCGGAGGAGCGCTTGCCATGTGCGCCGCCGACTACGTCGGGATGCTGGAGAACTCTTACCTCTCAGTCATAGCCCCCGAAGCCTGCGCTTCCATAATCTTTCGCGACCCGAGCCGGGCCGCCGAGGCCGCCGAAGCCCTGAAGCTGACCGCCAGGGACCTCAAACACCACGGCATAGTGGACGAAGTCCTTCACGAGCCCCTGGGGGGCGCCCACCGCGAGCCGGGACCGGCCATAGAGGCCGTTGGCGAAGCGCTGGAACGCGTACTCTCCGGCATCGCCGACGTCGATACCGGAGCCTTAGTCGAAAGCCGCTACGAACGCTACCGGCGCATCGGAGAGTACGTCTCGGCCGACTGACGCCCGAGGCGTACTACCTCCATAGCACCAGCGCCACGGCCACGATAACCGCCGCAAGAGCCGCGAGCGCGAATACCAGCGCAGGCCCCGGACCTGCGAACACCAACGCCGCGTAGGTTCCCCCGAGCAGAACCAGGGCCACGACATAGGCGGCCATCCACGCGGGGGAGCGCAATGTCGTTTGGAAAGTTGGTCTACCCGAAGAACGTCCGGGCGGCTTCGTAGAGATCTTCAGGAACGGTTTTCGTCTTCTCGGTGGCTTCGGAGAGCGAGACGGTGACGATCTCGTCTCCCCGCAGCGCGACCATCTGGCCCCACTCGCCGTTCTTTATGGCTTCGGCGGCCCGCAGGCCGTAGCGGGTAGACAGGATGCGGTCGAAGGCGGTGGGGGTGCCGCCGCGCTGGAGGTGGCCGAGGACGACGTGGCGGGTCTCGATGCCGGTGCGCTCCTCGATCTCTCCGGCGAGCGTCTCGCCGATGCCGCCGAGCTGGACGTGGCCGAACTCGTCGCGCTCGGCGCTCTGGGTGATGTAGTCGTCGGAGAGGACCACGCCCTCGCTCACGGCGACGAGGCCCCACTTCTCACCGCGTTCGGCGCGCTTCTTGAATAGGTCGGCGATGGCGTCCATGTCCGGCTCGACCTCGGGGATCAGGGTGACGTTGGCGGCGGAGGCGACGCCGGCGCCCCAGGTGATCCAACCAGCGTGCCGACCCATTACTTCCACGACCACGACCCGCTCGTGGCTTTTGGCCGTCGTCCGGAGCTTGTCTATGGCGTCGGTGGCGATGGAGACGGCCGTATCGTAGCCGAAGGTCGTGTCCGTGGCCGAGAGGTCGTTGTCGATGGTCTTGGGGCACCCGATGACCTGCACGCCGAAGTCGTCGTGCAGCTTCTTGGCGACGCCTAGAGTATCGTCGCCGCCGATGGCGACCAGCGCATCGATCCCGAACTCTTTCATCTGCTCGACGACCTTCTCGGCGTCGCCCTCGTTCTTGTAGGGGTTGGTCCGGGACGAGCCAAGGATGGTGCCGCCTTCTTGCAGGATGTAGCGCACGTCCTCGACGCCGAGCTCCATCACGCTGTCGGATTCAGGCGCCAGAAGACCTTTCCAGCCACGCTTGATGCCGACGATCTCGTAGCCGTAGTCCTCAATGCACTTCATGGTTACGGCCCGGATCACACCGTTCAGTCCCGGAGCGTCGCCGCCCCCGGTCAGCATTCCGACTTTTTGCACCTCGGCCATTGTTTCCTCCTCGATCAGAGCCTCGTGTTCTTAGCCTGGACCAGTCTAACAAATCAGGGGTGCGGGCTACCGAATAACGTTTAGCCTGATAGATGCCTCCGCAGACCGGAGAAGATGAGGTCCAGCCCGCCCTCGAACTCCGCGTTGCGGTCGATGTCGCCTAGAAATGGGGAGAGTTCTGCAAGTCTCGGGAACTCTTCGGAGGGGAGGCCGCGGGCGCCGAGCCTGCCGTTTCCGGGTTCCATGGCAAAGCCCCGGAGCTCCGAGATGACGTAGCCGACGGTGAAGCTCGTGAGGGTCCGGTATGCCTGGAGCGCCGTCTTCGCGTCGAATCCCGCCGTCTGCAGCGTGTTTAGAAAGGTCTCCACGAGCCACGCCCCGTCCATCGTGTCCGGCGGACGTACTATGAGCAGCGGAAAGACGTTGGGGTGCGCGTGCGCCAACTGCCGGAACCTGCGATAGGCTTCCCGGACGCGGACCTCCCAGTCGTCGCTCTCCGGCGGGACTTTCAGGTCTCGTAGCAACACTTCGACCATCCCGTCCAGGAGCGCACCTTTGCTCTGCACGTGGTTGTAGAGCGACATCGCCTCTACGCCGAGCTCCGCGCCCAGCTTGCGCATGCTGAGAGCTTCGAGGCCCTCCCGGTCTACGAAATCTATGGCCGCTTCCAGGATCCGCTCACGATTCAACGGCTGGCGCTTTGTCGCTGCCACGCGGTACCTCCTCTGGTTTAAACTCCCAGGGACTTAAAATACACCGTGTTACTTGTAATGTGAACTTCCGGCCCCTCTGACTCGCAGGGATCGGATGTAGAGTTTACCCTGCCGCTTCGACTTCCCGGCGGGCTTTCTTCGGGTCGAAGAGGTAGAGCATCACGGTACACAGCACGGGCACGCAGGCCATTACGGCGAGGCCCAAGCCGTAGTCGCCGGAGAGCGAGCGGAGGGCGGCCAGAGGAAGCGGCGCCAGCGCGGCGGCGGAGATCATGACCATCGTGGCTGGTCCCTGGACTTTACCGAGTCCCCGCCGCCCGTAGTAGTGGGCCCACACGACACCGGCGACGACGCCCTGAAAACCGGCGCCCGCGCCGAGGGCTATGGCGTAGAGGGTAGCCGTAAGCGTCGAGGTGACGAGCTGGAGGCCGAGCATCGCCGCGAGCAGTAGCGCCATGCTGACGTACAGGGGGGTGCGGGGGCCCAACCGCTCTATAAGAAAACCGGAGAAAGCCGTTGCAGCGGCGGAGGCGGCGGCGAAAGGTACGAATACCCTGGCGGCGGCCGCCGCACTGAGGCCCTGCTCGCCGAGGATGGAGATCTGGTGAAACACCAGCGCCGTTACCGCGAACGGTATGGCCGCCAGCGGGACGGCCAGCAGCCAGAAGTTCAGGGAGCTTACGGCCTCCCAAGAGCCGCGTTCCCTCTCGTCCTGGTCGCCGGGCTCCCGGACGAGTTCGGGTGAGCCGTCCGGGTGCAGACCCACCGCTTCGGGCCGATTGCGGACGACGAGTATAGAGGCGGGGATGAGCAGGACCCAGACCATTACGCCCAGTATCATGTAGGCCGTCCGCCAGTCGAACGCGCCTATAAGCGATTGCGTAACGGGTGGGAGCAGCGCGTTGGAGGCCGCCAGTCCCAGCACGACGACTGCCATCGCCCGGCCCCGGCGCTCCACGAACCACTGAGCGGTGAGTATGTTGGCCGTAACGGGCAGCGAGCCCTGGCCGAGCGCCCGCATGGCGGCAAACCCGAAAAAGAGGACGACCGGACCGGCGGCGGCGGACATGCCGAAGCAGGCGATGCCCAGAGCGAGGGCGATGCCGGCGAGCATCAGGCGCGCCCCGAAGCGGTCTACCAGTCGCGCTACCACGACGACCATAACGGCGCTAACGCCGGTTCCGAAGGCGTAGAGCGTGGAGAGGTAGACCCTGGAGAGACCGGTGTCGGCCAGGATCGGGTCGACAAAGACCGAGAAGACGAACGACTGTCCGGGGCCCGAGCAGAAAGTGGCCAACGTCGCCACCACGACCACGGCCCAGCCGTAGAAGGGTATCTTTACACCCGCGATCGTCCTGGGGTACTGGATCCGGCGCTCCTTTCAGGGCTCGTTGAGGGAGTCAGAGTCGAGGGAACAACCGTGTCAGGTTATCTCTGACGAGGGTTTCGTCAAGGGGCGGCGTCCAAAGGACCTACTCGTACAGCCCCGCCTTCTGTTTCTGGCGTTCGATGGCGTTCTTGATGCCGTTGGCGTCCGGCCGGGCCATGCGGGTTATCTGGTAGACCCTTCCCGTGTTGCTCTCCAACATCAGGGTGCAGTTCACCAGGCCTTTAACGATCACCGAAGAAACGTCCTTATGTCCTATGTTTTCAATGTTCTGTCCCTGCCAGCCGCTCTTGATCTCCACCCGATCCTCGTAGACGTTTACGATGTAGTTGTTGTGACCGGTCGCCTGGGCTATCGGTGATTCCACAGACCTCTCCTTGTATAAAAGCTTCTCTCTTCCAGTCTAATACCTTGCTGCCAAACTTTTTTTGGCGGTACCCGGCGTCAAAAAATCCGGGGGCGACTTCGCCCCCGGATCAGAGGTTGATTCAGGTCCCGAGTCTCTGACGGGAATCCTGACCTAGTCGCGTGACCGGGTTGCAGTCGCCACCGGGGCCGCGGACCCGTTGCCGTTCCCGTTTGGGGAGTCGGTCGCCACCAGGCTCTCGGCGTAACCGTAGGCGCCGTGCTCGCTAATGTCGAGCCCGTTGAGCTCTTCTTCCGGCTTGACCCGGACACCGATGGTGGCCTTGAGGATGGCGAACACCGCCAGCGAAGCGATAAACACGAACCCGCCCGCGGCGACGATACCGATGGCCTGGATGCCGAGCTGGGTGAGCCCGCCGCCGTAGAAGAGGCCCGGGCCGCCAACGCCCGTGGACTCGGCCAGCGCGGGGGTCGTGAAGAGGCCGCAGGAGAGCGTACCCCAGATGCCGCCCATACCGTGGGCCGCGATGGCCCCCACGGGGTCGTCGATGCCGATGCTGTCGAAGAAGATGAGGCTGGCGTACATCACGACGCCCGCGATAAACCCTATAACTACCGACGCCCACGGCGCCACGAAGGCGCACGAGGCGGTGATGGCGACGAGGGCCGCGATGGCGCCGTTACCCGCCATCCCGACGTCCACGTTGCGCCGGTAGCCGTAGCTCATCGCTATCGCGCCGAGCACGCCAGCCGCCGCCGCGAGGTTCGTCGTCAGGGCGATGTCGGCGATCTCCGGCACCGCGCCCAGGGTGGAGCCGGGGTTGAAGCCCTGCCAGCCGACCCACAGGATCAGGACGCCCAGCACGGCCAGCGGCATGTTGTGGCCGGCGATGGTCTGCGGGTTGCCCTCGTCGTCGTACTTGCCGATGCGGGGACCGAGGATCAGGGTTCCGGCCAACGCCGCCATGGCGCCCGAAAGGTGAACGACCGTGGAGCCAGCGAAGTCCTGCTTGCCGAGCCCGCTGAGCCAGCCGCCGCCCCAGATCCAGTGCGCCACCATCGGGTAGATGAGGCCTACGAAGACGACCGCGAAGATCAGGTACACAGAGAACTTGGTCCGCTCCAGCATCGTTCCCCAGACGATGGCCAGCGAGACTAATGCGAAGGCTGTCTGGAAGAGGAACAACAGCGAGGATGGTATTCCGTCGTCCTCGAAGCCGCTCAGGAAAAAGCCTCCGGTTCCGAAGAGCGCGTTGCCCTCGCTGAAGGCCAACCCGAAACCAACCGCCCAGAATACAAGCGCCCCGATGCCCATGTTCGCCAGGATCTTGGCGACCACGCTCCCGACGTTCTTCATGCGGGAGAACCCGACCTCCAGCATGGCGAACCCGGCCTGCATGAATAGCACGAGCACGAACGCCACCATAACCCAGATGGTATTGGCGACGAACTGCAGATCCTCGTTGCTCGGCGCGTCCTGCGCGAACGCCACAGACGGTAAAGCCAGAGCCGCAACCACAGCAACGGCGAAGATGAGCCCTAAACGACGCAAAGTACTGTCCTCCTTGCTACTGGTTTGTACAGACTTCGCAAGCATATCCGCCTGTGTGCGGAGAGTCGTTAGCCCGATGTACAAAGATGGGCCACTAAAACGGCCCGACAGTTGCTGCGTTTGTACAAGGCGGGTGTCTAGACGACTATCTGTCGGAGAAGCTGGAGGGTTTTTCGGGTACGCGGCCCAGGAGCTGCATGACTTTTATACCTAGTGTGAGGCTCTCGCGGTCCTCGCTCTTGTCTACGTCGAGGCTGGTGAGCTCGCCGACCCGGTCCAGGCGGTAGCGAATGGTGTGCCGGTGGGCGAAGAGCTCGGTTGCGGTCTTGACGGTGGAGGCGTCGTTGCGGAGGTAGGTCGTGAGGGTGTTTACCAGCTCGGTGCCGTAGCGGGAGTCGTAGGCTACGACGGGGGCCAGGGTCTCATTGTAGAAGGACTCTAGCTCGTCGGGGTCTTCCTGGAGCACCCGGAAGAGGAGTTTGTAGGTGCCAGCTCCCTCGAAGGTCGAGATAGAGGAGGGGCCGTGGATGCGGTGCCCGATCTCCAGCGCGACCTCGGCCTCTGAGTAGGCATCCGGGAGCTCTGAAGGATCTTCGATGTAGCGACCGATGCCGATAGAGATGGTAAGGTCCGGCAAGAGTCCCTTGACGTAGCGTTGGATCCGGCCGGCCAGCCGCCGGGTTTCGTCCGGGATCTCCTCCGGTGAGGTCTCGCCCGACGCCCCGATAAACAGTATTACGTTGTCTGAACGGGGACCGAGCAGGAAGTTGTCGAAGAGCTGGCGGGTCTGGAGGCGCACGGCGTCGGCGAGCCGCTTTTTCAGCTCCTGAATGGCGGATTCTTTGAGCTTGCGGCGCTCCAGGTAGTTGGCGAAGTCGTCGATGTCCACGATGAGCGTCAGCGCCCCGGAGGAAAGGTCCGCTCCCAGGTAGCGGGCGCGTTGTAGTAGCAAGTCTACGGAGCCGTAGTGGCCGTTTACCAGATCGTCTACGAAGTCTCCGCGGGCCCCGAGTTCGGTCTCCAGGCGAACCCTCTCTTTCCCGAGCTCGGTCTCCAGGATGCGCCGAGCCCAGTACAGGAGCACCACGTCCTCCGGTGTAAGAGAGTGGCCGTCCAGGTCCATCCACAGGTATCCGACCGGGGCTCCGCTCCCGATCGGCATCCAGAACAGCTCGTTGTCCTCCACCCTCCAGCGCTCTATCGGCACCGACAGAAAACCATCCGGTAGCCGGGCGTAGCGGTCGCGTCGTTCGCGGCGAGTCTCGTCGATCCCGGTACTCTTCGAAGCCCGCAGTTCGGTCTCTTCGAGTAGGTCCGCTAGCACGCCGGGTTCTCCGGCAAACGTTAGCAAACGGCCCACGGAGTCTTCGACCGCGATCGAGCGTCCCAGCAGGTCCGAGATCTCCTTCGCCAGGCTCTCGATGGATGTCTCGCCACCCGCGCTCTCCAGCAACGTCTTGCTCACCGTGTGAGAGCGGAGCAGCAGCTCATCGCCCGTCGAGAAAACCGAAAAAAGACGCTTGAGCGGCACGCTCGGGGTCAGGGTGAAAAATCCGATGTCGAGCTTGCGGACGAGTTTGGCGGTGTCCTCTTCGAGATCCGCGTTCGTGCGCCAGATCAGGGCGGGAGCCCCGGCTTTCTGAGCGTGGTTCAGGAATTCGTCGTCGAGCTTCTTTCGGGCGCTGACGACGATCTCACCCGGTTCCAGCCAGCCGTTTGCTCCTTCGGCGCCCTCGTCTACCGCGAGGCCGCTGACAGCACGGCTTTCGTCGCCCTTCAAGGGATAGCGGGCGCCCAGGTCTTCGGTGAGTATCTGGCTAAAGTCTCGTAATATCATCGACGATTCCTCTGGGGTTCAGGGTGATAATCGGCAACCGTATGCCAAACAACTATATACGAGCGCATATAAAAGGTAAAAGGCTCCGCGCCGCGATGATAAAATCTCGGGTGGTAAAAACACACCCTTTGGCCTCCTCCGTGGAGGCCGTATACTTGCCGTCAAGACCCTCGAAAAAGGAGCCGGGAGATCGCCGAGAGTCAGATCGTCGTCCGCGGGGCGCGGGAGCACAACCTCAAGAACGTGACCGTCTCGATGCCGCGAGACGTGATGGTCGTGGTGACCGGTCTCTCCGGTAGCGGCAAGTCTTCCCTGGCCTTCGACACGATCTACGCCGAGGGCCAGCGACGCTACGTCGAGAGCCTCTCGGCCTACGCCCGACAGTTCCTCGGCCAGATGGACAAGCCGGACGTGGACCACATAGACGGACTCTCGCCGGCGGTCTCCATAGATCAGAAGACGACGAGCAATAACCCGCGCTCGACCGTCGCTACGGTAACGGAGATCTACGACTACCTCCGGCTCCTCTACGCCCGCGCCGGGCGCCCGCACTGCCACGTCTGCGGTTTTCCCGTGGCCTCCTCGACCCCGCAGCAGATGGTCGAGAAGGTGTTGAAGCTTCCCGAGAAGGCGCGTTTTATGGTGCTCGCTCCGGTGGTTCGAGGCCGTAAGGGCGAGTACGGCAAGATGTTCAAGGATCTCGCCGAAGACGGCTACGCCCGGGTCCGGGTGGACGGCGAGCTGCACGAGTTGCCGGTCGATCTCAACCTGGACCGGAACTACAAGCACGATATAGACGTGGTCGTGGACCGACTCGTGGTGCGCGAAGGCATAGAGCGCCGGCTGACGGACTCGATAGAGACGGCGCTCAAGCTGTCCGAAGGACTCGTCCAGATCGAGACCGTCGAAAAGAACGGTTCCGGGGAGTCGATGCTCTTTTCGGAGAGCTTTACGTGTACGAACTGCGGGGCGTCCATCGCGGAGATACAGCCCCGGACGTTCTCTTTCAACAGCCCGCACGGGGCCTGCTCCCGCTGTGACGGGCTCGGGAGCCGGCTGGAGATAGACCCCGAACTCGTGGTTCCCAACGGGGACCTGAGCATCAACGAGGGCGCGCTGGTCCCATGGGCCAACTCCTCCAGCGAGTATCAGACGAGCATCCTCGGGGCGCTCTCGGAGAAGTACGATATAGACCTGAACGTGCCCTGGCGGGACCTGCCGGAGGAGCACAAAAACATTGTGCTCCACGGCACAGACGGTGGCCGGATCTATATCTCGTACCGGAACCGTTACGGCCGCCGGCGCCAGTACATGACCCGGTTCGACGGGGTGGTCGGGAATCTCCAGCGCCGGTACGCCGAGACCGAGTCCGAGTACCGGCGGGAGAAGATCGAGGAGTTCATGAGCCACGTACCCTGTCCCGAGTGCAAGGGGGCGCGGCTGAGGCCCGAGGCGCTCGCCGTGACGGTGGGGGAGAAGAACGTCCACGAGTTTACCGAGTTGAGCGTCAAGGAAGCGCAGAGCTTCTTCGGAGGCGTGGAGTTCACGGCGCGGGAGTGGATCATCGCCGAGCGGGTCGTGAAGGAGATCCGGGAACGTCTCGGCTTCCTGGTGGACGTTGGTCTCGGTTACCTGACCCTGAGCCGATCCGCCGGGACCCTCTCCGGCGGCGAAGCCCAGCGGATACGACTGGCCTCCCAGGTGGGGAGCGGGCTCGTCGGGGTGCTGTACGTGCTGGACGAGCCGTCTATCGGGCTTCACCAGCGGGACAACCGGCGACTCCTGAACACGTTGACCAAGCTACGGGATCTGGGGAATACGCTGGTCGTGGTGGAGCACGACGAGGAGACGATCCGGTCGGCGGACTACGTGCTGGACGTGGGACCGGGGGCCGGGGTGCACGGTGGTGAGATAGTGGCCGCCGGCAGTGTCGAAGATATTGAGACCGCGGAGCGCTCCGTTACCGGCGACTTCCTCGCCGGACGCCGGAGTATCGAGCCGCCGGAGGAGCGCCGGGAGCCGAGCGGGGCCGTCACGGTGCTCGGCGCGAGTGAGCACAACCTGAAGGCAGTGGACGCCGAGTTTCCGCTCGGGGTGTTTACGTGCGTGACGGGTGTATCGGGGTCGGGGAAGAGCACGCTGGTGAACGAGATCCTCTACAAAGCGCTCGCCAACGCGGTGAGCCGCGGCAAGCACCGGCCGGGCCGGCACGCGGGCCTCAAGGGCATAGAAGACGTGGACAAGGTCATAGACATAGACCAGAGCCCCATCGGCAGGACGCCGCGCTCCAACCCGGCGACCTACACCAAAGTCTTCGACCACATCCGGCAGCTCTTCGCGGCGACACCGGAGGCCAAGATAAGAGGCTACAAGCCGGGCCGCTTCTCGTTCAACGTCAAGGGCGGGCGGTGCGAGGCGTGCCGGGGGGACGGCCAGATCCGGATAGAGATGCACTTCCTTCCCGACGTCTACGTCCCGTGTGAGGTTTGCAAGGGCCGTCGATACAACACCGAGACCCTGCGCGTCACCTACAAGGGTAAGAGCATCTCCGACGTGCTGGACATGACGGTGGACGAGGCCTGCGAGTTTTTCGAGCCCGTGCCGGCCATCTCGCGCCGGATGGAGACCCTGCGCGACGTCGGCCTCGGCTACGTGCGGCTCGGCCAGCCTGCGACCACCCTCTCCGGCGGCGAGGCCCAGCGGGTCAAGCTGGCGAGCGAGCTCGGCAAGCGGGCGACCGGTAAGACCCTATACATCCTGGACGAGCCCACGACGGGCCTGCACTTCGCAGACGTGGAGCGGTTGCTCTTCATCCTGCACCGGCTCGTGGACGCTGGCAACACGGTCATCGTCATCGAGCACAACCTCGACGTGATCCGGTCCGCCGACCACGTTCTGGACCTCGGACCTGAGGGCGGCGACGGGGGAGGAGAGATCGTCGCGACCGGCACCCCGGAGGAGGTCGCCCGCGTCGAGGCTTCGCACACCGGCCGTTTCTTGCGCGACCTCATGCCCGAAGTCGTCGCTGCGAGCTGAAGCTTTTCTTGAGAGACTTCGAAGAGCAGCGGGCTCCCAGGTGGCTCAAGCTTTGTCTGAGCCTCGGGTCCGGGACGCTGTTCGCGGCGGGCTTCATTATCGGCGCGTTCTTCCGCCAGGTGACGCTAGGGGTCCTGGTCTTCGCCGTCGGCGCCATACTTTTCGCGGTACGCGGCTACCTGAACACCGGCGACAAAGCGGTGGCGGGTGCCCTGATCTTCGTAGCGCTGGTCGCCATCGGCATACAGCTCATCGTCCTGTTTCTCGGGCCATAGAGAAACAGCGAGAGCCGGACTGAACTCTGCCCGGCTCTCACCTTTTCGAAGATTTTACTGTTTTTACGGTTCCCAGACGGGATCGAAGAGTTCGTTCTCGTCGTAGTTCTCGTTCTCGCCCACGGACCGGTAGGTGTCCGTGTAGATTTCGCCTTCCTCTACCACTTCACCGTCCTTCATCACCTTTTTGTAGGTGACCCAGGTAGAGGTGCTATTGTCGTAATCTACCCTCTCGGAGCGCAGCTCTGCTTTGGTGCCGGTGGGTTGGCCCCAGACTTCGGCGTACATGTGCCCGTCCTCGTCAACCCACTCTCTCAGGAGAACGTATCCGTCCGTGTTGTTTTTGAACCTGGAGTCTAGCTCCCCGTTGCCATAGTAATCCCCGAACCACACGGTTGAGTCGAAGCCCGGTTTTATGTACTCCAGCATCGCGTAGTGCGGGTGACGCTCGACGATCTCCAGGCCGGCCCGGGTAGCCGCGACGTACAGCGTGGAGGCCACCTGACAGAGCCCGCCGCCCTCGGCGTACTGGATCAGGCCCTCCTGAAAAACTTTGGCCTCTCTGTAGTCCAGTTGGGAGACTTTGTCGTTTACCGAAAAGACCTCCCCCGGAGCCAGGAGCGTCTGGTTGATGGCTTTCGCCGCTAGATCCAGGTTGTATGTCCGGGCGCCGTCGGGGTCGTCCACGATCTCGTAGTTGGTGCTGAACTTGCCCAACATTTCGGTGGGCTTGAGTTTTTCGGCTTCCTCCGTAGTCAGCTCTGGCTGTCGGCCCTCGTTCACCGGAACCTGGAAGGTGTGCTGCCCGTCAAACAGCCCGCTGCTCAGGTCTTCCGCAAGCTCTTTCTGCGCTACCTGTTGTCCGGGTTGGCTCGGCTCTACTTCGACTGTGTTGTTTACGAAGGTGAAGCTGGCGTCTTTCGGGTCTGTCCGAAGCTCCTCGTACATGTCCGGCAGCAGAACCTCTAGCTGATCCGGGTTGATACCGAGGTTCAAGCCCGACTCGGTCTCCGAAACGGTCAGCAACTGCGTCATCTGTTCAGGAGGTAGCTCCCAGCTCCGGTCTCCGGATTCGAAGATCAGAGGCTCCGACAGGGCCTGGTTTATCTGGCCGGCGGCATCCTCGGCCTCCGCCGTAGAGATGTTGGGCTCTACGGGGCCACCGGCGATCTTTGCTTCGCTATCGAGATCCCCGATGGCCTGCCGCACGTTCGCCACGGTGGCGTCCTGGTCCAGCTTGTAGCCGTCCACGCCGTCCTGCGCCTCCGCCCGGGTGCCGGAGAGGGTGATCACCGCGTTCTGCGGCTCTTTGTTGGCGGTGCTCGCAAGGTCTCCGACTACGCTCCTTACGAGCTCGGTGTTGAACTCGGCGTTGGCGTCCAGCTCGACCATCCCGAGCGAGGCCCGGAGCCTCTCGGAGATGCGGTGCCCGATCCAGCCGGTGCGTCCCACGTCGTAGGCCCGGTCTATCGTGGGCCCGAGCCGGAAGTCTATTCCGAGATCTTCGCTAGCCAGCGCGACGGGCTCACCGGAGCCGACGAGCCGTACTTCCTCCGGCGTGTTGCGCGCCAGACGCTCTCTGACTACCTCCCGCGCCTCCTGCGGTGTCTTTCCTCCCACGGAGACCCCCGCCACCTTGACCCCCCGGTAAACCTCGCCGGAGTTTGCGAGGCCATCAAGGGCGAACAACACGGCGATTACCGCGCAGACGACCAGCGTGATCTCTAGCGGACCGTACCGGGTTCCGCCCGGGTTCCAAGGTTCTTTCGGGCCTCGTCGCAAACCTTTCTTTGGTTTGCGCGGCTCACCGGCGTCCTTCGAATAGCGGCCTTTTATCGAACCCCTTGTTGAGTAGATCTTCGTCTCTTCCCTCGCTCTGACGAGTATTTTTACGTTTTTACGTTCTGCGGTGGTCCGCTGTTGCAATTACTGCTACACAGGTTTCCAACAACGCACACGGGGTTCCGCGGCGGCCCAGAGGCCGGAGCTGAGATCCTCCCCGATTAGCTTGGCCTGACGGCATAGATTCTAAAAGCATAGAAGAGTTTTGTCACGCCGCTGGTCGAAAAATATGTAAAAGCTCGTATTTTTGACCGGCTACCGCTCGTTGGCGGGGTTCTCCACGATCTCCTCCAGCGCAGAGCCGAGTACGAGGTTTTCCAGACCCCGGATGACGATCCGCGCGTCCTCGACGTAGTCGGTATAGCTCTCGTCGGTCTGAACGCGGCGGAGCAGCCCTTCGAGTATACGGCTCAGGCGGCTGATGCCCCATTCCATGTACTCGTCGGTATAGAGGGCGACCCGCACGACGGCGTCGACGCTCAAAGGATCCAGGTTTCCACGCTCCAGGTTCGTAAAAACGTAGTTGTATTGCTCCAGGATCTCGTCCACTATTGGCCGGGCGTCCGGCATGTCCTCCGGCTCGAACATGAACACGTAGGCGCCGACTATCACCTGCAGGGCTTTGTCCTGGTAGTCGTACTCCCTACGGGCGTAGTCCTCGATAACGTCGAACAGATCCGAGTACTTTCCGTTTGCAGCGGGTTGTGTCATTCTCCACCCTTCTCAAGCTCCCATCTCCGGCAATTCTAGACGGGCGCAGAATCCGCCGCTACGGGTGTGGTGGGTGACCGCTTGCGCGGGACACACCGCTGGCTAGAATACGCTGGCTAGAATACAGCCCAACGGGCGAGGCTAAAAGGAGGAGCAGAGATGGCTGAATTTCCGGAGAAGATCCTGATCGCGACCGACGGCGCCAACGACTCCGAGCTGGCTATCAAGCGGGCGGTAGATCTGGCGAACAAAACCGGCAGCGAGTTACACGTGGTGTACGTGATGATAATGTCGCACTGGATGCTGCCCGACAACCTCTCGGAAGCACAATTCCGCCGGCTAAAAGAGCAGGCCCAGGAGGTTCTCGACGGGCAGTTGGAGAAGGCCAGAGAAGCCGGAGGAAACGTCACCCAGGGTTATTTGAGAACGGGCCGCCGGGCGGACGAGGAGGTCATAGACTTGGCCGAGGAGATCGAGGCCGACATGATCGTCGTGGGTAGCCGGGGAGCTGGTACGATCCGCCGGGCGTTCATGGGCAGCGACGCGGAGAGCATCGTCCGGCACGCAGCCGTGCCGGTGCTGGTGGTACGCAGCGAAAGGCAAGATCGGTAACGAGCGCCGGACACGGCGCCGAAGAAACGAGTCCGCCCGCCGGAGGGTGCCAGAGGCTTTGAAGACCCCGAAGTGCTTCGGGTAAGGATGGGCAACGACCCCCTGATTTGATCCGCGCTCAAACTTTTCTCGGGCATCGAAAAATAGATCTTTTAGAGCTTTAAAGTGAGGGGGGGTGGATGCTAGTGTAGAGTCCGATGAACGCTCCCCCCAAACAACCTTCGGTGAGCATGAGCGCGGTCCTCGGCGCGGGCCTCGCTTCGGCTCTGGCGGCGGTGATCACATCTCGTTTCGGTGTCGCCGGCACCCTGATCGGGGCCGCTGTTACAACTATGATCATTACCGGCGGGTCTGTAATCCTGAAGGCCTACCTCGAAAGCATCTCCGGCCGGGTGCGTAGGGCGCCGGGCAAGATGCGAGAGCGGGCGTCCCGAATGAAAGAGCCGTGGAACATGACGCGGCCGGATCTGCCAGGCCGACCCGACCTGCGAAATAATTTCATGGGCCGGCTGCGGGCGGCGCTGGATTGGTTCTCTAACCTGTCGCCCCTCCGCAGGCGCTCCATAATCGGCGCAACTCTGGTGCCGGCGCTGATCGCCTTTCTTATTGGGATCGGTACTATAACCGCGGCGGAACTAGGAACGGGAAAGAGCTTATCTTGCGGCGTGTGGAATAAATGTCCTGGAGCCACCACGGCATCCGACAGCACGGGTGGTAACGCTCGTACTTCCCTTGGTCTTCTTCTCGGGGGGCCAGGACCGACAACGTAGATGGCATACAGGACCAGCAGCAAGTCGCGGACCCCGCCCAGAACCAGCAAGTTCCCCAGGACTCCGGGGTACAGCAGGCTCAACCAGACCAGCCAGGTCAGCCACTGGAACCGGCAAACCCTCAACAGTCAGCGCCGTCTGACAGTGGGAACCCCGCATCTCCCGCCCCCGAGGGCCCGGTCGCCGAAGACCCGGTGGAACAACCTCCACCAGAAGAACAAGCTCCGGGCGAACCGCCGGCCTCCGGGAACCCCGCTCCGCCAAACCCCTCCGGCGGAGCCGCGCAGGAACCGGCCGCCGGACAGTAGGATAGCCTTCTAGCACCGGCTCTACCCGAGTCCACGACCAGCCTCACCCAATAAGCTTCCAACCAGCCGAGTTGAAACGTCCCTCTGGGACTTGGGACGATAATGACTCCCATTGGCAAAATAAGACCAAGAATTATTATTGATTTTATCGGCAGGCCTTCTAGAATAGAGGCGTGGAGTCTACAGGTGTTATCCAGGTTTTTCTTCTCGCGTCTTTCACGGCGGTAGCGACGGGGTTTGGGGCTCTACCGTTTATCTTTGTCAAGGATCTGACGCGTCGGTGGCTGGGGGCGTCCAATGCTGTGGCGATGGGGCTCATGCTGGCGGCGAGTTTTGGTCTGATCTATGAGGGGCTCGATTACAGTATTTTCGGCACGTTGGCGGGTGCGACGATCGGTCTGGTCTTTATCATCCTGGCTCGACGGGTGATGCAGAACGACAGGCATCAGGTAGCTTTTGCGGGGATGGATAGGTTGGATGCCCGAAAGGCGCTGCTCATCGTGGGTGTGATGACCGTTCACTCGTTTACCGAGGGTGTGGGAGTTGGAGTTTCCTTTGGTGGCGGGGCGGCGCTAGGGCTGTTCATCACGCTGGCGATCGCGGTCCACAACATTCCGGAGGGGTTGGCGATCAGCCTCGTGCTCGTGCCGCGGGGCATGGGTTGGGTGAGGGCCGCCTGGTGGAGTGTGTTCTCAAGTTTGCCGCAGCCCCTCATGGCCGTGCCGGCTTTCCTCTTCGTCGAGTTTTTCCGGCCGGTATTGCCTTACGGGCTGGGGTTTGCGGCGGGAGCCATGATCTGGATGGTCTTCTCCGAGCTCGCGCCCGACGCGCTCGAAGACGCGTCGAGCAACCTGGTGGCTATCGTCGCCACGGTCTCCATACTCGCCATGGTCGCCTTCCAGGTTCTCATAAGGTAGTAAACGCTTTACTCCCGGTAACCTGCTTTCCGGTTAGAATTAGCGAGCCTTGATCGTGAATAGTTACAATAATCCTCCTAAGCCCGTATTGTTGCTGGTGCTGGACGGCATCCGGCCGGACGTGCTCCGGGCGGCGATGAGGGCGGGAGAGACGCCCAACCTTGCCGCGCTGGCAGCCCGAGGTGATGCAGTGTGGGACGCCGTATCTGTTTTTCCCAGCATCACCCCGGCGGCGACCGCGGCCATAGTGACGGGCAAAGCCCCGGCGAAGAGCGGCATCGTCGGGCACGCCTGGTACGACGATACCGAGAATCGGGTCGTCGTCTACGGAGCTATGACGGAGACTGTTATATCTACCGGACCGATCAAAGTATTTCACAACAACGTCTGGCGCATGAACCGGGACGACCTGCACGCCGCCACCCTTTTCGAGGATCTGCACGACCGCGGTGTAGACAGCGCCTGCGTGAACTTCCCGATCCGTCGCGGCCCCTACAGCCACCGCATCCGCATGAAGACCGTCGAGGGTTATTTGAAAGGTGGGCGTTACCTCGGCTCTTCGGTAGACGGGCCAAAGGAATACTACATGGGAGACCTCTTCTACAGCCGCGAGACGGATTTCAGCGGGCGTAAGGGTACCGGGGGAATCCGCCGTTCGGTTGGCATAAACGACGAGTACGCCGCCCAGATTGGGGCGATGCTCGTAAAAGAGAAGGCTGCGCCGTTCAACCTGGTCTACTTCTTCAAGGGCGATTCCATCGCGCACCACAAAGGCCTCGCGGCCCAGCGCCGCTACCTGACGGTAGCCGACGGCTACGTTGGCCGAATCTTCGACGCTGGGGGAGGCGTCGAACAGGTACTGGAAGACTATGCGGTGCTCGCCCTCTCGGACCACGGCCACGACCCGCTCCTACCAAAACGTCGCTACGTGCGGCTCTACCAGATACCCGGTGAGAGAGTGGCGCTGGGGGCCAAAGCCCGCTTTGCCAACGGCACAAGCGTGGTCGTCGTGCCCAATGGGCGCTCGGCCCTGCTCTACTTGCGTAACAGCTCGGATCGGGAAACCCTGGCAGGACACCTGCTGTCGCGGCGGGGTGTGGATCTCGCATCGTGGCTCGACGGTGAATGGGCCGTCGTGAGGCGACTCGACAATGCGGTACGTTTCCGGCCGGGGAACGGGCCGGTAGACTCGTTCGGTCGTTCGTGGGAGATAGACGGCGACTCGCGCGCCCTGGACCTGAAGATCTCCGACGACGATCTCTTGTACGGTGAATACCCGGATGCGTTGGAACGATTGTGGGGGATTTTGCACTCTTCGCGAGGCGGGGACCTGATCCTCTCTGCGCGTCCGGGCTACACCTTCGGAGAGGTCTCCGGTGGCTACCATACCGCGAGCGACCACGGCTCGCTGCACGCCAGCGACTCCAACGTCTTCATGCTGGCGACCGGCATACCCGCGCCGCGAAGGATTACGGACGTGGCACCGACCTTGCTGGAGCACTTCGGTGCGGTCGGTCGGGCGGTAATGGAAGACCGGGAGCCGCATGTCCTCTAGGCAGAACGGTTCCTCCGATACCGAACAGCAGGGGATACAGCCCCGTTACCGTCGGGCGTTCGGTTGCGTTACGTGGATCTACATGGCGACCTTGGCTTTTCTCGCGGTGGCGTCCCTGGGCATGATGCCGATCTGGTTTATCGCCGGTTGGGACCTGTTCAGCCTCCTCGAAGGTGTGGTGTTCTACGCCATCCTGATCTTCCTGCCATGCATCGTGCTCGGGGCTATCGTGGGCGTGCGCACCTACCGCTCGGAGCGCCGCCAGGCCACCCGCAACGGCGCGGCGGTAGGAACCGTTATCGGGTGGACGGGTTTCGCTTTTCCCATCTGGCTCGAAAACGTAGCCTCCGGAGCAAGCGTGCTCTACTGGCTCGCCGTTCCGCCCATCGTCGCGGGCGGGATATTGCTGGTGTACGCGGTATTTCCGGGCAAACCGAACCCGCAGCAGCGCCGGAACCTGGTTCTGATCTCCGCGATCCTCACCGGAACTACCGGCCTCGTTCTGCTGGCTTTCGACTTCAGCCTGCTCCAGGTCTTCGTCGCCGTCGTCGCCACCCTCGCCGGCGCTGCCGGCGGGTGGACCGCGGGCATCGGTCACGCCCGGGCCGGCGGCGAGGAGATGCTCCCGCCGGAGGCCCGGCGTGTGAGCTAGCGTTAACACCGGCGCGGTATAATTTTCGTAATGTCAGAGAACGGTTATCCCGATAGAGCCCACCTGCCCCGTTCCCCCGGCGTCTACATTTTCAAGGGCGCTGATGGAACGGTCCTATACGTTGGAAAAGCCAAGAATATTCGTAGCCGGGTGGCGAGCTACTTTACGAAGTCCGGTGATGGGCGGCCCAAGATCGCGGAGTTGCGGGGGCGGGTCGAGCAGGTAGACTTTATCGTCACCGAGAGCGAGACCGAGGCGCTGGTTCTGGAATCGAACCTCATAAAGCGTCACCGGCCGCGCTTCAATGTCTCTCTGCGGGACGATAAGAGCTACCCGTACATCGTAGTGACACTGGGTGACGAGTACCCGCGGGTCTTCGCCACCCGTTCCTCACACGATCCCCGCCACCGCTACTTCGGGCCGTTCCCGAGCGCCGGAGCCGTACATGCCACGCTGGACGTGCTGAACAAGACCTTCCCGTTTCGCAAGTGCCGGGGACCGGAGCCGGGACGTCGGAGCGGGGTTCCGTGTCTCAACTACCACATCGGGCGGTCGGTGGCGCCGTGTGTGGGGGCGACGACGAAGGAAGAGTACGATGGAATAATCGAGGATGTGATCTCCTTTCTGGAGGGCCGGGTGGACGGCCTGATCCGGGACCGCGAAGCCCGGATGCGCGAGGCCGCGAGAGAGATGGACTTCGAGGCGGCGGCGAAGCTGCGCGACGAGCTTGCGGCGCTCTCCCACGTCCGCGACCGCCAGCGCGCCACCATCGCCTCCGAAGACTCCTTTGACGCCTTTGGCGCGTACGCCGAGGGCGAAACGGCCTGTGTCCAGGTCTTCGCCGTCCGGGAGGGGCAGGTGGTGAACCGCGATTCTTTCCTTCTGGACAACTACGGTGAGGTCTCCGCGGAGGATGTGGCACTCTCGTTCGTGCCGCAGTACTACGAAACCGCCGTCATCCCGCGGGAGGTGCTCGTGCAGGCCGGCGAACCGGAGACGGCTTTGCTGGATCACCTCTCCGGGCAACGCGGCTCACGGGTCGAGGTGCGCCGTCCGCAGCGGGGCGACAAGCGTCGCATCCTGGAGTCGGCGGTCCGCAACGCCGAGCTGAGCCTGGCCCACGAGCGGGTCCTGGAAGAGGCGAAGCGCAACAAGGTCGCCTCGACGCTGGACGGCCTCCGGGAAGAGCTTGCGCTGCCCAAGCTGCCGGTGAGGATCGAGTGCTACGACATCTCCAACACCATGGGAACCAACTCGGTCGCCTCGATGGTCGTGTTTCAGGGTGGCCGGCCGGCCAAGAGCGACTACCGGCGCTTCAAGATACGGACCGTCGAAGGCGCGGACGACTTTGCCAGCATGGCCGAGGTCATCCGGCGGCGTCTCGAACGGCTCAAAGCCGGCGACGAGAAGTTCCTGCCGGCGCCGGACCTGATCCTGCTGGATGGGGGCAAGGGCCAGCTCTCCGCCGTAACCCCAATCCTACAAGAGTCGGGCGTAGGCTCCGAACTCCTTGACATCCCCCTGCGCTCGCTCGCCAAGCGCGACGAAGAGGTCTTCGAGCCCGGCCGACCGGAGCCGGTCGTGCTGGAGCGCAACTCTCCCGAGCTTCATCTCCTCCAGCGCGTCCGGGACGAGGCCCACCGCTTTGCCAACGCCTACCACCGCAAGCTGCGCGGCCGGGCGATGACGACCTCCGTCCTCGACGAACTGCCCGGCATAGGCCCCGCTCGCAAGGAGCAGATCCTGGACCACTTCGGAACCCCGGAAGTGTTCACCAACGCCTCCCTCGAAGAGCTGGAAGCCGTGCCGGGGCTGCCCGGTAAGGTTGCCCGCGAGGTCCACGCTCGGCTGCACAGGTGATGCGTAGTCGGTCAGTCTGTCAGCATTTCGGTCTTTCAGCCCGCCGGTGCGGCACCCTCACCGTGATTCGCTACGGTAAAGATGGAACGACCACAGCGTGTCGGTTTCACGCGAACGGATCCGCTTTCGCAACCTGCTGACCGACCAATCGACTGACCGACTGATAGACTTGCTCCGTTAAATCCACCTTAAATATACGGAAAACCGTTGAGAACC
>JALYGE010000183.1 GCA_030777225.1 Actinomycetota bacterium
GGGCCAGAAAGAGACTCTCTGTGTAGGCTGAGTTCAAAAAGAAGGTTGTGGGGAAGAAGGCCAGGGTAAGTACTGTGCCTCTTGCTGTCTTCTCTCCCCAGCCGTGAGCAGCTATCTGGTAGATGAAGTAGAGGGCGAAGGGCAGGGCTGCTAGCGAGATCATAACCCCCCAGAGCGCCAGAACCTCCAGAGAGGTCGGGCCACCGAACAGGGTGGCGAGAGAGCGCATCAAAAGCGGGTACAGAGGAAAGAAAGCCGGCGAGACGTTGTCCGGCTCGTTCAGGTAGCCGCTACGGGCGAGGCGCATGTAGTGCTCACCGTCCCAGTGGGCCCAGAGGTTCATGGTCCCGAAAGGAACGTCGGTGGTGGCGGTGTGGAAAGGTGAGATCGGCAGATATCGGGCAAAGACAACGCCGGCCACGAGGTAGAACACACGGCTCGCCGCGTAGATGAGCAGCACGAATCCCAGCCCGCGCCCGGTCTTTTTGCTCTCCATGCTCGCACACTCTACGGTCGTCACGGAGAAAAGTCTATTACGCCGCGCCGCTCCAAAACGAGTCGCCGGTAGTTGCTGGAGAGGTCAACCGGCTCCGCAGAGGACCTTCCGAGGCGCTGGGTTACTGCACAAACCAGTAGTGGAAGGGCGCGTAGGGTTCGGAGGAGTTGACTTCGACCCTGACGCTCTCCGCCCGCACGTACCGGGCGGGGATCTCAAAGGAGGGTTCTTGCCAGTCCCCGGTCGCGGGTTCGAAGGTCCACGCTCCGACATCCTGCCCATCTACCCGCACCTGCAACGTGGGAGGGTCTTCCATGATCTCCCCAGCGGTGGTGCGCGTGACGATCTTCAGCGGTCGTCTGGGGGTGAGACCGCTGACGGTAAAAGCTTCGCTACCGGAGATACGCCGGCCGCCGTCTGCCACCAGCTCCCCGTTCGCGTAGGCCAGACGGTCCAGGGTGCTCTCCGGTTGCAGGCCGGGCCGGGACATTCTTAGAGTGTAGCCGTGGGTCTCTTCGCTCTCCAGGTCGGCGACGTCTAACGAGTCTTTGATCTCCTCTTGCGGGACAGACTTCGGGAGCTCTCCGCTGCGGGCGAGCGTCCAGTCGGCCTCGTGAACAAAGACCTCATCGTCCGCCACGATCCCGCTCAGGGGTTCCGTATCGAAGGCTTTGATCGGCGTCTCCCCGAAGATGCCGGCCTCCACGAGTCCGCCCACCCAGATATTGTAGACGACGAAGTAATCCGGTCGCCGGGCGGGCTCCATATTCTCCAGCGCTTCGTACAGGCTCCCCATTCCGTTCTGGTGTGGCACGGCAAGGCCATTCGTTACTAGCCCCACCAGGTCCACGACCGGGCGGCGCCCATAGTAGCGGAGCGCGCCCGCGTCGTTGACCCCCACTACGGCCTCCGGCGGCAGGTTCTCGTTTATCCAGCGTCCTGTAGTGACCTGCTGGTCACGGACGGTGGCCGTGTCTTTGCCGTAGATCGTTACCCACTCGGGAAGGGTAGAGACGGAGAAGAGCAGTATGAGCCCGGCTATGCCGCCGGAGATCCAGCGCCGCCACCGGTCACCGGCCAGGGCCGCAGATAGCGCGTAGATGCCGACCACCACCATGAGGAGCAGGATCGGGAAGAACGGCAAGACGTAGCGGTAGTGGTGCCAGTTCCAACTGCCGAGCGTGGCGACGGAGGGCAGGGCGACGGCGAGGGAGAGCGCGACCACTACTCCAACGGCCCGTAAGCCCGGCTTTCGGAAGATCAGGTATGAAATCCCCAGCAAGATAAAGAAGATCGCGCCAGGAAACAGATAACCGGCGCGATTGAGCCCGGCGAAGACCTCCAGAAAGATGGTCGAGGTATTGCGCGCTACCTCTCCGGCGAGCTCCATGGGGTACGTTACTGGCCGGTACAGGATCGACTTCGCCTGGACACCGTTGGCCGCAGTGGTCCCGGTAGCCATCTGGTAGAACAGCAACTGGCCCGCCCCGGCCGCGAGTGGCAACAGGCAGAGAATCCCGTTAGAGACGATCCTCCGCAGGCTCAGGTTCCATCTTCGCGCTTCTCTGAACAAAATAAAAAGGACCGCGGCCGTCAGGATCGCGGCGAACACGAGTCCTTCGGGGCGGGTTATGGCGGTCAGGGTCAGGAGCAACGGCGTGAACACGAACTTTCCACGGCCTGTTTCGTAAACGAACGCCAGCAGGCTAGAGGAGAGCAAAGCCGCCAACAGGGCCACCTCCATCCCGCTCGTCGCCCCCCAGACCAGGGCTCCGTTCGTCGCTACGAGCGCCCCGGCCCAGAGTCCCGCGCCCTCTCCCACGAGCCGGCGACCGAGTTCGCAACACACCACGGCGGCCACCGTAAAACAGAGGATTCCCAGTAAAATGGCAAACACGAGCAGGCCAGTACCGTCGAGGCCCAGGAGCGCGCTGCCCGCGCCGAGCAGTACAGGATAGAGAAAGCTACTGGCTCCAGTGCTTACAGGATCTCCATCGTTGTAGGCGAACCACTGTCCGTCCCCGATCTGGCGTCCGTACTGGAGGTGTATGAACGCGTCATCCAGCGGGGCCGAGACCTGGCCTCCGTTGTAGACCAGATTGGCCCCCAGAAACAAACCACCCACCAGAAGCGCCAATATCCCTATAAGCGCGGCCGGCAAGATGCGTCTGCGCTGCGAACCTCGCGCTTCGGTTTTGGTTCGGCTTTTCGGTAGCAACTTCATGCAGAGAAAGATTATTCCAGAGCGGCGAACAAGAAGCTACGGGCGGTTCACGCCACATACCACCAGGTAACGAACATGGCGCAAAATACCAGGGAGGTAGCAACGCTCAAAACGAGCCAGGCGGCGAGCTGCCAGAGCCTATCCAACAAGACCCCCAGCACTATGAACAGCGGGAAAGCCACGAGCACGTAGCGCGACAGCCCCATAAGCGGCACCTCCGGCGTGCCAAAGAACGCCGGAAAGATGGCGACCAGAAAAGTGTACGCGCTCAGCCCCAGCGGCAGCACTCGCAAACCGCCGACGAACAAAGCAAATGCGAAAACGAGAAACAACATATTGTAAGCATTGTTCAGGGCGTTGAAGTAGATCATGATTTGTTCGCCCGAAAACCCCTTGTCCTGGACCTCACTCCAGACGGCCCGGACGCCTCCCACGGTCCCGGCCCAGGTTCGCTCCAGCGTGGTAACGGGACCGGTAGGCTCTCGGTTCCAGTCCTTCTGCTCGGTGTAGAACAACAGGGGCTCACCAAACCGTACCCACAGATACCCCATGTAAAGAATTAGCCCTGATGGCGCCAGCCCCAGATACACCCCA
>JALYGE010000184.1 GCA_030777225.1 Actinomycetota bacterium
GGGGTCTGGACGTTTTGCATTCCTTCTACGCGCTGGGCGGTTTCCCCCGCGTTGAAGCCGTTGTAGAGGGTGCTGAAGCCGTCCTCCGTGCCAGCCAGCACCAGCCCGGCTGCGAGTATCGCAAATACCGCCAGCAGGCCGATCCGGCGCCCCGCGCGAGACCTCCGGCGCGGCGCGATGACCCCCCGCCCGCGAGCCGAAAGGAAGCCCCGGCCCGCCGGACGCTCTAAAACCTCGGTCTCGTTCTCGGCGACGAGGCTCGCCGGCGGGAGCCCCTGGCCTACGCGCTCCAGGTCTTCTACAAGCTCCGAGGCGGTCGAGTACCGGTCCTCCGGCGCCTTGGAGAGAAGCTTTAGCGTTACGGCCTGGATTCCCTCTGACACGCCGGGGTTTCTCTCTCTCGGTGGGGGCGGCGGTTCCGAGATGTGCTTCATGGCTATGGCTATGGGGTTCTCGGCGTCGAATGGAACCTCGCCGGTGATCATCTCGTAGAGGACGACGCCTAAAGAGTAGAGGTCGCTTTCGGGGCCTACCGCTTCGCCGGTGGCCTGCTCGGGCGAGAGGTAACGGACGGTGCCCAGGATCATGCTGGTCTCGGTCATGGCCGTCTCGGCGGCGGCGCGGGCTATGCCGAAGTCCCCGACTTTGACGCTCCCCAGAGACATCCCCCCGAGATCGACTTCCGAGGTCCTGGACGAAGAGGCTGAGGACTCCACCAGAAAGATGTTGTGCGGCTTTATGTCCCGGTGAATCACGTCCTGCTCGTGCGCCTCCTCTAACGCGCACGCGACCTGCAGCGCGATGCCGGCCGCCTCCAGCGAGTCCAGCGGGCCTTCTTTCTCGATTCTCTCCGCCAGCGTTCCGCCGCCGACGTACTCCATCGCCATGTAGGGGCTGCCGTCGGCGTCCTCTCCCGCGTCGAAGACCGACACTATGTTGGGATGGGAGAGGGCCGCGGCATTCTTGGCCTCCCGCCGAAAACGCTCGACGAACTGATTGTTATCCGCATGTTGGGCCTTCAGAAGCTTCAAGGCCACGTCGCGACCCAGAAGCTCATCCCGCGCCCGGTATACTCGTCCCATACCCCCATGACCTATAGAGTCCAGCAGCATGTAACGTTCGCCTACGATAGTTCTTTGCATAGTCCTATCTTATACCCCCCGCGGCGCCCGGGAAACTCAAATACGGGACCCATAGTAACTTTGTCCCAAGATATAGTGGTGGTTCCGTCTCAGAGAGCTCTTCGGAGACTTTTTCTATACCCTTTAGTACCATCCTCCACATGACAACCATCCTGCGGTCTATGCTCTCTATCTCGGCGGCGACCGTACTCTCGCGGGCGACGGGTTTTCTACGGATAATGGTATTCGCCGCCGCCCTCGGCACCGGTATCGTCGCCCAGGCCTACACCGTTTCGAGCCTTCTGCCGTCCCTGATCTACGAGCTTTTTCTGGGCGGGATCTTCTACTCGATCTTGATCCCGATTCTGGTGGACCGTATAACCCACCACGGTGAACGAGACGCGCAAGACCTGACCAACGCCCTCTTTACCGTGGCCTTTCCACTGCTCGCAGTGGTCTCCCTCGCGGGAATAATATTCGCCGAACCCATCATAAGGCTCGCCACAGACTGGAGCAGCACGCAGGAGCTCTCCCCGCAAGAGACGCAGCAGGTCCTAGACCTCGCGGTGCTCTTCTTCCGAATCTTCGTCGTGCAGATGCTTTTTTACGGCATCAACACCATAGGGACCGGCGTTCTACAGTCTCACCGGCACTTCTTCCTCCCCACCTTCGCCCCGGTGCTGAACAACCTGATCATCGTCGCCTCATTCGGGGCTTACGCCCTGCTCGTCGGGCGCGACGAGACCCTCGCGATCTACGTTCTAGCCGTCGGGGCGACCTTCGGGGTGGCGGTGATGGCGCTGGCGCTGGTCCCCACGATGTGGCGTCTCGGATACAAACCACGCCTCCAGTTCGGACATCCCGCCCTCGCCTACGCCGCCCGGCTCACGGGCCCGATGCTCGTCCTGGTCGCGGCCTCGGTCGGCCTGCAGGCCGTCGCGAACTACTTCGCCACCTCGTTCAACGCCGCAACCGAGCTCGGCCTCGCCTTCGTCATCTTCTCACTCCCCTACGGCATCTTCATCGTCGCCATAGCCACCGCCCTCATGCCCGAGCTTTCAGAACAGCACTCGCGCGGGGATACGGATAGCTACCGCGACACCCTCTCCTTCGGGCTCCGGCTGGTCGCATTCGTCGTGGTTCCCTCGACCATCGTGATGGCCGTGCTCGCAGAACCTATCGTCGGGCTACTCTACGAACGCGGCAGGTTTGGCCCCCAGGATACAGAGACCGTGGCGACGCTGCTCACCGCCTACGCCCTGGGACTGCTCGGCTACGGGGTCTACTTCCTCCTGGTTCGCGCCTTCTACTCGCGACAGAACACCATGACCCCGGCCCTGCTCAACGTGACCCTCTTCGTTCTCTATACCGCTTCTGTCTACCTCCTCGCCCAAACGACTATCGGCGTGGTCGGGGTGGTGCTCGCCCTCTCCGGCACTTACACGCTCCTGGCCCTGGGGGGACTCGTCGCGATGCGCCGCGCGATAAAACGTATCGGCGGCCGGCGACTCCTGCTCTCCCTCGCCAAGACCCTGGTCGCCGGGATCATCATGTACGCTGTGACCCGGACAGGAGTAGCCCTCCTGGGAACCGGCGCGGGGGCCGTAGAGCGGGCTGCGATCATCGCGGTGGTCGGAGGCGCGGCACTGGCGGCTTACCTCGGCACGGCGTTCTTGCTGAAGGCCGAAGAGGTCGAATGGGCCGCCACCTTGTTAAAGAAACGAGTAGCGGGCCCCGAAGGTTAGTTTTCGTCTTCGGCGGGCTCTTCTTGCTTGTCCTGGGTGTCCTGGGTGTTCCAGACCTCTTCGGAGAGTCCCAGGAGGGTTGGCCGGGCTTCTAGCGGGTCTGCGGTTCCGTACTTGGAGAGGATCGCCACGGCGTAGGGACGGTTTTCGTGGAAGACGATGGCGACCTCGTCGTAGACTTTGTAGAGCCACCCCCCCTTGTTGGCGATGTCTACGTTGGCGTCCTCCGGGAGACCCTCCACGAGCCAGGACTCCAGGTAGTTCTGGATCATGATATCCACCATGGCCTGGCAACTCTCGGGGCTCGCCGCTTCTCCGCTGGCTATCTTGTCCAACATCACCGCCATGTCGCGGGTGGTGGTGCGGTTGTCCAATGGGGGAACCGTTCCTCGCTCGCTGGTCACTTTCTGGACGAGCATCGTGTCCTCCGCGCCCATAGAGTGGGCGACCTCGTTGACGTACTCTTTACCCCCGACCTTTCTTACAAGAGCGTTGGTGGCGACGTTGTCCGACTGCGTCATCATCATCCACAGGTAGTCGTATACGGCGTAGGATTGTCCGGGGTCTTCCCACTGCATCCATCCGGCCCCGGCGGCCCAGTCTCCCTCCTCTGTTGGAAAGGTGTCCGACAGCGAGAGCTTCCCCTCGTCTATTCTGCGGAAGACGGCCACCATGATGGGGACCTTTATCACGGAGGCACTGAAGAACTCCTCGTCGGGACGCACCCCGTAGCCGTAACCTCCCTCTATGTCCCGCACGTAGACGCCGGCCACCCCGTCGTAACCCTCTATTTTCTCTTTTATCGCTCTGAGTCCTTCTTCCACCCGTTCGCGTTCCGCGCTCGGCACGCCGTCGAGCACCGGTTTCGGTTCGGGGAACCGCGGGTCCCCCAGGTCCGGTATGGCTTCTACGTCGAACGGTTGCTCTTCGAGCTCAGAGGTCATCCAGGTTCCGTTCTCCGAGGTCTCAACTGTGTAGAGGGAATCGACCAAATCTCCGGGCACCCCGTCGAGCGCCGCCTTCTCGTTGTCGGCGTAGTCCGGCTCGTCGGTCAGTACCGAGCGCCGCACCTCCCACACCCGGCCTTCTTTCTGGAGAAAGAGCACATGGTCGCCCTCTTCGTCCTCCAGATCCAGCCTCACCGCCGCCCAGTTGGGGTCTTCTTGGCTCTTGTAGACGGCCTCTATACTCTCCCTGGCAACCTGGGGAAGCTCTCCGGCGACGGCGAGGTAGGCCGAGGAGGCCGGGTTGGTTTTGAGCTTGAGCGCGTTGGGTAGCTCGGGCGTGGGTTCTCCACCATCCGCGCCGGCTACCGGCTGCCTGACCAGCGCCACCCTCTGGGGAGGTTCGCCGGAGTCGGTCCAACGCGCCTCCTCACCCGGTCCGCCCGAGACGTAGTCCGCAGCATAAGCGAGGCCCGCGACGAACGCCAACAGCGTCACGAGCAGGATGCCGAAACGCCGCCGACGGTAGCGGCGGCTCCTGGCGACGGCGCTGCCCCTCCTGAACTCCTTCAGGGCAGGATCTCTTTTCAAGATCCCTCCCACACACCGGCACGAGGGAGGGCAGACGAATGGTTATATTTTGAGATGTCGAGAATAGCTAACCCCATGTGCAAGTTTCTCCGAACGATTGAATAGAGAGCGAGACCTCCCTACGCTCGGTGGCGCCCAAACCTACCGAAGCAAGGAGGTCTCCGCTCTCATGGATCTTAACACCTTCATCGTAG
>JALYGE010000185.1 GCA_030777225.1 Actinomycetota bacterium
CCCGGTTCGAATCCGGATCCCACCACTTGTTTTGCATTCCGATAGAGAGCGGGGAGGCCCTTTGAGACACGGGCTGATCGTGATGTTGATAATGTCAGGTTTTCTGGCTGCTTGCGGCGCTGAAGAGGAGGCCCGGACCGTCGCGAACGAGACTTCCGGCACGCCTTCTGGCGAGCCTTCGGTCGAGACCGTGGAAGTTACCAGGGAGGTGACGGTGGAGAGAACCGTTACGCCAAACAGGCAAGAGTCTATCGAGGAAGTTACGGGAGGGGCAACCCGCGAGAGGTTGCCCGGGCCGGCCCTGCCCAGCGAGACAGACATAAGGCGTATGGTGGGCGAGACGGCGACGCTCGACAACGGAAACAGGGTAACGGTGATCTCCGGCGAGTCCGGGGTTCCTGCCGACGAGTCGGTCTATAATGCCCGTGCCGGTATGGATTTCTTCGTGATCGAGGCCGAAGTCTGCACTGCTGAGTCTGCTGCAGAACCTTCGTATTTCACCCCCAGGGAGTTCGGACTGCTAAACGATAACTATGTTCGCCGCCTGGCGAGCGTGCCGACGAAGCTACCTGCCCTGCGCGGCTCTAGCGTCGAGCCCGGCGAGTGCAACCGGGGGTACATAACCTTTCAAGTCGAAGATGGTAAGGAGCCGCGGACCGTGGTGTACGATGGTTCCTCGGTGGTGGAGTGGGAGTTGGAGGAGGGCTAGTCTTCGCGACAGCGAGTAACCGAAGGCTTTAGACGCCCCGATCCTGGTTATTGCTCCGCACTCCGCGGTCCTGCTGGCTGGGATGAAAAGTTATCGAGACGTCTACCGACCCTGATTGGGCGGCCACGTCCCGGATGCGGCGTTTGATCGAACGCCGCTGCTCGCTGCCCCGGGAGAACTCTCCGTAGAGATTCTTCAAGCGGGTCTGCTCTTCCTTTAAGCTCCGTGAGAGCGAGTTGAGGTTCTCGAGCGAAGCCTCGTCGAGCTCCCGCTCGAACTCCTCCTCCCGCGCCGCCATCGCCCAGTCTAAAGAGAGAGGCTCCGAGCGCTCTGGCTCCCGGTTTCCGGCGTGACCGGAGACGGCCCGGATCAAATCCTCTGGGGGAACCTCCAGGGCCGCGGCCAGCTTGCGGATCGTGCCGAAGTGCGGCCGGTCTATCTTGCCGCTCTCGATCCCGGACACCGTAGTCGGGCTTACCCCGGCCCGACTCGCCAGCTTCCCCTGCGTCCACATCCTCAAACGACGAACCCTCACCAGGTTTTCACTTATTCTACGATGGTCCATCTAGCGCCTTTCACCGATTTTCAAACAAAAATATATCATTATCTGTAGACAAAAACAGTAATATCTGGAATTTATGTAGAAAAAATGTTTGAAAACTGTAAATAGAGAATATAAAATACGGGCGTAGGTACGGAGTGGTTGTAGTAGAAGGAGGTAGGAGATGCTTAGTCCGTACAGAGGTTTCAGTGACGTTCGCACCGAGATGGAGCAGATGTTCGACGAGGTGTTTGGGTCTCTCGGACGTCTATCGGGGCGTCGGGCTCCTCAGGCTACGGAGTGGGCCCCGGCGATGGACGTGCTCTCCAGGGAGGGAGACCTGGTGGTCCGGGCGGAGCTTCCCGGCGTGAAACTGGAGGAGGTCGACGTAACGGTTCAGAACGGCGTGCTGACCATCAGCGGCGAGCATAAGGCCGAGCGGGAAGAGGAGCATAGTGGATACTACATGAAGGAACGTCGTCGGGGCGCCTTCCGCCGGAGCCTGACGCTGCCCGAGAGCGTGGAAGAGGACGACATCCGGGCGCGCTTCGAGGACGGCGTGCTGGAGGTAACTGTTCGGGGCGCCGCCGCGGTACGCGAGCCCAAGCGCATCGAGATAGAGGGTGGGGAGGAGTAGGTCCACCAACCTCTTGCCTGCGTTGGGGGTCGGGGCCTGCGGGTCCCGGCTCTTTCGTTTGCGTTAAACTGGCGCGGCACAGAGCAGGATGAACTTTAGAGAGGATGGGACGAGATGGATCGCGCCACCAAAGAACGAAAGATGATCGCGTTGATGGTCAACGACCTCGGTATCGCCGACACCGACGAGCGGGAGATGTCGAAGGTTAGCGAAGAGGTCAGCGCGCTCTCCGAGGAAGAGTTGGATCGGACCCTGGCCGGCAGGCTCGACCTGCCCTACCCGGTGGACGAGGAAGTCCTGGAGCGGTCGCTGAACCGTGTTGAGGAGTCCGAGCGGTTCTCGGAAGGTCACACCGGGGCTCCGGACATGAGCCACGAAGCTCGTCCCGAGGAGCGGGAGGGCTAAAGCTGGCGGCTAGCGCTCTGGGTCGTTCGGCTTCAGGCCGGGCGCGGAGATCTCCTCTTTCAGAGCGTCTACCTCGCCGTCTAGTTCGGCCAGGACCTCGCGGGCCTCGGTCATGCGGGCGTGTTCCGTGCGGACAAAGCGAGTGTAGGGGGCTATGGCCTCCCGCATCCGCTCGGCGGAGCGGGCGAGTTCCGTCTCGAACTGCCGGGTCACCACCTCGCTGAGCCGCTGCCGGAGGGTGTCGGTCTTCTCTCGGAACTCCTCGCGAGCTTTGCGCCGCCGGTTCGGGATGATAAAGAAGCCCAGACCCGCCAGCAGAAGGGCGGAGAGGGTCATGGTCACGTCTACCGCGGCGGCCATCGCGACCGTGGCGACCGCGGTGCCCAGTCCCAAAGCGCCGACTTCGGCGGCGACCGTCTGGGCGACGGCGCCCTGGAGGGAGAGGGCTATTTGCTCCGACTCGCGCTCGCGGTCGTAGTTGCGGACCACGTCGGCGGCGTTCTTGCCGACGGAGCGGATGACCTGGCTCCGGTTATACTCGAAGTTATCGCCTACCTCCCCGATCAGGTGCTCGTCGTACTGCGCCTGGCGCCGGCGGTTGACGTACTCCACGATGTCGCGCCACTGCTTGAGGTTCCGGTCCACCATCCAGTCGACCAGTTCGTCTACCCGCTCGTCGATGAGCGCCTCGGTGTCGGCGATGACCTCGCGCTGGAAGCGCTCCTGGATCCTCTCGCGCCGGACCAGCTCCACGACGTTTCCGATGCGAATGTTGTCCTCGAACCACGCGTCGCCCCGCTCGTTGAGAGAGTGGACAATGTTCTCGATCTCCGCCATCCGGGCCTCGAAATCCCGCCGCATGTCTTCCTGGAAAAGGTTCAACTGCGACTCCACGTTCTCCGAGGTCCTGAAGTCGTCCTCCAGCAGGCTCATCCGCTCACCGACCGACTTCCGGTAGCGGCGGACCAGTTCTTCCACGACGCCCAGCGGACTCTCCAGCTTCAGCCGTACCCGGCCCTCCTCATCGAGCAGATCCGTAATGTATCCCTCCAGCTTGCCGAGACCGCTGGCTTTGAGGAGGGCGTCGCGTTCCATGCCGCTCGAAGCGGCCTTCGCCTTGCGGGCCAGTAGGGAGGAGACGAAGAAGATGGGTGGCGTCAGGCCCAGCATCGAGCGGATGCCGTCGGAGACGAACGAGCGGACCTTCTCGACGCTCTCGTCGCTGTCCAGGAGATCGGATTTGTTGACGACCAGCAGGATCTTCTTTCCCCAGTCCCGGATCAACTCCAGGTAGCCGCGCTCGCTCTCGGTGAGCGGCCGTTCGGCGGAGGTTATGAACAGCACCAGGTCCGAGCGGGGTACGAAGCCGCGGGAGAGCTCCTCATGGTGGCGGATAATGGCGTTGGTCCCCGGCGTATCCACAATGGCGATCTCGCGCAGGAACTCGTTCGGGTGACCCTTCTCCAGTATACCCTCCCGAAGCTCGCGACGTTCGGGCTCCTCGCTGTGCCGGAGGACGGTAATCCTGTCCGTGGTTGGCGTGACACCCTCGGTAGCGATCTCCGCCCCCAAAAGGGCGTTTATAAACGCTGACTTGCCCGAGTTGAATTCCCCGACCACAACCAGCAGGAACAGTTCCTCCAGATCAGAGAGGGTCTGCTTGACCAGCCCTGTATCCTCCTGCGGCGCGCCAAAATCTCCTAAAAACTCGACCAGGCGTCCAAGAAGCGATCGCTCCCGGGTAACGAGCTCTTTCCGATTGTCGTCGAGAATGCGCATAGGCTTCTGCGGAGCATTATAAACCTCTGAAGCACCCCGGCGGCCAATCCGGTTTCTGTATGTACTACTCCGGGTAGGAAAAAACGCAAGACTAACTTCGGAAAGCTATCTAGCCAAAGGATCGAAACTACACTACAGGAAGCTCGTGAGCGCCTGCTGGAGATTTCGTAGGATGGCCTGCGCTACATCCTTTCCACACTGCGGTTTCCAATAAAATACAGGTGTCGCAACCCGGAGAAGATTACTTTGGAGGAACTTTGGAGAAATTATGGACCTGGTGACTATCTCGCAAGTAGCCAACCCCATCCTGCAGACCATCTTTATCGTGGTCATCGGGCTCGGGTACTACTTTTCCATCAAAATGACCCAGACGATGGTTCAGGAGATGCGCGACGAGCACATGGCCGGAGGAGGTCGGCCCCTGATCACGGTCTCCGAGGACTACGCGAACCTGCCCAACATGAGCCTCATCGTCCAGAACGTCGGACAGGGGCCCGCCAAAGACATCACCTTCGAGTTCTCCGACCCCGTGGAAAGCTCCGACGGGTTGGTGCTTAGCGAACTACCCTTCTTCGATGAGGGGCTGACCTCCCTGGCGCCGGGAGCAAAGATCGGCTGCTACTGGGACACTATCGACAATCTCTTGCCGCTGATCAAGGAAGGAAAGATCGCCTCCGACATCACGGTCACGGTGTGATACAAGGACCTCAACCTCAACCCTCTCGAACATAACTGGGACATAAACCCCAGACTGTATGAAGGTATCCGTCCGGTCGACTACAGTGGCATGACAGACCTTGTGGACACTATAGAGAGGAAAGTCGCCGACGATGGGATCGGTGGCAGCCAGTAGAAGTAAGGAGCGCGATGCGCGCTCAGAACGGTAGGTCCCCTGCTAACGTGAAAAGCCTGTACGGATGAATCCTGTAAGCTCTCCGTAGTAAGCTAACCGGACTGTTTCGTAGCTTTTTATAGAGGAGACATTTGCAGCTTTTCGGTAAGCGCCGTTACGTAGTGCTGGCTTTCGCGTTGCTGGTGGTGTTCTGGGGATCGGCGTTCTCGGTCGTGAAGGTCGGGCTGGAGTATTCGCCGCCCATACTCTTCGCTGGTCTGAGAACACTACTCGGTGGGTTCGCCATGATGCTCGTAGCGGTGGTGTGGGGCGGGAACCCGTACCTGAAACGCGACTGGCCGATTTTCCTACTGCTCGCGATGTTCAACGTGGTGTTCTTTATCGGGTTTCAAACTTCGGCAATCCTGTATTTGCCGTCCGGGACGGCGGCGGTGCTCGTCTATCTGCAGCCGATACTGGTTGGGTTTCTGGCGTGGTTGATACTGGATGAGCCGCTCTCGGTGGCCAAGATCATCGGCCTGGTGTTGGGCTTCTCGGGGATAGTCGCGGTGAGCACCGGAAGCCTCTCCGGCGGCGTCATATCTCCGGTCGGGGTGGTGTTCGGGGCGGCTTCGGCGTTTTTCTGGGCTATGGGAACGGTCTACTTCAAACGGTATGAGGCGAGGATCTCGACGATGTGGGCCGTGGCGATGCCGTTCGTGATCGGGGGTGTCGTCCTTACCGCTTTCGGGACGGTTATAGAGTCCTGGTCGGAGGTTTCTTTCTCCGGGCCGCTGTTCGCGAGCCTGGCTTATGCCTCGCTGGTGGGCATAACGCTGGCGTGGTTGATCTGGTTCGGGCTGATCCGGGCCGGAGAAGCTAGCCGGGTCGCGGCTTACGTGTTTTTTGTCCCCCTGGTCGGCATGGTTATCGGGGCGATCTTTCTCGCCGAGCGGCTGACCCCCTCGTTGCTCGTGGGGGCGGCTTTGATCGTCTGTGGCATCTACCTCGTGAATCGCTCGCCCGCGGTAGAAGGCAAACCCGCCGCTTAACCGGTTAGCCTTGCGCTAGGGACCCGACGTTGACACGTTCGTCCGGGCTGGTCTACTGTGACGGGGCGACTTATACGGAAAACTATCTGCTTTTAGGAAGGTAAAGCGCCTTGCGGCTGAAATACCTAGCCATATCCGACGCCCATTTGGGAGATGCAACCTCGATGCTCTCGTATGCCGAAGGATGCCGGCATTTGCGCGAGGTGATCCGGACGCACCTCGGTGCCGGTGAGCAGGTCGAGACCGAGCAGTTGCTCCTGCTGGGCGATATCCCCGAGAGGTCCCACGCCACACTGGACGAGATGATGTCCAGCACCCACGGGTTTGTAGAGTCGCTAGCTGAAGCGGTTTCTTTCGAGAAGGTCGTATACATGCCGGGGAATCATGACCATACGCTGTGGACGGAGTACTGTGAGAAGCTCTACGGAAAAGAGGTCGTCGGGTGCATAACCGAACCTGCCGGAGACCCGGTCGTGCGCCAGGGAGAGCGAGTGGACACTAATGACAGCGCCGGCAAACTCCTCTCCACGATCTTCGAATATCCTGACGGATCTCTCTGGAAGACCATCGAAGAGGAGGAACTAGACGTCGTCTTCGCGAACCCAATCTACGCGGAGAAATTCAACGGGCGTATCTACGCCTTTTCCCACGGCACTCACTTCCGCAAGGAAGTAACCTCTCCCCAGTGGGCAAGAAAGGTGGGGGATGTGCTGACCTCGAACGGCGTGCTGGGAGACTTTCGGATCCTCTCAGAGGGGGATGTGCGGGAGGCGCAGAACCTGGAGGAGTTGGAACGGGTGGTGGCGCCGTTTATCGACGGGCTGTTACCCGCATACGAGAATAATCCGGTCTCGATGCTCGACGAGGTAGGCTATCTGATGGCCGTTTTGAGTGGCAGGTTCGGACTGAAGCGCCAGAGTCCGGATGGGAGCAAGCTATTTTCGGCGGAAGAGCTGCCAGAGGTTCCCGAAGACCGGATACCGCGGCTAACGTCGGAGGGGAAGACCTCCGACCTCCACCTGAAGCTTTGCATGAAGTACTTCCTGCCGCACATGATGGATCACCTGAAAGGATATGACCTTTCCGGGGACATCTCCTTCGTCTACGGCGACACCCACGACGGCGGCTGGGGAAACCTCTCTCTGTCAACCGGCAAGAACATGCACGTGTATAACACTGGAGGTTGGGTTACCTACGATATAGAAGACCATCCCACCTGTTACCTATTCGCCCTGGACGAGGACGGAACCGAGTACCTGCTCGACGTTTCGTTCAAGGAAGTGGATCTGAACGGGAACTTGCTGCTCAAAGCCACGTCGGACAGTTCCAAATCCCAGAAGCAGAAGGCCCAGAATACCTTGCAAGATCTACTGGATTGGGCCGCAAGCGCGCGGCCGTAGTTCCCGTCACGTTTTCGTCCCGGCCAGATGGTAGACTCGGATCGCGACGGTGTTACCGTAACTTGTCGTCAGAATCGTGGACAGAGTCGAGGTCAGGTCGAAAAGAATTGGCACACAAAGAGAGGGATCCCGCTATTGATCGCACAAAGAGAGGGGTCCCGCTATTGATGAGTAGGCGGGCGTAGTGGGCGGCGTGAGAAGCGTAAAGAAAAACCCGCGGGTAGGCAAAAGCCGGTCCTCTTCCCGGCGGGAAGACCAAAAACGTCGCCGGCTGAATCCCGACGTGCGGCGGTTGGCGGTCTTTGTCGCGGCGGCGATCGCCGTGTTCTCCTTTGGCTGGTGGTTGAGCGGACCGCTCGGCGACCTCTGGCGGCTGTTTCAGGAGATAGACTCGGGGACCCTGCGCTCCACCATCCAGGGTCTGGGGCCGTGGGCTCCCCTGACTTCGACGGCTCTCATGGTGATCCACGCCTTCGTACCGTTTCCGCTGGAGCTTCTGGCGGCGGCCAACGGGCTGGTATTCGGGACGTGGGGCGGTATCGCGGTAACCTGGGTCAGCATGGTCATCAGTGCGTGGGCCGGGTACGGCGCGGCCAGGTTCGCCGGTCCGCTGGTGTTCCGTATAGCGCCGGGCGACCGTCTGAAGCGCATGGAAGAGTGGACCCGCCAGCGCTCGGACTGGCAGCTCGTCGCGGTGCGCTTTGTCCCGGTCATCTCTTTCAGCCTGTTGAACCTGGCGATGGGGCTGCTCGGCATAAGCTTCTGGAGGTTTACCTGGACGACGGCGGTCGGCATCATCCCCATCGTGGTCGTCTCCGTCGTTAGCGGCCATCTGCTGACCATTGGTCCCTGGGGTTGGATCGTGGTTGGCGTCTTGGTGCTGGCGCTGGTCGTTTGGGAGTTACGGCGACGGCGCGCGGAAGCGTAGGGACCCTGAGACCGGCCTAGCGGACGACCCCGAGTTGAAAGCTCTGCTCGGCCAGTCCGTAGCCGGCTTCTACTAGCGGGTGGGCTATTATGTCGGCGCCGGCCTCTTGTAGAGACTCTTCCTCATCCGGGTACATGCTGATGGTGCTGATGACGCCTTCGAAACCCCGGCGGCGCAGCCCCTGAACGGCCTGCACCCGGGCTTCGAGGTCCGGTAGGGTGAGTATTACGCGCTCCAGCTTCTCCAGGTTCAGGTTCTCCCAAAACTCGGGGTCTTCGGCGTCGCCGTAGGCGACCCGCCGGCCCTGGGCGCGGTGCTCCTCGATTTTGGTGGGGTCAGAGTCGAGTCCTACGGGATGTCCGCCGCGGTCTTTGAGGTTTGCGTAGGCGGCGCTTCCGGTACGGCCCATCCCGAATACCAGCGACCTCGCGCTACCCAATATCTGCGGGGTGTCGTCCGGGTGCCGGACGTCCCGCTCGAAGCGGCAGAGTATGGGTTCAAACCTCGTGTAGAGGCCGTGTACGGCCCGGTTGAGTGGCGCGCTCACCACGAAAGATAGCGCCACCGCCAGCGCCAGAACGACCAGGGAAGACTCAGGGATCAGACCTCCCGCGACAGCCGCGGCGCCAGCAATCAAGGCGAACTCGCTGTAGGCCGTCAGCGAGACGGCGACCATGAACGCGTTGCGGGCCCGCAGGTTGAAGAGTACCGACAAGAGGAAGAACAGCACGCTCTTGATCGGCAGCAGCACCACCAGAAACAAGGCGAAAGCGAGGCCTGCGAGCGTCGGAAAACCGGCCAGCCCGATCTCCAGAAAAAAGCCCACGAGGAACGCTTCTTTCAGGCCCCACAGTTTGTCTGCTAGTTCGTCGGCCTGGTGGGTGCCGGCCAGGAGCGCCCCGGCCGCCAGGGCCCCGAGCTCTGAGCTCAACCCGACCTCCTCGAACAATGCGCCGGCCCCCAGGGCCAGCAAGAGGCCGTAGATCAAGAGCAACTCGTCGTGCTTGCTCGCCGCCAGGAGGTGCGTGAGCGGGAACCGGGCCAGCGGAATCGCGAGCAGGAGCAAGGCCCACGGAGAGGGTGCGCCCAGGCCGCTGAACGCCAGCAAGCCAATCGCCACGATGTCCTGGAGTATAAGAATGCCTATGGCGATCCGCCCATGATAGGAGTCCAGTTCGCCCCGGTCTTCCAATGTTTTCGCCGCGAGCACCGTGCTGGAAAATCCCAATGCTATCGCGATAAAGACGGCTGCTGTAAACCCGGACCCGAAGGCCAGCACTACCAACGCAAACAGCCCGGCGCTGAACGTGAGATGTATGGCCCCGACCCCGAGTACCTCGGGGCGCAGGATACTTTTTATTCGCAGGTGGAGCCCGATGGTGAACAGGAGCAGCAATACTCCTATGTGCCCGATCTCGTGCAGGAGTTCGGTGCTCTCGAAACCTACCGCGAACAGCGCGAAGCCTCCGGCCAGATAGCCCACTAGCGGCGGTAGCCTCAGGGCGCTCGCCGCCAGCCCCAACGCGTAAGCTACGATCAGAAGGACAGCCGTTACGAGCGAAGTCTCCAGGGAAATTCCTCCTCCACGCTGTTGCCGTTAGCCGGAGTAGTCTACCTTATTCGCGGATTGCGCCGCTCCGGTAGGCGAGAAAAGGCGGGTAGTCGAAATGCTAGACTTTGCCCGCAAGTAACGGTAGAAAGGGGTTGTTATGGTGGACCATCTCGTACTCTTTTCCGTAAAGGAGGGCGCCTCAACGGAAGACGTGGAGGACCTTCTCTCGTCCATCCGGGCGCTGGAGGACAGCGTGGGCAGCGTGGTGGACCTCTCGGTCGGGGAGGACTTTAGTGGCCGCGCCGGCGAGTACACGCACGCGTTCTTTGCCCGTTTCGAGGACCGCGCCGGGCTCCGGGAGTACATGGAGCACCCGGATCACCTCGCCGTCGTAGAGAAGCTCGAAGAACGCACCACCGGTCGCATCGTGGCGGACTACGAATTTTAGTGCGGGAGCCCGGCTACCAGAGCATCACGCCGCGGGAGCTCAAGGAGAGGTTGGAGCGCGGCGACCGGCCGGAGTTGCTCGACGTGCGGGAGCCGTGGGAGTTCGAGCTTTCTCGAATAGAAGGTTCGCGGCTCATCCCGCTACAAGAGCTTCCACAGCGAGCCTCCGAGCTCGACCCCAAGCGAGAGATAGTCGTGATCTGTCACCACGGCGCCCGGAGCGCCTACGTGACGCAGGCGCTCGACCGCTCGGGCTTTCACAGCGTACTCAACCTCGAAGGCGGCCTCGACGCCTACTCGCGGGTGGACGAGCGGGTACCGAGGTACTGAGCCTTCAGGGAGCACGCTTTACCTCTACCGCGTCGTCCGCAGACCTACCGGGGAGGTACTGGCCTCTCCTTTGCCACAAGACCACAGGAGCAGCGAAAGCGCCACGAGTAGAGCCATGTCTGCGACGGTTCTCAGAGATCCGTGACTCTCCCCAATGGGATGCCTGCCAGTTACTCCGGCGCATGGAGGGCCTCTCTGACCTGTTTGTAGAGGCCGGCGGCGAGACCTTCCGGGGTAGAGGAGCGGTCCTGGAGCATACGGGCGGCTTCGGGCGCCGGGGTCTCGCCCGACATCTCGAAGGTCAGCACGACTGGCTCCAGGTCTTCCAGGCCGAGCTCTTCCTGGGCTATCTTTTGCACCTCCGCTCCGTCCCGACCTTTGCGGACAGAGATCTCCCGGATCATGGCTCTGGGGTCTAGCTCCTGGCAGATGGCGATGCCGCCGCCGAGTCGCCGCTCCCACCACCATTCGGCGCGGACGCCGGTAAAGTTCTCTTCGACGAGCATCGTCGCTTTGTCGGCCAGAAACTGGTTTAGGTATTCGGTCATGGGGTTTTTATACCAGTTTCGGAGAGGGGCTTACCTGACGCGCCGGATGCGTATACAATGCGAAACAAGAGGAGAGAAGGGTACGGATGCTGCAGGTTGAGGATTCAATGACCCACGAGGTTTTTACGGTAACGCCGGAGACGACGGCGAAAGAGGCGCTCGCCGCGAGCCGGGAGAAGAGGATCCGGCACTTCCCGGTGGTCGAGAACGGGCGGCTCGTGGGGATCTTCTCTGACCGGGACTTGCGATCCGCGACCCCGGCTCTGGGGGATTCCGCGCGGGCCGTTGCTTTAGAAGAGATCCGCGTCTCCTCCGTTATGAAGGAGGAGGTGGTCACGGCCCACCCGCAGGAGCCGATAGAGCAGGCGGCGAACACCATGAGAGAGAAGGACATCGGCTGTCTGCCGGTCGTCGAAGAGGGGGCTCTGGTCGGAATACTTACCTCCTCGGACGTTATGGGCACGCTGGTGTACCTCATCGGCGCCCACGAGCCCGGCAGCCGCATGGAGATCTCGGTCCCCGACCGGCCCGGGGCGCTGGCCGGGGTTGCGGGGATCTTCGGTATGTTCGACATCAACATCGTTAGCGTGGCGATGGGCGCGAGAACGAGGTCGCCGGCTGGGGGAGATCTGGACGAGCGCCTCGTCGTGTTCCGGGTTGACACCATAGATCCTGGTGAAGTCGTGGAGCATCTGGAGGGCGCCGGGTACCGGGTTCTGTGGCCGCCGCGACCGGGAGCGTAACGCCGTGAGCGGTCGGTCGGTGGTAGTCCACGACCGTGCGCTGGAAGCCTACGGCTTCGGCGGCGACCATCCGTTCAACCCCCTTCGCATCCGGCTAACTCTGGAGCTCTGCGAGGCGTTGGGCCTGTTCGAGGGCTACGACTTCGCCGCGCCCGAGCCGGCGGCGGAGAAAGACCTGCTCACCGTTCACAGCCTGACCTACATCCGGCTCGTTCAGCAGGCTGGTATGGGGCTGGCCGCCCCGGCCAAGCTACTTCACTACGGTATCGGCTCCTCCGACAACCCTGTCATCCCCCACGTGCACGAGGCTGGTTCCCTTGTCGTCGGCGCCGTGCTGGAGGGTTGCCGGCGCGTGATAGGCGGCGAGGCGGAGCACGCCATGTGTATCTCCGGCGGACTCCATCACGCCCTCCGTTCCCGGGCGAGCGGTTTCTGCTTCTACAACGATGCGGGGGTAGCTATTGCTTGTCTCAAGAAAGAGTACCCTGGGATCAGGATCGCCTACGTGGACACCGACGCCCACCACGGCGACGGCGTCCAGTGGATGTTCTACGACGACCCGCAGGTCCTCACCGTCTCCATGCACGAGTCGGGGCGCTACCTCTTCCCCGGAACCGGGGGCGTGGAGGAGAAAGGCCGGGGGGATGGTGTAGGCTACTCCGTCAACGTGCCACTGGAGCCCTTTACGGACGACGGGTCCTGGATCCAGTGCTTCGAGTCCGTAGT
>JALYGE010000186.1 GCA_030777225.1 Actinomycetota bacterium
GGTATAAAGCGTGAGACAGTCTTAACCTACCTCTCACGTTCTAATTACCGGAACGTACCAGAGCCTAGCGTTAGATTAGCTATTGGGCCTATCTGGTATCTAGGAGATGTCCAGAAATGGGAGAAGGGACGGTGAGATATAGCTGTACTACAGCTTCGACTACAGTTTCGTGTTGGTATAAAGAAGAGGTTGCAGGTAGGCAGTTGGACGAAGCGGGGCTGGAGATTAGGGGAAAGAGTGTTTGTTTCCCCGATAGAAACGCTAATCTTACGAGTGGTAGAGAGCGGGCCTGGAAGGATTCGAACCTCCGACACTTGGCACCGGAAACCAATGCTCTATCCCCTGAGCTACAGGCCCGCGCAGGAGAACTGCCACGAGATGTTACCGCAGATGCGGGTCTCCGGCAATCCGGGTGAAAGCTAAACTCCGACTGTTATACTACGCTGTCCAACGCCATGTACGCGGTGATCTCCGACATCCACGGCAACCTCGAAGGGCTCAAAGCCGTCCTCGCGGACGTGCCCGAAGAGGTGGAGCGCATCTACTGCCTGGGCGATGTGATCGGCTACGGGGCGAACCCGAACGAGTGCTGCGACCTCGTGCGGGAGAGGGAGATGCCCACGATCACGGGCAACCACGACCTGGCCGTCACCGACCTCAGTACGGACCTGAACTGGTTCAACCCGGTCGCCGCCGCGGCGGTCCGCTGGACCCGCGAACAGCTTACGGAGGAGAACGCGGAGTTTCTCCGGTCCCGCCCGCGCATGATGCAGACTAGCGAGACGCTCTTTGTCCACGGCTCGGTCCGGGACCCGGACGAGTACATCATAGACGGGGCCACGGCCGCCGAGAACCTGGCGGTCTTGAAGAGCGAATACCCGGGTGTGCGGCTCTGCTTTTTCGGGCACACGCACGTAAAAGCGATTGCGCCCTCACCGAACGGTTCGGCGTCGGATGCCGAAGCCCTGGATCTCGGCTCGGATGGCCCGTACCTGGTGAACCCCGGCTCCGTCGGCCAGCCCCGCGACGGGGACACCTTCGCTTCCTACGTGCTCGTTGAGGGGACCGATGTCACCTACCGATTCGTCGAGTACGACATACGGAAGGCGCAGACCAAGATCCGGGCGGCCGGACTGCCCGGTATGCTGGCCGACCGCCTGGCCGTCGGCCGCTAAAAACACCTGTTATGGACCATCCGTTTCAGAGGCTTTTTACTATCGAAGAGGCGAACGAACTGCTCCCCACGCTGCAGGAGATCCTGCAAGAGGTCTATCTACACCGCGATGCCCTACGCGAGAAAGCCCCGCACATGGAGCCCATCCTCCAGGCCGCGGCATCTAACGGTGGCGGCAAGATTGGCTCCGAGTACGGCGTCGAGGCGTACAGACTCTACCTCTCCATAGAGCGCATCCGGGAGCTTGGCGTAATTCTTAAAGACCCGAACATGGGCCTCCTGGACTTCCCCCACGAGCGGGACGGTCGCGTGGTCTTTCTCTGCTGGCATCCCCCGGAAGAACGCATCGAGTACTGGCACGAGATAGAGGCCGGCTACGCGGGGCGCCAGCCACTCTAGCGATGCGAATAGTCCTCCAGCGGGTAAAGAACGCCTCCGTCACGGTGGACGGAGAACTAATCTCGGAGATCGGGGGCGGGCTACTGTTACTGGTGGGCGTCGGAGACGAGGACACGGAAGCCGAGGCCGACTGGCTGGCGGAGAAGGTGGCGGAACTCCGGATCCTCGGCGACGAGGAGAGCAAGATGAACCTGAGCGTCCGGGAGACCGGCGGCGAGGTGCTCGCCGTCTCGCAGTTCACCCTGCTTGCCGATACCCGCAAAGGAAAGCGCCCGAGCTTTATAAAAGCCGCCGGTCCGGAGAAAGCCGAGCCGCTCTTCGATTACTTCTGCGAGAAGCTGCGGGAGGTAGGGATCCACTCCGTGAAGAAGGGTTGGTTCGGGGCGATGATGGATGTAGCACTGACGAACGACGGGCCGGTGACGATAGTGCTGGAGCGGTGGCCGCAGGCGTCTTAGCCGGTCCGTTCCTCGGGAAGTTTCTTATCGTCCGGTAGCTTTCGCCCTTGTTCTTGCCGCCGGGGACGTTTTCCTCCACCACCTGGTTCATCTCCGCCCCGACGAGCACGATGGCGGCGGAGTAGTAGAAGTACAGCATCAGTATTATGACGCCGGCCAGGGCGCCGTAGGTCTCGAACGAGCCGGAGTTGCCCACGTAGTACGAGAAGATCAGAGAGAATATCAGCCAGAAGACGAAGGCTACGAGGGAGCCGGGGCTGATCCAACGAAACTTCTGGTCGGCGGCCGGGGCGAAGTAGTAGAGGATCGCGAACGCGAAGAGCACAAGAAATGTCAGCACCGGCCACTGCGCTATGCTCCATAGCGTCTCGAAGGTGGAACCGAACCCGATGGCCGCCGCCACCCGCGCCCCGATCCGCTCCCCGAACACCACCAGCACGAGCGCCGAAAGCACCAGACTGACAACCAGCAGCGCGATAAAGAGCGAGACGACGTACTTTTTCCAGAACGGGCGGGTCTCTTCGAGGTCGTACATGACGTTCATCGCCTCCATAACCGAGCGCATCGCGCCCGAAACGCCCCACACGCCGAGGGCTATCGAGATGATCGCCCCGAAGGTAAAGGCTCCGGTAGCCTCGCTACTGGCTATGTTTTGTAGCTGTCCGTTGATGAAGTCGGACGCATCTTGGGGCAGCGCGCTCGCCAGCTCGTCGGTGAACGAATCGACCACCCACGCGGCGTTGAACATTCCCAGAAGCGAGAGCAGCAGGGTGAACAGCGGGAAGAGCGCGAAGAGCGCTTTGTAGGAGAGGTTACCCGCATAGGCAAAGAGATGGTCGTCGCTAACCTCTTTGCCCGTTCTCTTGAGGAGATCCACCAGCCCGAGCCCCTCGGTCATCGGGACTTCAGCCCGATTTCCGGTCTCCTCCACCTTCTCCAGATACTTTTTGCCGGGTACCTTCACGTTTTACTTTCTAGCATCTACTAATATCTGCCGTCTCGTATGCGGAGACACTTTACTTTCCCCGAGTACGAGAGGTCAGCGATGCGTATCTTCCCGAAGAACGAGGGCTTTTTCGGCTTCTTTGAGGGTTTCGTTCGCTCCTGGAAGATCCGTGGCTTCCAGGAGCCGGGCCGCTTCTTGTAGAAGACGGCCCAGTTCGTGACGGTCTCCGCCACCTTGTGCCCCGGCGACAGGATCGCCGGGGTCCGTAACAACTTGCTTCTGTGGAAAGACTTCTGACACTGTTCTCAGGTGAGGTCCTGGCGGTCGGCTTCCTGCTCGGCGGCGCGGCGGCCTTCTTCGATGGCGCGTTGCGTCCGCTCCCTGGTCTCCCGGGCACTCTGCTTACCCTGCTCCACCAATTTGTCCCGCGTCTCTCCCATCATCTCATCTTCTTTGCTGGTCCGGGGCATGGCGAAGCCGACGGCGGCGCCGAGGCCCAGAGCCAGGGCGCCGAGCGCCAGGGGACTCTCCTGAAGCGTCCGCTGGAAACCGCCTTTGGCCCGCCGGGCTTTCTCCTGGGCTTCGCCACCGGCCTGACTGGCCCGGCCCTGTAGCCGGCCGCCCAACTCGCCGGCTTTCTCGCGGGCCTGACCCGCGGCCTCCTGGGCCCGCTCTCCACCGGAACTTCCCGAGGAACCTTCGAAATCCTGCTCTTCGTAGTAGGTCGGGTAGGCGCGTTCGGAAGACTCGTAGTAGCGGGGTCCTTCCTCGTAGTTCCGGTAGCTCTGCTGCGAGCCTTGCCGCGAGCCGCTGTCGCGGCCGCTGGCGACCAGCCACCCGAGACCTACCAGCCCCGCCCCGGCCATAGCCGCCGGTATCGGGTTGTCCTTGATGGTCTCGGTCACGTTGGAGCCGGCCTGCTTTGCCGTATCCTTTGCCTGGGAGGAGGCTTGTTCCCTCACGTACTGCGGGTTTAGCCGCCCCTGAAGAGCGTAGACCGTCTCGCTCATCTGGGCCCGGGTACGCGCGAGTTCCTGGCGCAACTCTTCGAGTTCATCATCGGCTGCGGCGGGGTTCGGGTTGATCTCCGCCCGTCCCGGCGAGAGCTTGTCGCGGGCGCCTTCGCTGGGCATATCCTGTCCTCTTAGTCGGTCTGGTCTCTCATCCATTCTTTATCCTCCTTAAGGGTCTGTATCGTACGTTGCGGGGCCGGGGATTCTTGCTGCAGCGTCTTGAGGCCGCTCCACACCAGCACACCGCCGATCGCGAGCACCACCAGCGCCACTATAAGGGCCGCGAGC
>JALYGE010000187.1 GCA_030777225.1 Actinomycetota bacterium
CTCCAGCCCTCTCCGCTAGGAAGCCGAAGAACCTTGCCGGCCTGGACGTTGCCCGCAGCCTCGTACTGCCAGGGGGTCGAGTCGAAGCCGGGAGTCGGGTCGAAGGTGGACCAGCCGTAGCCGGGGAAGTAGACCTCGACCCAGCCGTGGGCGTCGGAGGCTTTTACCTCGTAGAGGCCGGTGAACGGGTTGTACTCGCCGGAGACGTAGCCGGTCGTAACCGGCGCCGGGATGCCCAGAGACCGGGCCATGACCGCCAGTGAGGAGCTGAACTGCTCGCAGTAGCCGCGCTCTCTTCGAAGAGGAAGTACTCGACAGCGTCCATGTCGGTGCGCTGGGGCGGTATAGAGAGGTCGTAAGGGTACTCCGTCTTGAGATACTCGTTCATCCTGACGACGGCGTCGTAGGGGTTGTTTGTTTCGCTGGTCAGCTCTTTGGCGAGGGCGCGGGTACAGGCCAGTCGGGGGAGCGCCGTGTACTGTTCTACGAGGTCTTCCGGGTAGCTGTTGCCGGCGGCGCGGAGCTGGTCCGGGGTGCTCGCCGGAACCTGGGAGATGACCGAGTAGGTGGAGCCCTCCGGGATCGGGTACGGGGCTCGCAGGGAGCCGTATGGGCCGACGCTTATGCTGCTCGTCGGGAAGAAGACGGTCTCGGGCCGGTAGGCGCCGAAGATGACGTTCGCGGACTCCTGCTCGACGTAGAAGACCTCTGGGCCACTTGACCTGGGCCACTTCGCGCGTCAGGCCCTGCAAGGACTCCATATTGTTGGATCCAAAGAGGTCGAAGCGCGGGTCGTCGGAGGTCAGGGTTTCGAGGTCTTCCTCCTCGAACGAGGTCTCCCAGCCCTTGCCGTTGTACGCGTCGAAGGCCACCCCGCGGTAGGGGACCGGCGCCTCGCTGCGGACCTTCATTACGATATCATCAGAGAGCCTCCCGCGGCTGCGGAGGTCCATGTACGGGTTGAATCCATGATAGCTGTCCGGTGAGATGTTCTGCGGCGGCTGGGAGAACGGGTCGCCCCGCTCCTCCGGGTAGTAGGGGTTCTGGAGTCGCGGGAGAATTTGTCCCGCAACTCCTGAAACGCCGAGGTCGGCATCATCGCCAGGTTTATGCTCTGCCGCTGGGGCATCAGGGAGAAGAACAGCACGCCGACCGCGACTACCGCGAGAAAACCGGGCAACACCAGGCCGCGCGCGAGTCCCCGGCTACGAGAAACCTCCGCGCTCGTTCGCTCGCGGGCCTCCGAGAATTGTATCTGGACGAGGGCCCCGAGGGCGCAGACGAGGAAAGCTACGATGAAGAGCCCGTACCACAGGCTCGTAGAGAGGACCGCGCCGACGGAGATCAGGATGAGCCCGCTGACCAGCGAGTAGGAGACATCCTTGCGGGCCGGCAGGTCCACGACCGTAAGGAGCGGTACCAGAATGCCGGTCGCGAGGTCGAAGTAGCCGCTTATCAGCACCGCGACCTCCCCGACGAGCACCGACACCAGTACCCAGGCCCGAAGCTCCACCGAGTCCTCCGGCGGACGTTTCTTGCCGACCGGCAGCTTGAACTCCGGCAACCTCACGGGATCCTCCAGGGCTCGCGCACGTCGGGACCCAGCACCACTACCTGCCGGCCTTCAGCCTCCACACTCTCGGCGAAATCTCTCTCTTCCTCCGGCGTCATCCACGGCCCCGACCCGGCGAACTCGTGACAGGAGACGAGCACCACCGTTCCGGCCCCGGAAGAACGGGCGCTTTTAAGAGACGGAACTATCTCCACGTTGGCCGCCTCTGGATCGGGCGGGCGCGAGGCTTGCAGGCCCGCGCACCAGGTTAGTAGGTCGTCTATGCCGGGTTCTTCGAGAAAATCCAGGCGTTGTGGCCCGGCGTCCGCGAGGATTTTGCGGCCTTCTTTGAGGGCCTGCAGCATGATCGAAGCGGCGGCGGAGACCTGCATCTCGCGGACTTCTTGAGGGGCGCGACGGTCCAGGTTTAGCGCCAGGGAGAGCGGCGGGCGCGTCTCCTGAGCCATTTCGAGGACCGCGAGCCGCCCGGTCGAGAGGCTGCGGGCGCTCCGGCGCCAGGCTACGAGTTTTGCCGGATCCCGGGCCGGTACTCCCGCACGCCCCAGAAATCTCCGCCGGAGCCCCGGTGGAGCGCGTCGGATTCGTCTTGCTCCGAAGCTCCGGTTTCTGGAGGGAGAAGATCTGACAGGCCCGCCACCTGGAAGGTGCGAGGGTAGATCACAGCGTCCGAACTGACCCGCGCCCGGCGTCGCCCGTGGAACAACCCGAAAAGGCGCCCCGGATTCCACGATGATTTCTCCGCCGGAGTAAATCCCCCGGCGTGGGCTCTCTATCTTGTACTCGACGCTCTCCAAAGCGCGCCCCCCGACGCGGGCTACTACCGCGCCTCCGGCGTCGCCCACGGATTCATCCTTTACTTCCAGCAGGTGCTTCGCGAAACGTCCTTCGTTTTTTGTCTCTATTCGACAATCCAGAGGCTCGCCGACCGTACCCGTTGCGGGAACGCGGCGTACCATCTTCAGCCCCCGGACGTTTAGCAGGGGCGCCGGGAGAGAGACGAGGACTGTGGCCGCGAGCGCGGCGGCTACCACGTACATCCAGCCTGCGCCGGAGTTCGCCGCGATCAGGTACAGCACGACTGTCATTAGTATGAGAAAGCCGGATTTTACGAAACGCTTTACCCTCATACCGTTCCTAAGCCGGAACCGGCACGGAGTCCAGCGCGTCCCGCACGACGCCCTCAGCCGTCGCGCCCGTCGCCCCGCCGCGAACCGAGATCCGGTGCGGCAGCGTGTACTGAGAAAGCGCCTTGACGTCCTCCGGGCCGACAAAGTCCCGGCCCCGGGTGGCGGCCCGCGCCTGGGCCGCCCGCAACAACGCGATGGAACCCCGGGGGGAGACGCCCAGAGAGGCCGCCGGATGCTCGCGGGTCGCCTCCGCTATGCCGACCGCGTACTCCAGGACCTCCTGGTGGACCTGTACCCGGCGGACCAGTTCGCGGGCGACCGAGATCTCCCGCGCCCCGACGACCGGCTCTATCTCTTCCAGCGGACGGCTCTCGATCTGCTCCCTCACGAGCCCCAACTCCGCGCCACGCTCCGGATACCCCATACTCGTAGCCACCATGAAACGGTCTAGCTGGCCTTCCGGCAGGGGATAAGTGCCGTGGAACTGGTGCGGGTTCTGGGTGGCGACAACGAAGAACGGCTCCGGCAACGCCCGGGATTCGCCGTCTACCGTAACCTGGCTCTCCGCCATCGCTTCGAGCAGCGCGCTCTGCGTCCGGGGGTGGCGCGGTTGATCTCATCCGCCAGCAACACCGGCGCGAATATAGGACCGGCAACCCATTTAAAGCTCGCCTCCCGCGGATCGTAGACGTTCGTGCCCGTAATATCCGACGGCAGCAGGTCCGGTGTGAACTGTATCCTGCCGAACTCCGCGTCTACGGCAGAGGAAATGGCCCGTGCCAGCGTAGTCTTCCCGACGCCGGGAACGTCCGTAAGCAGCACGTGTCCCCCGGCAAAGAGGGATACCAGGCACAACTCCACCACCTCGTCCTTGCCGAGGATTACGCGCCCAACCGCCGCTCGCAGCCTCTCGTAGACTTCACGGACGTCAACAAGGCTCTCTACACTGCTGCGTTGCACTCTGCCTCCGCACTCTCTAATAGAAGTCACTCTTATACCATACGGTTTCGTCCGACCTTGTTATTATCGACATCATGCCCGCAGAACTTGAACCCCGCCGCGAACGCGACCTCGTCATG
>JALYGE010000188.1 GCA_030777225.1 Actinomycetota bacterium
GGTCTTCAGCATCCGGAGCGCGGCCGGGCACCGAACGAGGCCTCACTCGTACAGTTCCGGGCGGTGGGGTCTCTCGAAGGGCTCCTTTGAGCCGGAGTGCAGAGAGGCGACACAGGTCTCTACCGCCAGAAGCGAAATGTAGCCATCCCATGCGTCCGGACCGGTAAGTTTTCCGCCTCGGAGGTCCTCTATCCACCGTTGCATCTCGAGCACGTAGGCAGCCGGGAACCTTTCGAGCCAGTCACCCTCGACGGGATGTCCAGCGTACCGCTGCTTACGCACTTCAGGGGCGTTGGCGGGAGCAATGTGGACGGTTCCCTCGTCCCCGACGACCTCCAGATCTACCTCGTAACCGTAGCCGGCGTTCACGTAGACCTCGATGTTGGCGAGGCACCCTCCGCCCAGCTTTAGTTGGATCACCTGCAGGTCCCAGACCTCGTCGTCCGCAGCCGCCCCGGTATTCGTTCCGTGTACGTATACTTCCTCGATCTCCTGACCGAACATCCACCTCGCAGAGTCGAGGTCGTGTATGGCGGAGTTGACCAGGATCGACTCCGAGCTTGTGCCCGCAAGGGCACCGACGTTTCGATGCGTCCCCTTAAACAGAACGGGGTGGCCGATGTCTCCGGAGTCGATAGCGGTTTTTACGTCGAGGTGCTGAGGATCATAACGTCTCATAAAGCCGACCTGAACCACTTTTCTACCCAGCTCGGCCTCGGCGTCGACGATTCTGCGCGCATCCTCCACGGCGGTGGCTAGGGGCTTCTCGCAAAAAACCGGCTTCTCATTTTGCAGGCATTCCATCACCAATCCGGCGTGGGTCTCATCGGGCGTCGTGATAACGACGGCGTCTATCTCATCGTGCTGAATCAGGGTTTGCTCGTCCTCGAAGACCATGACTTCCGAACCACACTTTGCGGCCAGCTTCTCGGCCCGCGGACGGTCCAGGTCCATCACGCCCCCCACCCTAGCGCCAGAGACCGTGGTGCTAAGGGTTTCTGCGTGGCGGGCGCCCATGCCGCCCGACCCTATCACACCCACCGAGATCGCCCCAGAATTTGTATTCATCTCAGATCACCTCTACCTTGTTTGTAAGGCCGGAGAGTTTTCTGTTCCCCCAACCCGCTTTGCCGTTGTGTCCCCTCACGAGGAGTCGGAGGGCTCATCTTCTATCTCCGCTACCCGCACGGGCCTCCCCTCTTCGCGCGACACCTCGCAGGCGACGGCGACCCGGAGAGCCTCCATCGCCGAGGCGGGGGGACTGGGATTCTGGCGCTCACCTTTCATCACCTCGATGAACGCCATGGTCTCCTGCCGGAGACTCTCCCCGAACCTCTCGATAAAGTCCCGGTACGGACCCTTGCTCGGCGAGGGGGTGTCCGGCTCTACGGATCGGGGTTGGCTCAGGCTGTTGTCTCCTACGGAGAGACTATCTTCCGAGCCGAATACCTCCATGCGGAAGTCGTGACCCCGCGGGTTGTGCCGGGTGCCCGTGATGGTCACCGGCAGCCCATCGGACATATTCATTAGGATGGCCACGTTGTCCACATCGTCGTATTTGGCATAGCGGTCGAAACCCCTGACGCTTCCCACCGCGTAGACTTGCTCGACGCTCAGCCCGGTCAGCCACCGCGCCAGGTCGAAATCGTGGATATGGAGGTCACGGTATGTTCCGCCGCTCGATGCTATGAACTCTTCAGGGGCAGGCTCGGCGTCGTGGGCAGTTATGCGGATGCTGTAGAGCGTCCCCAGGGTCCCGTCACGGATCTCCTGGTAAGCCTGACGATAATCGGGGTCGAGGCGGCGCTGGAACGCTACCTGTATTAGGTTGCCGGCCTCGTTGGCGTGCTCGATTACGCCTGCCGTCTCCGGCAGCGTCAACGCGATGGGCTTCTCGCAGAAGATCGGTAACCCCGCATCTATGCAGCGGTGCAGCGCCTCCGCGTGCAGCTCCGTCGCCAGCGAGACAAAGATCGCATCGGGACCGGAGTCGATAGCCTCCTCGATAGTTCCAGCCGTCCCGCCGACCTCCCGGGCCACCTCTTCCGCGCGCTCGACCGTCCGATTGCCGACGATAACTTCGTCCACCGCCGGCAACTCACTCAACACACGAGCCCGGAACGAACCCAAGCGCCCGGCCCCCAGCACAGCTATTCTCACCAGCAACCTCCTATACCTTGTCCAATGATGTCTCTCCGCCCTTTACTACTCACACAACGGCAACAGGCTCTCGTAACACTTGCGCGCCGCCTCTTTAGCGGATAACCTCCAAGGTTCCGCGCTGAACATCTCTATCGAGAAGTAACCCTCGTAGCCGTTCTGCTCGATAGACGAGATGATCTCCGTCAGGTCAAGAACCCCTTCTCCAGGGAGAACCCGCTCGAAGTCGCGGTGGGTGAGGTCTGCTGGGATGTCCGGCATGTCGTTTAGGTGAACGTGTTTTATCCACCGAACCGAGTTCTCGTTTATGTCTCTGAGTTTTGTGGGGGTGACGTGGTAGTGGGCGGGGTCAAAGAGGACGCCTACCCTAGGGTGATCGGCAATCTCCGAAACCCTCACCGCGCTCTGCAGGCTTTTGACGATTGGTGACCAGTTAAATTAGATGGCGATATCAACCCCGAGATCCCCGGTAAACTCGGCGAGATTCCACATTGCACGCGCCACGGCATCCAACTCCTTGAGAGCTATTTGCTCTGGGCCGTCGGTCCCAACGATCATCTTGTCGGCACCCAGTTCGCGTATAAGCTCCGCGTTGGCCGCGTTTGCCTTCCGGTTGGAGATACGCGCATCCGGCGAGCCGAAGCACATCACCTCCAACTGTGAACTGGCGACGACCCGAAGGTCGCGAGTCTAAGAGCTCCCGCGTCTGCTCTACCGTGTGGCCATCGTCGAGCCAGTCCTTGACGAGGTTCGGGTGCGGCTCCACGTTTCGGAAGCCGGCGGCGTACGCGTCCAGGGCCTCTTCGAGGTTCCAGTGGAAAGTACACTGCGAGTTTATGGCTAGTTGTTCGGCTTTCATACTATTCGACTTCCTCCTTTCCCATATAGGGAGCCCGCGCCGACTGCGTTCGACGGTTCCCCCCACTGGTGGCGCGGGCTCCCAGACTATCCTTGCTGCACTATCTCCTCATTACGGACCAACTTCCTCAGGGTAAGCCACGGCGGGCTTGATGTCGTCCGGATCCGAGTAGTAGCGGGAGATCTCGACCTTGTTTTCAGTAAAGAAGCGGACGCCGTCCTTGCCGGTGGCGTGCAGATCGCCGTAGAAGGAGTTCTTGACCCCGTTGAACGGGAAGAAGGCCATCGGCGCGGCCACGCCTATGTTTACCCCGAGCATCCCGGCCTCTACGTGCTCCCGCCAGTGCCTGACCGCTGCACCGTTCTCCGTGTAGATGGAGCAGGCGTTACCAAACGGTGAGCCGTTGGTAAACTCGATGGCTTCATCGAGGCTGTCCACCCGCACCACGGAGAGGACGGGACCGAAGATTTCTTCCCTTGCTACCCGCATGTCGCCCTCGACCTTGTCGAGTATGGTGGGCCCGAAGAAGAAACCTTCCTCAAGCGGCGGCTCGCGGCCGTCGAGCGCGACCTCGGCGCCTTCGCTCTCGCCGAGATCCACATACTCCTTGACCCTCTGGCGGTGGGAATCCCGGATGAGGGGCGTAAGCTCGCTCTCCTCCTCGTAGCCGGGTCCGACCTTCATCGCCGATGCGGCCTCCCTGACCTTCTCGACGAGCGGATCGGCGACCTCGCCCACGGCCACCAGTACGCTTCCGGCCAGGCACCGCTCCCCGGCATTGCCGTATGCCGAAGCGATGATGTTCGGTACCGTCCTGTCCAGAACCGCGTCGGGCATGACGATCATGGAGTTCTTCGCTCCCGCAAGCGCCTGCACTCTCTTGCCGTGGGCCGTCCCGTGCGTATAGACGTGCTCGGCCACCGGCTGCGAACCGACGAACGAGACCGCCTTTATATCGGGATGTTCCAGTATTCCGTTCACCGCATCGTGCGCCCCGTTGACGATGCTGAAGACCCCTTCGGGAATCCCAGCCTCCTCCAGCAGCTCGCCCAAACGTTGGGAGGTAAGTGGTGTCCTCTCAGAGGGCTTTAGGATATAGGTATTGCCCGCGCCGATGGCAACGGGTAGCGTCCAAAGCGGGATCATGCACGGAAAGTTGAACGGCGCGATAGCTGCCACCACTCCGAGTGGGTAGCGGTAAGAGACATTGTCTATGCCGCTAGCCACATCCCGGACCGTCTCGCCCATCATGAGGGTGGGCATTCCGCAGGCGAACTCGACTACCTCTATGCCGCGCCTCACCTCGCCGCCAGCGTCTTGGGCATCCTTACCGTTCTCCAGTGTTACGAGGTCCCTAAGCTCCTCGAAGTGCTCCTCAAGGAGCATCTTGTAGCGAAACAAGACTTGGGTGCGCTTGATGACTGGAGTAGCGGACCACTCCGGGAAAGCGGCCTCGGCAGCCTTTACGGCCCGGTCCACATCTTCCCGGCTCGAAAGCGGGGTCTCGGCTATGACCTCTCCGGTGGCCGGGTCGTAGACTGACTCGGTATCCTGGCCGTCGCGTTCCTCCCACCGGCCTTCAATGAAGTTGCGTACTTCTCGCATTCTTACTCCTTTCGATCTTCCTCGTCCCAACTACTCAGCTCAGGAGCCACTCGTGGTCAGGATCGTTCTTTACTTTCCACTCGCGTACGGGTCCGGCCATCACGTTGAGGTAGTAGAGATCGTAGCCGGGCGGAGCGGAGACAGCATGGTAGCCGCTAGGCACGAGTACAGTGTCGCCGTTGCGGACGGTAACGGTCTCGTCGAGCGAGCGGTCCTCCGTGTAGACTTTCTGTACGGCGAAGCCCTGCTCCGGTTTTATTCTGTGGTAATAGGTCTCCTCCAGGTAGGTCTCGTTCGGGCGGTCGTCCTGATCATGCTTGTGGGGCGGGTAGCTCGACCAGTTACCGCTCGGGGTGATAACCTCAACGACCAGCAGCCGCTCGGCCGGCTGCTCCACCATGAGGATGTTCCGGATCTCACGCTCGGAGTTTCCCGACCCGCGCACGGCAACCTCTACGTCCTCCGGCCGGATGCGGCGCGCCTCCACCCCCCGTTCGGCTGGCGTAGAGGTGATTGCCAACTCCAGCCCCGTCTCCACCTCCACCCGGTAGCCGGTTCCCGGCGGAAGGTAGACAGCGTGAGGCAGACCGTCGAACGGGCTCTTGCGCTCCCCGATGTCGCTCCACTCGTTCTCCCCGGCGGAGACGTTGCAGCGGCCGGAGAGGACTACGAGGCAAACCTCCTCGGTCCCCGTGTCCCGCTCCAGCGTCTGTCCGGCTTCCAGTTGGACCACCTCAAAGCCCACCCAGTCCCACCCGGCGGACTCCGGGGTAACCTTCAGAACGCTCCCGTCCTCCCCCGGCTGCTCTTCGCTATTGACTACAAGATTTGCCACGCTTTGAAGTTCCTTCCTCTCTAGATGTAACGGCGTTCGGCCTGCTTGTTCTCGGCGTACTCCTCGCGCGCGGCGACTACGGTCTCCATCTCTGAGACCTCCGCCACCGGCACGTCCCAGAATGACTCGTAGTCCGGCACACCCTCGTAGCGGTCCACGGGCACGTAGATAACGGTGGTCGTTTCGACCTCCTTCGCCTGTGGTAACGCGTCTTTCAACTCCGCAACGCTCTGTGTACGTATCACGTGAGCCCCGAGAGCTTCGGCGTTGGTGACGAGGTCCACGGGTAACGTTTCGCCGGGTTCTTCCTCGGTATCCAGGCCGATGGAGCCGTTCTTGCGGTAGCGGTACTGGGTACCGAAACCCTGGGAACCCGCCGAGCGGGAGAGGGCACCGATGGAGGCGAAGCCTGAGTTGTCCACGAGGACGATGGTGAGCTTGTAGCCCTCCTGAATAGAGGTGACGATCTCCGAGTTCAGCATCAAGTAGGAGCCGTCGCCACACATAACGTAGACCTCCCGGGAGGGGTCGGCCATCTTTACACCCAGTCCTCCGGCGATCTCGTAGCCCATGCACGAGTAGCCGTACTCGACGTGGTATCCTTTTGGGTCCCGGGTGCGCCAGAGCTTGTGCAGGTCCCCCGGCATAGAGCCCGCCGCGCACACCACCACGTCCTCCGGCTCGGAGAAAGAGTTGACCGTCCCGATGATTTCGCTCTGGGCGGGTAGCGGACCGTGGTCCAGCGTGTAAAGTCGCTCCACTTCCTCGTCCCACTCCCGGTTGGCCTTCTCGCTGGCCTCCCGGTACTCCGCCTCCACCTCGTAACCGCTCAGGGCTTCGGAGAGGGCTTCCAGTGTCACGCGAGTATCTCCGACGAGCCGCAGACCTGCGTGCTTGTGGGCGTCGAAGTCCGCGACGTTCACGTTGATGAACTTCACGTCAGGGTTCTGGAAGGCGGTCTTGGAGGCGGTGGTGAAGTCTGCCCAGCGGGTGCCGATCCCGATCACCACGTCAGCCTCTTTCGCTGCACAGTTGGCTGCGAGCGTACCTGTCACGCCGACGGCCCCGAGCGCCAGCGGATGGTCGTAAGGCATCGAGCCCTTGCCCGCCTGGGTCTCGCCGACCGGGATGCCGGTCTGTTCGGTGAAGCGTTTCAGCGCCTCCGTAGCCTCCGAGTAGATCGTGCCTCCGCCCGAGACGATCATGGGCCGGCGGGCCTCGCGTATGAGGGATGCAGCCCGGTTGAGCATCTCTGACTCCGGCAGCGGGCGTCCCACGCGCCACACTCGCTTCTCGAAGAACTCCTCCGGATAGTCGTAAGCCTCGGCCTGTACGTCCTGGGGCAGCGCGAGCGTGACGGCTCCGGTCTCGGCGGGGTTGGTGAGAACGCGCATGGCAGCGAGCGCGGCCGGGATGAGTTGTTCGGGGCGATTGATCCTGTCCCAGTACCGCGAGACCGCCCGCAAGGAGTCGTTGACCGAGAGGTCACCGTCGTGGGGCGCTTCGAGTTTCTGTAAGACGGGGTCCGGGATCCGCGTGGCGAAGACATCGCCCGGCAGGAGCAGCACCGGCAGGCGGTTTATGGTCGCCAGGGCAGCCCCAGTTACCATGTTCGTCGCGCCGGGGCCTATGGAGCTCGTGCAGGCAAAGGTTTGCAGGCGGTTTTTTTGTCGGGCGTACGCCGAAGCGGCGTGCACCATAGCCTGCTCGTTGCGGGCCTGATAGTAGGTTAGATCCTCCGAGTACTCCAGGAGCGCCTGTCCCACGCCCGCCACGTTGCCGTGCCCGAAGATGCCGAAGCATCCTGCGAAGAAACGTTGCTCGGTGCCGTCACGTTCCACGTACTGGTTCGCCAGGAACCTGACCAGTGCCTGGGACATCGTTAGATGCACCATCCCCATTACCGTACCTCCTCCAGTTTGCACAGCCGGTTCGGTTTTAGGAGAAGAGCGTGCTTCAACCCTAAGTGTCCAACTGCGCGTCTCATTAGCTCCCTTTTCCTCTTCATGCTATTGACTCATCCCCGGTTCGGCTAACTCTTCAAGCTGCTGTTCGAGGAAAGCTATGCTCTTGCGAGCGTCGGTTATAGGTCCTCCATTCTCTTGAGGCTCGGTTTCGACCACAGTGTCCTGTTCCAGCACGTACCATCCGTTGTACTCTGCCCTTTCAAGCAACGCTAACAGTCGCGCTATGTCTACGTCTCCATCTCCCAACGGAAGGAACGCCCCCCTCTGGGCAGCTTCCTTAAAACCAATTTCTCTTGTAGCCATCTGACGGGCCAATTCGGTGTCGACGTCCTTCAGGTGGGCGAGCTTTACCCTATCCGCCGCCTTTTCGGCGACTTCGAGTGGATCGCTACCCCCTATCACGAGATGGGCGGTGTCCAGGCAAAGGCCCATATCGCAGCCCTCCAAAAAGCGCCAGAGCTGGTCGTCGCGCTCGACTGCGGTGCCGTAGTGGGAGTGGAGCACGACGGTGAGGCCGTGTCGGGCGGCGATCTCCTCCGCCCTGGAGAGGTTCGCGAAGAGTTCCTTCCACCCGCCATCGTCGAGCTCGACCATCTCTCCGAAGTCGTCCGAATCGGGGAAAGCCGCCAGGACCAACACGTCGGCGCCCGCGGTGGCAAAGAACTCGGCCCTTTTCTCTACGAGGGAGAGCTGCTCATCACGCTTGCCGGGCACATGCAGTATGGCGGGAACGAAGCCGCCGACCAAGCCCAGCCCATATCTGTCCAGAATGCTGGACACTTCATCGGGATCTTCCGGCAAGAAACCCTTGGGTCCCGCCTCCATGGCGGACAGACCGAGCGATGACGCCTCTCTCAGTACTCGGTCAGGGGACATCTGGTAGCCCCAGTCCGGGATCTCGATGACCCCCCACGACACCGGAGCTCCCGCGATGCGTGCATCTTCCTTCACCGGGTCACCTCCGCGGCCTCGCTGTAGAGTGGCGGCGGGTCCAGCTTCGTCACCTTCTGGGGTGACCCAGAGCGTAGCGAGGCGATGCAGGCATCGGCGACGACTAGCGAAGCGTACCCATCCCACGCATCCGAACCGGTCGGTATCCCGGTGCTGACAGACTCAACCCACTCCTTGAGCTCGATCACGTACGCCGTGAGGAACGTATCGTACCAGCCCTCCGTTATGCGCTTGGAGGCGGCATGGTCCTGGCGCACGATGGCGCCGGCCGGTAGAGCGGTCCCAACGATGCCCCGCTCACAGACGACCTCCACCCCTACCTCGTAGCCGTAGGTTGCGACCACGTTCGTCTCGATGGAGCCCATGCCGGCGTGCAGGCCGCCCATACCACCCGTCCCGACGACGCCGACTGAGATCTGCTCAAACTTCTCCATGTGCTCCTCCTTTTGCTTTCTCAATCTCCGGGCTAGCCCATTCCCGGTTTTCCAAACTATGTTCCACGGCATCCAGCACCGCCCGGCAGCGATAGCCGCCCTCAAAGGTTGGCGCCGGTCCGATACCGCTCTTTATCCCGTCGAGAAGGTCTTTGTCGGTGTGCACGAAGGTGTGTTCATAGCCGATGATGTGACCCGGGGGCCACCACCCCTCCATGTACGGGTGTTTTGGCTCGGTGACGAGAATTGTGCGGAAACCGGACGTCTCTGGAGTCTCGTCCACGAAATGCACCTGCAGCTCGTTCATCCGCTCCAGGTCGAAGACGAGGCTCCCCTCCGAGCCGTTGATCTCGAAAGATTTCTTCGCCTTGCGCCCCGGGATCATAGGGCTGATTTCGAAGGTCCCTATAGCCCCACCCTTGAAGCGGCCCAGGAAAGCCGCGGCGTCGCTGACCGTCACCCGACCCATCTCCCCTGTCGCGCCATCTGTACCTTCGAGGGGGCGTTCCTTGATAAAGGTCTCGGCGGTCCCGGTCACCTCCGTTATGGGGCCTACAAGAAAGTGTGCTAGGTCTACGAGGTGAGAACCCAGGTCCGCCAGGGGACCCGCCCCCCCGGCCTCCTTACGGAGCCGCCAACTCATCGGAGCTTTGGGATCGAGGAGCCAGTCCTGAAGGTAGACGGCCCGCCAATGACGGATCTCCCCCAAACGCCCCTCGTCTATGAGGCGTTTGGCGAGCTGCGCAGCCGGCACTCGCCGATAGCTGTGGCATACCATGCTCACCATGCCAGACTTTTCGCGGCCTCGACCAGGTCCCGGGCCTCCGAGAGCGTATTGGCCAGCGGCTTCTCGCAGAGGACGTGCTTTCCGGCCTCAAGGGCGGCCAGGGCAAACTCGTGGTGGGTGTCCCCAGAGGAGGATATGTCCACCAGCCCTACATCGTCGCGCTGCAGCATGCGGACGTAGTCCGTCTCGTAATCTTCCCAACCCAAGGCGTTGGCCGCCTCCCTTACAGCACCCTCATTGCGACCGCAGAGCACACGCATCCTGGGTATGGGGTCGGCGTCGAAAAAGCGCGCGACCTGGCGGTAGGCGTTGGAGTGGGCCCGGCCCGTGAACTTGTAGCCGACGAGCCCTACGCCTATCTCGGTCATTCTTCTTCTCCCAATCTCTTCTTCGATCCCACGGGCCTAGTCGGCCTCTTCGTAGAAGACTGTGCCATCTCTGGTCTCGCTCTTCAGCCGCACGGTCTTGTTTTCTCTGTAAGAGCGCTCGGGGGCCTGGACAAGTACGAAGGCCGCCGCGGCGTCGCCGCCGCCAACTCCGGGGTCCTCACCGCTACACACGGCCCGAACGAAGTGCTCCATCTCTTCCCTGTAGGCGTCGGCAAACCGCTCCACGAAGTCGGAGACGTAGTCTTGGCACGCGCGGGCGTCGTGGGGCGCTTCGAGCTGCTGCAGGACAGGATCCGGCCAGCGGGAGGCAAAGATGTCTCCCGGTAGAAGAAGCACCGGCAGGCGGTTTATGGTGGCGAGGGCCGCACCGGTGATCATGTTAGTCGCCCCTGGGCCTATAGAGGAGGTGCAGGCGAGGGCGGAGAGCCGGTTACGCATCTTGGCGAAGGCCGATGCAGTATGGACCATGCCCTGCTCGTTGCGGGGCCTGGTAGTAGGTGAGCCTGTCAGCGTGCTCCTGCAGGGCCTGTCCCATACCGGCGACGTTGCCATGGCCGAAAATGTCGAAACATCCTTCGAAAAACCGATGCTCTACCCCGTCCCGCTCTACGCACTGCTCCGCCAGGAATCTAACCAGGGCCCGCGCAGTGGTTAAGCGTACGGTGTTTATGTCCAAAGCCCGCTATTCGTTCTGTTCTTGACCATTACGTTGCGCTGTTGGCGCTTCTGA
>JALYGE010000189.1 GCA_030777225.1 Actinomycetota bacterium
ACCCAGAGAGAGGAACGCCGGAGGATAGCGCGGGATTTGCACGACGTGGTTCTCCAGAACCTCGCGGGCACCCTTCAATCGTTGCGGCTTACGCACCTGCGGTCAAAGGGTTCGGAACCAGGGCTGGACTTAGAGGAGGAGCTCGAAGCCCTCAAATGGGCGACCTCGGGTTTGAGGAGCGCCATCCACGACCTGAGGCTCGAACAAGAGCGGCCGTTCGTGAAATCCGTCGAGTCACTGGTTGAATCGAACCGCCGGTCGGCCCCCGAGTTCCAGATAGAGCTGAACGTCGAGGAGCGGTTCCCCAATGGACTTCCCGCAGAGGTAGGCGTGGAGCTATTGCGCGTCCTGGGGGAGGCTCTCACCAACGTCCGCCGCCACTCCAGAGCAAAGAACGTTGAATTGAAGCTGCGAGTGGAGAGCGCGGATATCCTGGCAGAGGTCAACGATGACGGGCGAGGGTTCGAACCCGGTGTGGCGCGTAGGGGAGTTGGGATCTCGGCGATGCGCGAGAGGGTTGAGGGCTTGGGCGGAGAGATCGAGATCCGCAGCCTTCCCGGCGGGGGCACGAAGGTTATGGTCAGGGTTCCTTTGGGGGACGGTACTCCAGGTCCTCAACATCTATGACGCCTTCTTTTATGGCGTAGAGGACGGCCTGGGTACGATCGAAGATGTGCAACTTCCTGTAGATGCTAGAGGTGTGGTGACGCACCGTCTTCTCCGAGATGCCAAGAGAGTGGGCTATCTGCCGGTCGCTTTTGCCCTGAGCGAGGGCCCTGATCACCTCGTGCTCCCTCTCGGTCAGCGGCGGAGGGGCGAGCGGCGTGCTTCTAGGCCCAGCGCTCTCGAAGGTGGAGAGCATCTTCTGGGCGAGGTCGGGGGCGATGATGGTGTGCCCGGTATGCACCGTGTGGATGGCGTGCGATAGGTCCTCGAGCTCCGCATCCTTGAGCAGATAACCCTGCGCGCCGGCCTTTATTCCCTCGAAGACGTGCTCGTCTTCCTCGTGGCCGGTGAGGATGATAACCGCAGTATGCGGCAGGAGGTCTTTGATCTGGCGCGTGGCGCTGATGCCATCCATCTTGGGCATGGAGATGTCCATTAAAACCACGTCCGGCTCCGTCTCCTTGCATACGGAGATGGCTTCTTCGCCGTCGTAAGCCGTGCCCACTATCCGCACGTCGTCCAGCATGTCCACCAGACCCGAAAGGCCTCTGGCGAACAACCTCTGGTCGTCCACTATCACCACGCGGATGGCCCCTTCCGCATCCTCGCTCAAGAATTTCACGTCCCTTCTCATCCGTTCTTCACGCTTACTGTATCCGCCGACCGGGCCGCCGGGCAAACGAGCGAAACTCCAAGCGCTTGCTACCCGAAGCATAGCTCAAGGCAGCGGTAGCTCCATCGGATTTTTCACCGACCACGCCTGGCTAATTTCGGCTAGGGCATTTGCCCCGGCACCATGCTCCGGGCGCGGTGGCCGCTTCTCGTCGGTGTAGGCGCCGACGCGAAAGAGGATCAGGCCCGGAGATCTAGCGAGCTCTTCACCATGTGGCTCCGGCGTTGAGCCGCATGAACTCCACGTGTTGCTCGTACTGGTCGAGGACGTCGTCGATCAACTGGCTGTGGGTGTAGCCCATCACGTCGTAGCCCTGGCCACCCTCGCGCAGGTGCACGTTGACCCGGTAGTAGGTGTCGCCTTCGCGTAGGGACGAATCTCCGTACACCGGCATCGGGGCCTCCCGCGGCTCGACCCTGTACTGGAACGGCGTCTCTTCGCCGAGGTCCGCCACGAGCTCGACGTAGGGGAACCCCGCGTCATTCGTGCCGTCGCGCACCTCGGCCTCGACACCGTGCTCGCTCAGCTCTTCGGCCACCTCGGTCAGGGCCGGGCGCGCGACTTCGGAGAGGAAGGCGGTGGCTTTCGCGCGATCCGGGAAGCTCATGCTGCGTCTCAGGCGCTGCCGCCAGGTCAGCTCGACCGCCCGGTCGCCGTCGAGGCCGGTGCTGCGCCCGGAGAGCCGCGCGGGGAGGCTATAGCGGCGACTTTCCTCACGGTACGCTTCCACACGCAGGGCTTTGTACAGGCCGAGCATGATCAGAACCATCACGAACCCGAACGGCAGGCCCATAACGATCGTGGCGTTCTGAAGCGCCGCAATCCCGCCGACCAGGAGCATCGCCACGGTCAGCAGGCCGGTGACGACGGCCCAGAAGATGCGGACCGGGTTGGAGGCGTCGTCCCGCGGCGTCTTGCGGTACGAGGTGAGGTTTGCCATCACCAGAGCGCCGGAGTCGGCGGAGGTGATGTAGAACAAAAGGCCGCAGAAGGTGGCGATGGAGGCGATGATCGGGAACGCCGGGTACTGCTGGAGCAGGGTGTAGAAGCCCTGCTCGGGCTGGTTCATCGCGGCCTGGCCGAACTGCTCGTTCCCGCTCCTGATGAGTTCGATGGCGCTGTTGCCGAAGATCGAGACCCACATCAGGATGTACAGGAACGGGATCGTGAGCGTCCCGGCGACGAACTGCCGGATGGTACGCCCGCGCGAGATCCTGGCGAGGAACAGCCCGACGAAAGAAGCCCAGGCGATCCACCACGCCCAGAAAAAGAGCGTCCAGAAGCTGAGCCACTCCGTCGGCCGGTCGAACGCGAACGTCTGCATCGTGAGCCCCGCGAAGCTGCTCACGTAGTCCCCGATGTTCATAACGAACGCGTTCAGCAGGAAGATGGTCTGGCCGGTGATCAGTATAAAGCCTGCGAGCCCGAGCGTGAGCCAGACGTTCAGCTCCGAGAGCCGCCGGATGCCTCTCTCGACGCCGGTGACCGCCGAGATCGTCGCAACGGTGACGGCGAGCACGATGAGCCCGATCTGGGCGGGCAAGCCCTCGGGGATGTTGAAGAGGGCGTTCAGCCCGTAGTTCAGGAAGATCACCCCGATCCCCAACGAGGTGGCGATGCCGAATATGGTGCCGAGGACAGCGGCGAGGTCTACGCCGTGGCCGAGCGGGCCGAAGATCCGGTTGCCGAAGATGGGATACAGCGCCGACCTGATACTCAGGGGCAGGTTCATCCGGTACGCGAAGTATGCCAGCGATATCCCCATCAGCGCGTACATCCCCCAACCGGTGATACCGTAGTGGAAGAGCGTCCACACGGTTGCTTCTCTCGCAGCTTGCAGCGTCTCACCCTCGCCGACGGGCGGGGCCAGGTACTGGGTGACGGGCTCGGCGACCGCGAAGAACATCACGTCGGTGCCGATGCCGGCGGCGAACAACATCGCGGCCCACGAGAAAGTGCTGAACTCGGGCTCGGAATGCTCCGGTCCCAGCTTCGTCTTGCCGTACCGGGAGAGGGCGAGGAAGATCACGAAGGCCAGGAAGAGCGTGGCGATCAGGATGTAGAACCAGCCGAACCACTCCGAGATCCAGCCGACCAGCACCCCGATAGCCCCGCTGGCGCCCTCCGGGCTGATGATCGCCCACACCGCGATCGCCAGGATCGCTATAGAGGAGCCGTAGAAAACGACCGGGTTGATGCGGGTCCGCTCCCGCATGTTCTGTTCTTCGGGTTCTCTCGTCTCGCTCATAAGGTTCGTCTATCCCCCTGTCACGTTACACGGGTCGCCCGCCGGACACGCCAGGCCACCACCGAGATTTCGGTAGTAAAGCACATCCGTCACCCAGAAGCACCTATCTGGCCCCTCGACAAGCATTTTAACGGCGTGTAGATGCTTCCACTGGAGACTTCAGGCGAACCTATCCAAACGGGCATATTTGCCGAGGCTACGCCGTAGACCCGGTTCGCAAACTTGTGCTGGTCGCCGAAGAAATTCACCTTCAGATCCTCGCAGGGTAAGGTAGATTTGCGTCCTCTTCACAACAGTCTCCGACGCATACGAACGATGTATGACACGCGGTAGGATCCGAGATCAAGCTACGAGTTGATCAGCGCTCTCACTTCGATGCCCAACTTGGCTATCACGACACGTCTACCTATAAAGCACACATAGAGAGTCGCGCATCTTTGATTTTCCGTTTCCCGCCTTTACCTCTCCGTCATCTTGCGGGCGTCGAGCAACTCGTCCAGGTCTTCCTCGGAGAGGTCGGTCTGCTGGCGGGCGACCTCGCGGATGGTGCGGTCTTCTTTGTAGGCCTGCTTGGCGATCTCCGCTGCCTTGTCGTAACCAACCTCGGGGGCAAGGGCGGTGGCGAGCATGAGGCCCTGCTCGACGAGTTCGGGGCCGCGCTCCGTAGCCTCCAGGCCGTTTACGCACTGGGCGGCGAGGTTCGCGGAGGTGGTGGCGAGGAGGCCGATGGACTGGAGCAGATTGAGGGCGATGACCGGGAGCATGACGTTGAGCTGGAAGTTGCCGCTCTGCCCGGCGACGGCTACGGCGGCGTCGTTGCCGATGACCTGGGCCGCGACCTGCGCCGCGCTTTCGGGTATGACCGGGTTGACCTTGCCGGGCATTATAGAGGAGCCGGGCTGGACCTCGGGGAGGGCTATCTCGGCCAGGTTGGCCCGCGGGCCGGCCCCGAGCCAGCGGAGGTCGTTGGAGATCTTCATGATGCTCACCCCCACCGTCTTCATCGCGCCACTGGCGAATACCGCCGCGTCCATCGCGCTCTGGGCCTGGAAGTGGTTCTCCGTCTCCCGCACTTCGACCCCGAAACGCTCGGAGAGACGCTGGCACACTCTCTGGGCGAACTCGGGGTGGGTGTTGACGCCGGTGCCGACCGCCGTACCACCGAGGGCTACCTCGGCCAGATCCTGTTGGGCCTTCCGCACCCGCTGTATGCCGCGCTCTATCTGGCCGGCGAAGCCCTGGAACTCCTGGCCGAGCCGGATCGGGGTGGCGTCCTGGAGGTGCGTCCTGCCGGTCTTGACCACGCCGTCGAACTCCCGGGCTTTCTCGGCGAGGGAGTCCTGGAGGGTTTCAAGGCCGGGTAGGAGGTCTTCCTTGATAGATATAAGGGCCGCCAGGTGGATGGCCGTGGGGATCACGTCGTTCGACGACTGGCCCTTATTAACGTGGTCGTTGGGGTGGACGGGGCTCTTGGATCCGAGCTCGCCGCCGAGAAGCTGGATAGCCCGGTTGGAGATGACCTCGTTGGAGTTCATGTTGGTCGAGGTCCCCGATCCCGTCTGGAAGCTATCCAGGACGAACTGGTTGTCGAGCGTCCCGTCCACAACCTCCTCCGCCGCCCGCACGATGGCGTCTTTTATCTCGTCGTCCAGCAGCCCGAGCTCGTTGTTGACCACGGCGGCTTCGAGCTTTATAGCGCCGAGTGCCTGGATAAACCGCCTCGGGAAGCGGATGTCGCTTATGGGGAAGTTGTCCAGGGCGCGGCGGGTCTGGGCGCCGAAGAGGGCGTCGCGGGGGACCTGCACCTCCCCCATCGAGTCGCGCTCTACCCGGTGCGGGGTCTCGTGTTCGCTCATCCGTTTCTCCTCCCGTCGAAGCCCGTCCAAAGGCATCATATAATCCGTACACTAACTGACCGCATTATACGAGAGGTGATCCCTTGAGTTCTCTGCAACACACGCTGAAGGAATGGGCGGTGGCGGTGAAGGCGCTGGAACGCGGCGATACGGCGCTCGTCGTCCGCAAGGGCGGCATCCGGGAGAAGGCGTTCGCCGTGGAGAGCAGCCGCTTCCTGCTCCTCCCCGGCTACGAACACCAGAGGCCAGAGTTGCTAAAGCCCGAGTACCGGGGCCTGATGGACGAGATCCCCGACCGCACGGACCACGACCCGCTGCTCTTCACGTCCTTCGCCGAGGTCCACGCCGCCTACGAGATCTCCGAGCCGGAGCAACTGGAGGCCATAGACCCGTACCACATCTGGACGCCGGAGTACGCCGGGAGCCGCTTCAAGTGGCGTCCGAAGAAGCCGCTTACGGTACTGGTCCTGCGAACCTACCTGCTCCCGGAACCGGTCGAACTGCCGTACAGCGAGGGCTACGGCGGGTGTAAGAGCTGGATCCGGCTCGACGAAGCGGTATCCGTGGAGGGCGCCCGTCCGGCGCTGGACGACGAGGACTTCGAAAGGCTGGTCTCCCCGGTCATGGGCGTGCTGGAAGACCTGCGGCCCGCACCGGTGGGTTCCTGAACGCAGTGTCTGACACGCGCCCGACGGAGGGAGTCCTGGAGCGTTCGGGATGCCCGCTCCACTACTGGTTGACGGGGCCGGAGGACGCGCCACTCGTCGTTTTCTCACACGGCGCGACGATGGACCACCGGATGTTCGACGCGCAGGTCCCCGCAGTCGCGGGTCGCTACCGCGTCCTGACCTGGGACCTGCGGGGCCACGGCCGCTCCCGGCCCATCGGGGATATTGGGGCTGGGCTCCTCGTGCGCGATCTGGTCGAGGACCTGCTCGCCCTGCTCGACCATCTCGGCTACGAGTGGGCCTCTCTGGTGGGCCAGTCTCTCGGCGGAAGCCTGGCGCAGGAGGTAGTCTTCGTCCGCCCGGACAGGGTCGAGACGCTGGCGGTGGTGGGGGCCGCCTGTAACACCATCGAGCATCCCCGGCGCGACAGGATCGTGCTGCGACTCTCCCCCGTGCTGTTCAGGCTCTGGCCGAAAGACGACCTCCGCCATCGGGCGGCGAGGGACATTAGCGTCCGGCCGGAGGTACAGGAGTACGCGTACAACGCGTCCCGGCAGCTAACCAAAGAGGATTTTCTCAAGGTCTGGAACGCCGTCACCGACAGCGTGCACCACGAGCCGGGGTACAGGATCGAACACCCCCTGCTCATCGCCCACGGCGAGCACGACGGCACGGGCAACATCCGGGAGAGCTCACCCCGGTGGGCCGCCCGCGACCCGCAAAGCCGCTACGTCGTGGTCCCGGACGCCGGGCATAACGCCAACCAGGACAATCCGGACTTCTTCAACCGGGTACTGCTCGAGTTTCTGGATGAGCACGCCCCAGCCGTAGAAGTCGGCCGAAAGAAAACAGAGGGAGCGTAAATATGGGAGCAGCCGCAATTCCGGTCATCCTGGTTTTTTTGCTGGTATTTTTGAGTTGGCGGGTGGTCTTCTCCTCCAATAAAGACCTTTTCCGGGCCAAAGCGTGGGGGCCGTTGGCGCGTAGGGCGCTACCCTTTGCCGTGCTGACGTTGATGGCGTTGAGCCTGTTGGTGGTCCAGGGCTTCCGTGAGAACCAGACCGTGCTCCTGACCTGGGCGCTCACCTTCGCGATTGCGGTGGTCGCGTCGAACATGCTCTCGATGCCTCGCTCCGAGCGGGCGGCGAGCAAAGCCTTCCGGCGGGGAGACTATGAGAAAGCCATCGAACACTACCGGGAGCTCGTCGAGGAACAGCCCCTCGCCCGCCACCACGCCTTTCTGGGAGCCGCGCTCGGCGCCGACGGCCAGGACGAGAAGGGGATAGAAGAGTCTACGCGGGCAATAGAGAAAGATCCCCAATATGGCATCGCCTACTACAACCGCGCCCTCATCCTACGCCGCATGAACCGCCGCAGCCGGGCCAAAAAAGACCTCCAACGGGCGGCGGAAGCGGATCTCCCGCGCCGCTTCCGAGGCAACGTCAAGGGACTTTTGGAAGAACTCAACCGTTGAATTTCCTCTACCCATCACTCGTCGCGCTCGTCATTCTGGCGGTCTTAACCTTCTTTATCGGCCGTCAGAACCGGGACCTGCTGCGCGTCCGGGCCTACAGAGAGTTTTTGTGGCGGCTGATCCCACCCTTCTCCACCGGCGTTTTTATCGCCGGCCTCCCTTTTGTCATGAGCCTGACCACCGTCTACAATGATGAACCCGTTTTATTCATTTATCTGGGCGGGGCCGCTATCCTCACCATCATCATGGCCCGCAGCGTCTCTCCCGAGGAACGCCGCGCCAACAACGCCTTCCGGCAGGCGGAGTACGAGAAAGCCGTCACCCTCTATGAGGCTCTCCTCGAACATCGTCCCCTGCCCCGCTACTACGCAGCCCTCGGGGCCAGCCTCGACGCCTCCGGCGACCCGCACTCCGCCCTGGACGCCGCCGACCGCGCCATAAAGCTAGACCCCAGGCTCGGCATCGCCTACTACAACCGGGCCTCGGCCCTGACCGTCCTCGGCGAGAAGTCCCGGGCCCGTCAGGACCTGCAAACCGTCTTTCGGGTGGATGCCAGCCGAAGCCTGCGCCGGGCCACCGTGGTGGCCCTGGAGATGCTGGAGAAGAGCTAGTCAGCCCAGGCGGGAAGTTCTACAAGCCGCCTGTTATCTCGCTTAGACGCAAATTCGACGATGCGCCGGCTGAGCGTGGTCGCTCCCATGTATCTCCACCTTTCCAAGCGAGGGCTATACGAATAGATTATGCCCCGCCTCCAGGGGTGCCAGGCCTCCCTTAATCGGGTTCCGTAGCATGCTCCCCGAAAGCGGTCCGCGATGCGCGCTTCGGCTCCTTGCCGACGGTGAGGAAGGAGATCCAATGCGCCGCGAGCACATACGTGTAGAGTCCCATCGCCACCGTGGCCAGAACACTCTCCGAGTCGTTCCAGAGGAAAGGCCATTGCGGAGGAATAAACTGCAGAGAGAGCAGCAGAAGGGCCAACGCGACCCGTCCCCGGGCGAGCAGCAACAGGACCCCCGGCGCCAGCAACAGCAGGTAGTTGTTCCAGGCTATGGGAGAGGCCAGAAGAGAAGCCGCGACCAGTGCCCACAGTCCGGCCTCCGTTCCATCCCGGACCTTCACAGCGGTCAGTATGAGCGCCGCCACACCAAGAACATAGGCCGCCGGGACGGCCCACGACAACGTCACGAGAGGCTCGGCGAACTCGGTCCGGGTGAACGTGCGGGTCACCGTTCCCACGAGCGAAGCATTATCCCAGAACCCGTCTACCTTCGCGTCGAGCACGACCAACGCGTAGCGGAGGGTCGCCTCGGGGCCGAATACCAGGCTGGCGGCGAGCGTCGCCGTCGCCCCGGAGACGATGGTCGCCCCCACCGACGCCCACTTCTTCCGCACGGCGGGCCATAGTATGAGCGGTGCTAGCGACGGCTTGAGGGCCATTATCAGGCCCAGAGCAGTCCCCGAAGACACGTACCAACCCCGGCGGTCCGCTACCCACGCCGCCACGAGCCCTAGAGCCAGGATCGGGTACATCTGGCCGAGCGCAAAGGTCGCCAGGAGTGGCGAGGAAAATAGCACCATCCCGGCCCCAACCACGGCCCAGCCCGCCCGCAGGCGCAACTCCCCTGCCATCCAGGCCAGGGAACCTATGGTGGTGAAAAGCATGACCAGGACGAATAACCGGTAGGCGTTGAGCGGCTCCATAAAGCCGAAAGGCAGCATCACCAAAGTCCAGAACGGCGGGTTCAGGTTGACCAGTCGCGCCCCCGCATCGTAGATATTCTCCCCTTCCAGGGCAGCATTAGCCGATCGCCAGAAAGAGTCGAAGTCCGCGTGTACATCCATGGAGTCGGTCGAGACGCGCTCCAGCGTCCCATCCCCATGGCGGACGTGAAGCGCGACAGAGAGCACCAACACTCCCAGCGCGACCAGCAACAACAATGCGCTCCACCCCAGCCGCAACCAGCTCCGTCCCCCTCGCAAAGCTAACCCGCGCCCTCAACGTCTAAGACAAACATCCCTCAATAATACGCTCCCGACACAGAGGATTCCCGCAGAGCGCCTACGTTCGGAGCGCCTCATTCGAGCTACATTTGGGGCGGACGCCCCGGGGCGGAGAGGGGGGGATTCGAACCCCCGATGCCGGGATTACCGACATAACGGTTTTCGAGACCGCCGCATTCAACCACTCTGCCACCTCTCCGCCGACGAGTTTATCCGCTCACACGCCACCCTTCAACCATCCCCGCTCTCGTACGACACTTTCCAAACCTTTATCTTCTACTTTAATGTATCTCACCCTTTCCTCGAAAGACACAGCAGGTTTTGCTCCCGAGCACTTCCAGCCAATACACACCTCTAAACCCTATACATAAGGGGATTCTGTGTGAAGTAGTTCATCGAACTCGAAAACTCCTTCGGATAAACAATCACCCTATAGTTTAAAGTTACATACTTGCTGGCATGAGTTCGGCGGACGATTTTGGGGCGTGTATACTTGGGCGCGCCGCAAGATGAAGAAAGAAACCTACACCAGCCGGACACTTGCGCCGCGCTTCTCCCGGGGCAGCCGGTGACAGGCCAACGCGCGGCGTTCGGGCGCGGCCCGTTTTGACGGAAGATACGCCAGGCCTCGGGAGGGAAGCTCGACGGTACGCTGTTCTCTCGATCGCGGCGGCGTTAGTAACGATCTGCCTGAAGTTCGGGGCTTATTTGTTGACCGGTTCCGTCGGGTTGTTCTCGGATGCAGCCGAGTCCGTGGTGAACCTGGTGGCGGCGATGGCGGTGCTGTGGGCGTTGACCCTGGCGGCCCGTCCACCGGACGAAGAGCACGCCTTCGGGCACAACAAGGTCGAGTACTTCTCCAGCGGGTTGGAGAGCGCGCTGATACTCATCGCGGCCGTCTGGATTGGGGTCACCGCCTGGGGACGGCTGCTGGACCCGCAACCGCTGGAGAACCTCGGGATCGGGCTCTCCATAACGCTGGTCGCGGCAGCGATCAACGGCGGCGCGGCGCTGGTCATCCTGTGCGCCGGGCGCAGGTTGCGCTCTATTACGCTCCGGGCCGACGCGCACCACCTGCTCACCGACGTGTGGACCTCCCTGGGGGTGGTAGTCGGCGTTTTTATGGCGCAGCTCACCGGGTGGCTCGTATTGGACCCTATTATCGCGCTGCTCGTCGCCGCGAACATCGTCTGGACCGGAGTCCGGTTACTACGGGATACCGCCAGCGGGCTCCTGGACCGCGCCCTACCGGACACCGACCAGGAGCAGATCTCCGAAATCCTCTCCCACTACGAACGAGAAGGGATACAGTTCCACGCGGTTCGTACCCGGGCCGCCGGCCAACGCCGCTTTATCTCCATGCACGTGCTCGTGCCGGGCCGCTGGAGCGTGCAGAGGGGCCACGACCTCTCCGAGCAGATAGAGAAAGACCTGGGGAAAGCCCTACCCGGCAGCACGTTCTTCATGCACCTGGAGCCCTCCGAAGACCCGGCCTCCTTCGCCGACCAGAGCCTCGACCGAAACCCTACAGACGAACAATAAAAAGGCGGGCTACGAAGAGCCCGCCATCAAGACCGCTTGGAGGTCTGGTCTAGCTACACTTGGAGTACCCGCAGGAGTGGCAGACGACGCAGCCTTCCTGGCGGGTGAGGCCGCTGGCGCAGTCCGGGCACGCCCCGATGATCGGGAGTTCGCGAGCCTCGGCCGGGTCTTCTTCGACCAGGTAGTGCTCGCCCATCGCCTTCGCCACGCCGTCGGGGACGGAGAGTACCGCGTTCGGACCGAAACCCATCGGGTGTCCGTCCTGGATGCCACGGAGCTGGTGGACCACCTCGGCCGGGGTGGCGCCGTGGGTCATGGCGAGTGAGATCATACGCCCCAAAGCGTCCGAGAAGGCCGCCGCCGTGCCCCCGGGCTTGCCCAGCACCACGAAGCACTCGCGCGGGCCGAACTCGTCGTCGTTCATGCTGACATACAGCGGGCCGTGGCCGGTCTGTATCTTCTTGGTCACCCCGGAGAGGGTGCGCGGCCGGCCGTTACGGGCCTCTGCCAGCGAGACGTGCCGGACCTCCGGCTCGGAGACGACCTCGGAACCCTGCGCGGCTCCGCCCGTCTTGCCCGTCGAGAGAACCTGGGCGTCGCGCGAGCCGTCCCGATATACCGCTATCCCCTTGCAGCCGGTCGAGAAGGCCTGCATGTAGGCGTCTTCTACGTCTGCCGGCGTCGCGTGGTTGGGGAGGTTGATCGTCTTGGAGATCCCCATCGAAGTGTACTTCTGGAACGCGGCCTGCATCTTGACGTGCCAGTCGCTCGTGATGTCGTGGGAGGTAACCCACACGCTCCGCACGTCCTCCGGTACCTCGGGGATGTCCCGGACGCTGCCATGCTCGGCGACCTTCGTCATCAGCTCCTCGGAGTAGAAACCGCGCTCCTTCGCCAGCTTTACGAACTCGGGGTTCACGTCCGGCATCTCCATGTCCGCCTGGCGACGCATGAAGGCGACGGCGAACAAAGGCTCGATGCCGCCGGAGCAGCCGGCGATCATGGATATGGTGCCCGTCGGGGCTATGGTAGTCACCGTCGCGTTGCGAACCCGGTCGCCCCGGGCCTCGTGCCGCGAGCCCTCGTAGTGCGGCATGACGCCGCGCTCCTCGGCGAGATGGCGGCTCTCCTCCCACGCCTCATCGTCCACGAACTTCATCACCTTCTCGGCGAAGGCGAGGCCCTCGTCGGAGTCGTAGGTGATGCCGAGCTTTATGAGGAGGTCAGCGAAGCCCATGACCCCGAGCCCGATGCGCCGGTTGCCCCGGCTCATCTCGTCTATCTGCGGCAGCGGGTAGTTGTTCATCTCGATGACGTTGTCGAGGAAGCGGATCGTGGTGTGGACCGTCTCCCGGAGACCTTCCCAGTCCACCGATCCCTCACCCGGCCGGTCACCCTCTATAAAGAACCGCTCCAGGTTTATGGAACCCAGGTTGCACGAGTCGTACGGTGGCAGGTGCGCCTCCGAGCAGGGATTCGTGGACTCTATCGGGAACTGCGGCGTCGGGTTGTCGGCGTTGATCTTGTCTATAAACACCACGCCCGGCTCGCCGTTGAGCCACGCGCCCTCTACGATTTGGCGGAAGAGCTCCCGAGCCCGGACCGTCCTGACCACCTGGCCGTCGCGGGGATTCTTCAGGTCGAAGTCCGCGTTGGCCTTGACCGCCTCCATAAACTCGTCGGTGATGGCGACGGAGATGTTGAAGTTGTTGATCTGGTCGTTCTCTTTCTTGCAGGTGATGAAGTCCTCGATGTCCGGGTGGTCCACCCGCAGGATGCCCATGTTCGCCCCGCGCCGGGTCCCGCCCTGCTTGATCTTGTCCGTCGAGGCGTCATATATAGCCATAAACGAGACCGGCCCACTCGAAACGCCCATCGTGCTCTTTACCAGATCGTTCTTCGGGCGCAGCCGCGAAAATCCGAAGCCCGTGCCGCCGCCGCTCTTGTGGATGATCGCCTGGTGCTTGAGCGTGTCGTAGATGCCGTCTATGGAGTCCTCGACCGGCAGTACGAAACAGGCCGAAAGCTGCTGCATCTCACGACCTGCGTTCATCAGGGTCGGTGAGTTGGGCATGAACTTGCGGGAGAGCATCATCTGGAGGAACTTCTCTCTGGACTCCTCGTAGAGAGCCTCAGCCTCCTCGCCGGCTTCGCTTCCCTTGAACCGGTACTCACCCTCTGCGATGTTCGACGCCACCCGGCGGAACATATCTATGGGCTCCTCGATGGCCTCGCCGGCCTCGTTCTTTTTGAGGTAGCGCTTTTTGAGAACCGCTAAAGCGTTCTCCGAGAGCTCGATATCGTCCAGCCGTCTACTACGATCCACTTCCATACTTATCCTCCCCTATATTCTACTGCGGAAGTTTGCTCTTCCCACTACCTGCTATTGCCGATCCCGGAACCGGCGAGCTTCACCAGTTCGGAACGGAACTGATCGACATCCGTGTACTGCCGATAGACGGAGGCGAACCGGAGGTACGCCACCATGTCGAGCCGCCGCAGCCGGAACAACACCATGTCCCCGATGCGCCGCGAGGTCACCTCGTGCCGCCGCCGCTCCCGCAACTCGGCCTCTACCTCGTCCACGATCAGCTCTACCTCTTCGTCCGACACCCGCTGCTTGGCGCAAGCCTTCAAGAGCCCGGCCTGGAGCTTGTCCCGATCAAAGGGTTCCCGCTCTCCATCACGCTTGACCACCATGAGCTTCAACGGCTCCCGCCGCTCATACGTGGTGAACCTCTTCTCGCACGAAAGACACTCCCGCCGCCGGCGCACAGCGTCCTTCGTCTCCGAAAGCCGCGAATCTATGACCTTTGTATCCTCAAAATCACAATATGGACACTGCACCGCTATAACCCCCGTGACATCAACACCACATCTGGTAGTGCAGAAACCTAGCACACCACATTTTCGGTTCGCAATACCCCCTAATTGGACCTCAACATAAGGTTAAAGCAGCGTTAAAACGCCGAACCCCGCATTTTTAGGCGTATTGTGCTTTGCCCGGCGGACGGAAAAAATTTTTCAGAAAATTTTCTGAAAAACGAAAAAAAAGGGAATTTCCCGCAAATCAAGTACCTTTACGTTCAGGTAGAAAGATTCGCCTCGACCGAGAGTTTATGCTTTAGCCGCAATCTTAAGTTTTAGTTTACAGTTAACCTGGATTGCAACTTTAGGCTTTTGCGAAATGGCTCTGTACGGGCAGGTTGGTGGCATTCTAGCGTTTTTTTCGGCGGATTTTGAAGAATTTTCGCAGCATCTCGGCGGCTTCGGGTTCGAGGATGCCGCTTTCGGTAGGAAAGGTGTGGTTTAGTCGGGAGTCGGAGGGGAGGTCGTGGAGGGTACCCGCGAACCCGGCCTTGGGGTCGGGGGCGGCGTAGACGAGGCGGGAGATCCGGGCGGCATAGGCGGCTCCGGCGCACATCGGGCAGGGTTCCAGGGTCGAATAGAGGGTGCAACCCGTCAGGCGCCAGCTTCCTGTTTTCTCGGCGGCCCTGCGTAGTGCCAGTAGTTCGGCGTGCGCCGTAGGGTCTTGCAGGCTCTCGCGCTCGTTGGCGGCGGTCGCGAGGACTTCATCGCCGCGAGCGACGACGGCCCCGACGGGCACTTCCCCTCTTTCGGCGGCCTGTTCGGCGGCCAGCAGGGCGCGGCGCATCATGACGAGGTCGCGTTCGCGGCGGGGTTCAAGTTCTGCGGGCATGATGTCGATAATAACAAGGTCGGACGAAACCGTATGGTATAAGAGTGACTTCTATTAGAGAGTGCGGAGGCAGAGTGCAACG
>JALYGE010000190.1 GCA_030777225.1 Actinomycetota bacterium
CTGAAGACCAGCACGCCGCTGCTAAGGCCGATAACGCAGAAGATCCAGCCCACAGCGTTCTCCGGACGACGCGAAGCGACTACCGCCCCCACGCTCGAGAACGACGTTGCTGTCACACCGCCGAAGACCCAGTCGAAGCCGAGCTCGAAGCCGTTCAACACCGCCAACGGAGCGCTGAGGACCACCGCCAAGATGGAGAGTCCCCACAGCGTCCAGGCGAGCCGGGCGGCGCGCGGGCTCATCTCAACCCGGCCTCCCGCCGGACAGCGCCTCTCTCAGCCGACCACAGCGAATATCCCAACACCACCCAGACGACACCGTACCACAACGCCGGACCGCTCGGGATGTTCCCGAAGCGAAAGCCCGACAGCAGTATCCCCGGCAGGGAGAGAGCAAGCAGCCACGCTCCCAGACGCAAGCCCGCCCGCGCCCGCAGCAGGGCTACACCCAGCAACGACGAACCGACCGTCAGGACGAGGAGCCCGAGCGCCGTGCCCGCGACGAAACCCACGTCCTCGAAGACGGTGTCCTCACCGATCCAGTAGTCCGGGACGTTGCCGAACAGGTTGAGCAAGAGCCCAACGAAGGACAGCCCGAAGCCCCACCGCTCCAGCCGCCCGGCGCGGGCTCCTCGCCGGGCGCGAAGCCCGATCAGGCCGAACAGGAACCCCAGGAAGACGAAGAAGTACAGCTTGCCGTAGGTGGCGTAGACGGCATCGGGCGCGGCGAAGCTGAAGAGAGGGCTGAAGGTGTTGCTGAACGCCGGTTCCCAGGGCGGGACCGTTCCCACGCCGTCCTCCGTCAGGGAATAGGCGGAGGTTATGACGGGCGCCACCGCGACGGCCAGCGCGCCGCCGCGCATCGCCGCGAGTCCGCAATGACGGAGGCGACCGGATGTCAACGGAATACTTCCCTCTCTCTCCCCATCCCGCTAGTTCCTCACCGGCAGGATCAGGGCCGCCGTATTCTCGAACTCGATGTAGCCGAGCGCCGACGCCACCCCGACCGCGATAAACGCCGCCCCGAAGAGGAAGAGGCCGGCGGCTATGAGGGTGAGGATGAGGGCGTCCCGCCGGAACTTCTTCTCCAGTTGCTCTTCGGAGCGGTAGCTGATCAGAAACCGCTTCTCCCCGTCTACCTCTTCCGGAGCGCCGATCTCGCCGTCCTCCTGCACCGCGCCGAGCACGTACACCGGCTCGTCCACCGGCAGAATACTCTCCTGGTAGCGGTACCCGATGGTGCGCTCACCCCCGCCGAGGTTCACGGTGAAGCCACCGAGGGAGATACTGCCGCCACCTCCCGTGTCCTTCTCGAACCGGTTCATCACCTGATTGGCGTCGACCTCCGCGCCCTCCCCGCGCACGCCCACCGTGCCCGATTCGTCCTCCACGACGAACGGGGCGAACTGCTCGTTCGAGGCGATCACCTCCGAGCGTCGTGTGGTCTTGCGGTCCCCGTCGGAGTCGCGCCTGGTCTCCTGGTACTCCCGGATCACCTTGGAGATGTAGTAGGCGCACTGTTTGTCGGCCATCTCGCTGGTGATCGGGCTCTCGCACCGCAACGTCCCCTTGACCTCGGCCAGCGTGCCCGGCTCCAGCCCGGACACGTCGGCGGCGTTGGAGGTCTGGACCCACTGCATGAGTTCTGTTTTCCGCAACTGCCGACGCCGGAAGTAGAGCAGCACCCCGGCGGCTACCCACATCGCGACGCCGAACGCCGAGAAGATCAGGGTCCCCAGCATCCCGATCTAGCTCCCTATCCGGCTCGTTGCCGGTTCGTCGTACGGCTTCGTGTACCGGGAGAACTCGGGGTCGTAGCCTTTCCGGCGGGCAATCTTCGCTAGAACCCCGAAGATCCTCCTCTGCAGGAACAGGGGCATGCCCGTCATGTAGCTCCCCGCGAGCTCATAGACCAGCGCGAGCTCCCAGACGTTGGTGGGAACTCCTTTCTCGTCCGTTTTGCCGTCCCGCGCCAGCCCATACGCCGTCCTTATCGTGTCTTCGAACGGCTGGGCCGGGCGGATCTCGGCCTCGAAAACTACGGGCTCGTCGCTGCTGTTCCAGAATGTATGAGGAACCTTTACGGGCGCGTGCGCCGAGTCGCCGCTCTTCAACTGGCGATGGTGCTTCTTCCCCCCAACGTACATGTCGAGTTTGCCCTCCCGCACCTCGAACGTCTCGGTGAAAGTCAGGTGGTAGTGCAGAGGCGGCCCCGACGCGCCGGCGGGGAGTTCGGTCCTGACCCTCGCAAACTCTCCGCCAGTCTCCTCGCCGGTGGTCAGGAAAGTCATCCGCTCGCCGTTGAGGGGGTTCTCTATAACTCGTTCCAGGGCTGCCATGGTTTCTCCTTGTTCGTAGCCGGACCATCTTCACCGCGGGAGAGAAGGGACGAGGCTACCGGCTCCGTCCCTTCTCAGAAATCCCAGCTTACCGGACTGCGGCTGTGGTCTGCATGTTCTCCTGCTGCAGGCCATAACCCAGGAGCGCCCATCCGACACCCAGCAGGGCGAACACCGCGGAGAAGACCCAATCCGCTTCCCCGAAGGCAACCATTCCGCCTATCAGCAACACCGGCACCGCGATGAGGATCATCGCTCCCAGGCGCGCCAGACCCCCATAGCGCAGTAGCCCGATGCCGAAGAGGATCAGGCCCGGAACCAGCAAAATCTCCAGCGGATGGATGATGTCGAGCGCTCCTTCTATCGCTTCGGCGCCGAAGACGGCGTCGGCCAGGATGATCCCGACCCCGCCTATGGCCTCGATGGCGAATATGAAGGCGCAGATGTAGAAGCCGATCCTGCCCAGAATGCCAAAGTTTCCCTGCTGGCGGAGGTATAGATAGATGCCCACGATACCCAGAGCCAGAAGGGCGTTGGGCGGGGCGTTGAGGGTGTGGAAGCCCCAGTGGGACTCGCCGATGAAGTTGACTCCTATAGCGAAGACGACGAGGAGCAGACCTCCGAGGATGGTCAGCGGCGCTCCCCACCGGATCATGTTGTTTGCAGTCATTTTTGTTTTCCTCCTCTTCTAGAATTACCGATGTTTCTTGTTTCCCTGTACTCACCGCACGGTTGCAGCCCTCCCGAGCGATTGACTTCTTCCCGTCAACATCAAGAAACCCAACCAGGCCACGGCCACGTCGATGACCACGGTCGTAGCCGGAAGGGGCAGGAACGTGAGGATGGCACCCACTATGAGTATTATGGCCGCTATGCGCGGGAAGACCCCGGCCCTCAGAGTAGCCACACCGAAGAGCGCCCAGCCTATAGCGACGGCCAGGCCCGAGAGCATGAAGCCCGCGTCCAGCGGTCCGGCTGTCTGCTCGGCGTTGAGGAAGGCAGGAGCCTCTATCGCGGCGCTGGGCACTACAAAGGCGAGGGTCCACATCATGCCCGCGAGAAGTCCCGTACCGACGAGCGCCGCGAGAAAGCCCGCGACCCCGAGGGCACCCGCCGCATCTGACTGTCGGGCGTAGAGCCCGACCAGCGCGGCGAGGAGCAGCAGCACCCCGATCAGGTACATCGCTGACACTGCCGTCCACGTGGTCGTCACGGCCAGATCGCTGAACCTCTCGGGCTCACCGCCCAGCAGGCTCCATACGTCCGCGACGAGCAGCAGCGCGCCGGCCGCTATCGCCGCCAGACCCCCGATACGGACCAGAGCTGAAGACGTCATATTTCCTCCTTTCCAGACGTTTCCTCCTTTCCAGACGTCCGCTTTTATTATCCGTCCTCAATCTAGCCCCCTACCGTCTCCAGACCGTTACGAAAAGCGTTACGGGAGGACTTTTGGAGAATTTTTCTCATTCCACGCTCTATCCCGGTCGGGAATCGCGCCGCTGCATCATGCCCGGGTCGGCGCGGGACGCCCCGCCGCTCGCGTTGAATTTCTGCCCGGAACAACCATAATTCCGTATACAGGAGGAGGTATAACGTGCCTGATACAAAACTATTCCTGCTCGGACCACCCCGCATAGAGCGCGACGGTGCGCCGTTCAAGGTTGATACGCGCAAGGCTGTGGCTCTCCTCGCTTATCTGGCGATTACACAAGAACGCCACACGCGCGACGCCCTGGCGGGGCTGCTCTGGCCGGAGTACGGTCAGAGTCGGGCCCGTGCCGCCTTGCGCCGCACCCTCTCGGCGTTGAGCGAGGCCCGCGAGGAAGGTTGGCTGGTCGTAGACCGCGAGAGCGTGGGTCTGTCCGGGGGACGTGTATGGGTTGACGTGGCCCGGTTTCACGAGCTGCTGACGGAGTGCCGCTCGCACGGCCACCCGGAGACCGGGGTATGCCTGGCCTGTCTCCCGCCGCTTACGGAGGCGGCGGCGCTGTATCATGGCGACTTTCTGGCCGGTTTCGGCCTGCGGGATAGCTTCAGCTTCGACGACTGGCAATACTTTGAAGCCGAGAGCCTGCGGCGTGAGTTGGCCGGGGTGTTGGATCGCCTCGCGCGCGGGCACGGCGCCCGGGAGGAGTGGGAGCCGGCCATTGGCTACGCCCGGCGTCGGCTGGCCCTCGATCCGCTGCACGAGCCGGCTCACCGCCTGTTGATGCAACTCTACGCCCTCTCTGGGCAGCGAGCGGCCGCGTTACACCAGTACCGGGAGTGCGTGCGGTTCCTCGAAAAGGATCTGGGCGTCTCCCCGCTGGAGGAAACGAGTGAACTCTACCAGACGATCAAGGAGGGAGCGGCGCCGCCGTTTCCGTCCCTCGCTTCTACGTCACCGGAGACACCGGCGCCGGCAACTCCGGCGCCGCATGCAGCCTCCCCCGGCGTCCCGCTCCTCGCAAACCCGCTGGTCGGCAGGGAGGAGGAATGGCGGGTTCTACAAGGCGAGTATGAAGCCGCCTCGACCGGGAGCCGCTTTGTGGTCCTCGAAGGGGAAGCGGGCATCGGCAAGACCCGTCTGGCGGAGGAGTTCGTCGCCCACGCGAGGGACGAGGGCGCGAAGGCGCTCGTTGCGCGGTGCTACGCGGGTCAGAGAAACCTGGCCTATGGTCCATTTGCCGAGATGATGGGGGGTGTGCTTGATCGTCCGGAGCTCACCGAGCGGCTAGAAGGGTTGCCGGCACACCTGTTGGGCGAGGCGTCCCGCCTGCTACCTGGCCTAGCTGAACGGTTTCCAGACTTGCCGCCGCCACTCCCCTTCGATACGCCGGGTGCTCAAACCCGCTTTTTCGAGGGCGTAACCCGGGTACTGCTGGCGACCTGTAGCGCGGAGCCCGGCACACCGCCCGGTATCCTTTTCCTCGACGACCTGCAGTGGGCCGACGACGCTTCCCTCGACCTGTTGGCTTACCTAACGCGGCGTCAGCGCAGCCGGTCCCTGCTCGTCCTCGCCGCCTGGCGGAAGGAAGAGGTGCCGGACGACCACCGCCTGCGGGATCTCGTGGAGGAGACTAGGCGCGCCGGTGTGGCGTCTGTCTTGCCGCTGGCGCGCCTGAAGAGGGCCGCCGTCGAGGAGCTAGTTTCTTCCATAACGGGGAAGAGAACCGGCAGGCTAGACCAACAGCTGTACGACGAGACGGAGGGGTTGCCGCTCTTCCTTATAGAGTACCTCAGGGCGGTCGCGGAGGGCGAGATGGTGCCGGACAGCGGGAGCTGGACGATACCGCGGGGGGTGCGAGATCTACTACACGGACGCCTGCGGAGGCTGAGCGAGGCCGGAGGCCAGCTACTCGCCACCGCCGCCGTTATCGGGCGGTCGTTCGACTTCGACACGGTGCAGAGGGCCAGCGGACGCAGCGAGGAAGAAGCCATCACGGCTTTAGAGGAGCTGCTATCCCAAGGCTTGATCCGGGAGCTCGCGGACGATCCCGCCAGAGGTGCTCCGACCTACGACTTCTCCCACGACAAGGTCCGCGCCCTCGTCTACGATGAGACCAACCTGGCCCGCAGACGCCTTCTGCATCGGCGCACGGCCGGGGCGCTCGCCGACCGATTCAGGGGACATCGCCGGGAGACCCGACCGCTGGCGGCTCAGGTCGCCTACCACTACCAGCTGGCCGGACAAGACCTCCAGGCCGCGAGCTACTACAAACTGGCCGGCGAGCACGCTGACGCCCTGTATGCCAACGCCGAGGCGCTCTCCCACTTTCATACCGCGCTCGCTCTAGGACATCCGGACACCGCCGGGCTGCACGGAGCCATCGGGGACCTTCAGACGCTCGGAGGCGACTACGGCGCGGCGGTCGCCAGCTACGAAACAGCCGCGGCGCTCTGCGAAGGCCCGGCACTGGCCGATATCGAGCGCAAGCTGGGCAACGTCCACCAGCGCCGGGGAGAGTGGGACATGGCGGAGACCCACTATGAGGCGGCGTTGGAGGAGTTAGGCGAGGCGGGACCCACCGGCGAGCGCGCCAGACTCTACGCAGATCGTAGCCTGCTCTCCCACCGGCGGGGTCGGATCGAGGAGGCCGTAGAGCTCGCGCATCAGGCACTGAGGCTTGCCGAGGAGGCGGACGAGGCTCGCGCGCTCGCTTACACCCACAATCTTGTAGGCATGCTAGCCAAGAGCGGCGGCGACCAGGAGACTGCCCGCTACCATCTCGAGCGCAGCCTCGCGCTCTCGGAGACCCTCGAAGACCCGGGGCCCCGAGTGGCGGCCCTCAACAACCTCGCCCTGGCTTACGGAGCCAGCGGCGAGACAGAACAGGCGATCAACGAGGCCGAAGCCGCCCTGGCTCTGTGCGCCGCCATGGGAGACCGTCACCATGAGGCGGCGCTACACAACAATCTGGCGGATTTGCTCCACGCCACAGGACGGCGTGAGGAAGCTATGTCCCACCTCAAAAAAGCCGTAGCCATCTTCTCCGAGATCGGTGAGGAAGGTAAGATGCAGCCAGAAATCTGGAAGCTCATAGAATGGTAGACTGCGATTCTTTCACAACCTGTAGAACCTTCGTGGAAGCTCCCATCCATTTGAAGAT